>NZ_LN907827.1:314585-629170 GCF_001517405.1 Duffyella gerundensis | reverse complement strand
TGCCGCAGATGATCACCGATACCTTTACCAGCATCTCTGACAACAAATATGTCATCCTGATGTGTATTAACGTGCTGCTGCTGGTGATCGGTACGCTGATGGATATGGCGCCGATCATTCTGATCCTGACGCCGGTGCTGCTGCCGGTTACCAATGCGTTAGGCATCGATCCGGTGCATTTTGGCATGATCATGATGACCAACCTCGGCATCGGTTTGATCACACCGCCGGTCGGCTCGGTGCTGTTTGTCGCCAGTGCGGTAAGCAAGCAAAAGATCGAGCAGGTGGTGCGTGCGATGCTGCCGTTTTACTGCGTGCTGTTCATCGTCCTGCTGTTAATCACTTACATACCGGCCATTTCGCTCTGGCTACCGCGTGCCATGGGTGTGATTTGAGTCCGGCGGGCGAACCTGGTTCGCCCGCTGCTTCACGCTGGCAGCACTCTGATTATGCCAATTCCTTATCAACGCCCTGTCGGGATTCATGCTAAGTTTATGCCTTTCACAGGGATCAGCAGGGCGTCCGCAGATGAGCAAAGAGAAGTTAGAAACCACATTAATCCGCGCCGGGCGGGCAAAGCGATTTACGCAGGGATCGGTGAACAGCGTGATTCAACGCGCCTCGTCGCTGGTGTTCGACACCGTGGCGGACAAACAGCGCGCCACCGCAGGCCGTGCGCACGGCGAACTCTTTTATGGCCGCCGCGGCACCCTGACCCACTTTGCACTTCAGGAAGCGATGACCGAGCTGGAAGGTGGCGCCGGCTGCGCGCTTTACTCCTGCGGCGCGGCAGCGGTAGCCAATGCGATGCTTGCCTTTGTTGAAGCGGGCGATCACGTATTGATGTGCGGTTCGGTCTACGAGCCAACGCAGGATTTCTGCACCAAAATTCTCAGCAAGCTTAACGTCAGCACCACCTTTTTCGATCACTGCCTTGATGGTGGTATCGCCGCGCTGATCCAGCCCACTACGCGCATCGTTTTCCTCGAATCCCCCGCGTCCATCACTATGGAAGTGCAGGATATTCCGGCCATTGTCGCCGCCGTGCGCGCCAAAGCGCCGGAAGCGATCATCATCGTCGATAATACCTGGGCGGCGGGCGTGCTGTTTCGGCCGCTGGATCACGGCTGCGATATTTCGATTCAGGCAGGCACCAAATATCTGATCGGCCACTCCGATGCGATGATCGGCACCGCGGTCGCCAATGCGCGCTGCTGGGATCGCCTGCGCGAGAACTCCTATCTGATGGGACAAATGGTCGACGCTGATACCGCCTATATGGCCAGCCGCGGATTGCGCACGCTGGCGGTACGTCTGCAACAGCATGAAGAGAGCGGCATCAAAATCGCAGAATGGCTCGCCACGCGGCCAGAAGTGGCGCGGGTAAACCATCCTGCGCTGGCGCAGTGCAAAGGCCACGCTTTCTGGCAGCGCGACTTCAGCGGCAGCAGCGGCCTGTTCTCTTTTATTCTGCATCAAAAGCTGAGTCCGCAGCAGATGGCCGACTATCTCGACCATTTCCAGCACTTCAGCATGGCCTATTCATGGGGCGGCTTCGAATCGCTGATCCTCGCCAATCAGCCCGATGAACTGGCGGCGATCCGACCGGCCGGTGGCATCGATTTCAGCGGCACGCTGGTGCGGCTGCATATTGGCCTGGAACACGTTGACGATCTGATCGCCGATCTGTCGGCAGGCTTCGATCGTCTGACCAGCGTCTAAACTACACGGGGGATGCGGTTTTCGCGTGGCGGAAACCCGACCTGACTGGCTTCTTATTATTCGTTAAAATTAAACGAAACCGCTGTCAACGGGATTAAACATGGGTGTTTTACACGAGATTGTGCAGGCGTTGTGGCATCAGGATTTTGCTGCGCTGGCCAATCCGGATGTTGTGTGGGTCGTTTACGGGGTCATGTTCCTGACGCTGTTTCTGGAGAATGGACTGTTACCCGCCTCGTTTCTGCCGGGCGATAGCCTGCTGCTGCTGGCGGGTGCCATGGTGGCCAAAGGCGTCATGGACTTCTTCCCTACGCTGATTATTCTGACCATGGCGGCCAGCCTCGGCTGCTGGTTGAGCTATTTGCAGGGCCGCTGGCTGGGCAATACAAAAATGGTGAAACGCTGGCTGATGCATTTACCCGCGCAATATCATCAGCGCGCCTGGCAAATGTTTCACCGCCATGGCCTGACGGCGCTGCTGGTGGGCCGCTTTCTGGCCTTTATCCGCACCTTGCTGCCTACCATGGCGGGCATTTCCGGCCTGAAACATGGCCGCTTCCAGTTCTTTAACTGGCTCAGCGGCCTGCTGTGGGTCACCATCGTGGTGACGTTTGGTTACGGCATCAGCCAGGTGCCGTTTATCAAACGCCATGAAGATCAGGTGATGACCGTGCTGATTATTCTGCCGGTTGCCCTGCTGTTTATCGGCCTGGCGGGAAGCCTGTTGCTGATCTGGAAAAAGCGCCGCGGTGCGTCTCACTGATAGGAAAAGGTGATCGACGCGATGCCGTTGGCGCTGCCAGCGGTAATCGGCCCGGTGCGAATATAGCGCGCCATAAGCGGCACGGTCAGGATCTGCTGATCGTACTGCGCCTGTTCTATCCGCCACTGGTTGAGCGTGCCCTGAGCGCTGGCGTCCGGTCCGTAACGAATCACGTTGCCATCATCGCGCACAAACTGAATGCCCACGCCGGTCGCCGTGGAGTCCGGAGTCAGGTTGAGAATATCGCTGAGATTGCCCTTCTGGCTCTGGTCGGTCATCACCGCGTGTAACACCACGCCTTTGTCGCAGCTCAGCGAAATCGTGGCGGATCCATTTCCGTAAACGCTGCCCACCTCCGGTAATGAACCTGCCCACACTTTTCCCAGCATCACCGGCTCTGAGGCACCGGAGACCACCGAGCACCCTTGTGGCTGAATGCGAATCGTCATCCTATGCAGCACCACCGGCGCAACAACACTGAAGCGACCATTGCGCGCCGAAATCTGTGCAATGGGCAAAGACAGCGTAGCGGTCACGCCAGTCTGCAGCTGCTCGCCGGTGGTAATGAAACGCATGCGGGCACGTACGCCGCGTGTGGCGCTGAGGCGGCTGCTGCCGGGAAACGGATACAGTTGTAATTCCTGTTGCAACTGATTCACCGGCTTAAACCGGTTGTCCTCGAAATCCTGAATACCCAGCACGTAACCGATACCGGTTACCGAACTGCGATAGACATCATAACGCTCCCCCTCCTCATAGTATTGAATGCCGGTAGCCAGCGTGCCGACAGGCCTGACGGTCATCAGATCGATGCACTCACCTTCTGCGGGCTCGCACTGAAATAGCGTGCTGACTGCCGCATCGCCTTGCCATTCGTTACCCACCAGCTGGCCAACCGGCAGGCCATCGGCGGGTAAACTGTAGGGCGGCGGATCGACATCGGGCGCCACATCAACGTTGTCGACCGCACTCATGGCGTGCAGCTTCAGGCTCAGCAACATTATCCAGATCGGGTTCCATCTCATTCAGTCATACTCCAGGCTAAGCAGCGCCGTCGCGTTGGCCGCACCGGCAGTAATGGGCGGTGTTAAAGAGATATAGCGCGCGTGAAAGTGCAGCACGTTATCAACCTCGGGCAGCAGCGGCTGACGTATGCCGCGCTGGTTAATGGCCAGCGGCTCTCTGTTCGCATCACTGAGCTCAATTGCCAGTCCGCTGATGCTCTGCTGATCCAGCTTCAGTAACTGCGGGTTGGCCGCAGCGGCTTCACCCTGGAAGCTGACGCGCACGCCGGTTATCGCGTTGATGCACTGGCTGAGCACCAGCGTAAACGGCCGATGATCGCTGGCGCTGCCCGGCAGGGAAAAATGGGTGGTTTCCCATTCTCCCATCGCTACCTCAGGTGGCTTTTCACGGTAATTTAGCGTGCAGGCTTCATTCACTATTTCACCGGTCACTTGCAGCATCACATCGTGTGCCTGCAGGCAGGCACTAGCGAACAGCAATAACGTGCAGAATCGTCTCACTGGCACTCTCCCTGTAAGCGTTGAATGCCGCTGGCGGCATCGTCGGGTAAACGGTAGCGCAGCCGACACTGCTGCCCGGCACCTTTGCCCCAGCGCGCCTGCAACTCTCCTGTGGCGGGCAGACCGGTGAGCCAGACTTCGCCCTCATCGCCGACAATGCTTTGCCGATTACCAATCGCGACCAGGGCGCCAAAAGGCAGGGCATTTCCGCGGTAGCGCAGCGTCATCAGCACCCGATAGCCCCGTTTAACGTCAAAGTGAGCACGTACTAACGCACCCCGTTTTGGTGCCAGCCATTGCACCGCCTCTTCTATTTCATAGCCTTCTTCCAACTGCCGCAGATTCGGTGCGACCCGGTTCCAGCGATAGGGTGACGCCCACGGCACCACGGCATAGCCGCGCCAATCCGTTTTTACACTGCCGTTCTGCTCCAGCGGCAGATTGGCCACACCGGGCGCGCTCACCAGAATGTTGGTTTCTCCCAGCGGCTGCGTGAAGGTTACACCCTGCGGATGCAGCACTACGCCGCCGCTGAGGCCCCAGCTAAGCTGCTGGCCGCGGGCGTTGCTGACAATTGCGCCGTCGAGGTTACCGGCGCGGCTGCGCCAGGCCGCACTCGCATAGCTGCTGCTGCCTGCTGACTGATTACTCAGGCGCTGTTGCAAACGGTAACTGAGCGCATGCCCTTCACCCGCGCTGCCGCTGATGCCGCTCCAGAATTGCGCATTCCCGTGATTATCCACGCTGCTGCCCGCCGTGGCGTTAAGGGTATGGCTACGGTTGGCATAACGATTTTTGCTTAGCCAGCGATCCAGCGGCACGATCAGGTTGAATCCAATTACCCGATCGCTGCTGCGATAGCGCAACAGCTGGTTGTGGCTGTAGCTCAGGTTAAAGGTCATGCCGCGCCATACGCCGCTGTAACCTAACTGTAGTGAGCGTTCGCTACCGCTTTGCTGCCAGTAGTTCTGCCAGCTGCCGTTAATCCACAGTGACCCATAGCTGCCCAGCGTCTGCGTGAGGCTGAGATCAACGCGTTGTTTTCGCTGTACCGTGTCGGGCCGGTTTTTGCTCTGCGCGGCCTCAGAAAAGGTGCGGTAGCCGGATGTCGCGTAGCGGTAAGCGGAAAGCTGCAATTGCGTCTGCGAAAAGTAGCGTGCGTATCGCCAGCGCCAGGCTTCGCCCGACGCCTGCTGATGCCGTGCATGCGTCAGATCGAGTGACATGGCGCCCCACCTTCCACCGTTGACCCCCAGGCCCGCCGCCAGCGACTGATACTCTTCCGCCAGCTGACTGCCGCCATAGGCGGTGAGCTGCCAGGGCAATCCCCACGCCACGGTATTCTGCAACAGCCAGGGCCGATCGCCAGATACCAGCCGCAGGCGCCCGGCGCTCAGGCTGTAATGCCCGCGCCCTTCGCGTTGCAGCACCGGCAGCGATGAAAAAGGCACGCTGAAACCGCTACGGCTGCCATCCTGTTCGATAATCTCCACGTCCAGCGTGCCGCGGCTGCTGAGCGGATAGAGATCGTCGATCACAAAGGCGCCCGGCGGCACCTGGCTTTCGCGGATAAGTGCGCCCTGCTGACGTACCTCAACCCGCGCCGGGCCGCGCGCCACGCCGCGAATAACCGGCGCAAAACCGCGCAGGCTGTCCGGCAGCATGCTGTTATCACTGCTCAACTGCACGCCGCGCAGGCTCAGGCTGTCAAACAGCTCGCCTGTGGTGGCAAGATCCCCGAGCTGCAGCTGACTACGCAACACCACGATATCGCGCTGAAACTGGCTGGAGAGATGACGCCAGCGGGTTTCTCCCTGCGCAAGGCGCAACGTGCTGTAGTCGCGCCAGCGCCATTCACCGAGGTTGATACCACTTTGTAAGGTCATCAGCTGCTGGCGGCTTGAGGCTTCTCCCCACCGCTGGCTGCCGTGCAGACTGTAATTGAGCATGCCGGCGTTAATGCCACGCTGCCAGCGTGCCTCCGGCACCGTACCGCGCGCGCGATTATGCAGCGCCGCCTGCGGAATGCTCAGGATAAGTCGTAAGCGCTCACTATCAACCTCAGTACTGGCTCCAGCGATGAGTTCGGTAAAAGGCACACATGCGTCTGCCAGTCCCTCCGCAGGCAAATGCGCCAGATTGACGCCCAGCTCTTCCAGTGATGCTGCGGATAAACAGGGCAACAGCCCTTGCTCGCCGGGTAACAGCTGTGTTTCTCGCAGGCCGGCGCTTCGCTCATTCATACGCCACTCCATCAGGTAGGTCCCCGGCAACAGTCCGCTCTGTTCATCAAGCTGTGACAGATCGGCAACGGATTGGCCCTCTTCAATCAGAAATGCCGGATCGAAGCGGACAGCATTCACCTCCGCGCTCGCCATGATCAGCAGCGCGGTAAGACGGTAACAGCCACGTTCCATGTCGGTTGCTCCAGTCAGGGCTGTATAGCGGCGGCATCCTGCATTGCACCGCGCGTTTTCGGCGTGTGCGCGCCATAGTCGTTAATGGTTTGATAGAAGATGTCGCCGCTGTTAACGCGCTGCGGCAGCGTCTGTTGACTCCGTGGTGCCACCATCACGTTATCGATCGCCTGTCCGCCGACGCTGAGATTGATCACGGTTATCCAGAAAGGCGTGGGGTTATGCACTGTCAGCTGTGTGTCACTGCGGGAAAAGCGCAGCGCCTGCCACGCGCTATCCGGATCATCGCGCAGTGCGTCAGGCCGGTAGAACAATTTGATGCGGCTAACCACCGCCAACTGCAGCGTGTTGCTTTCCGCCAGCGCCTCGCTTTTCTCGGGTACCGATTTCACGCTGAGCCAGAATAAGGATTCACGATCGACGGGCAATGCGCTGCCAACATAAATAATACGCAGCGTATTTTCCCTGCGCGGTTTCATTACCATCAGCGGCGGCGTGATCAATATATTGCGACTTTTCTTGTTGTCTTCTTCCGCCCACGACTGAATAAGGAAAGATTTTTTCCCATCGCTATTCCTGATTGACAGAGAAATTTGCTTTTGGTCTGACGGATATATCACGCGCGTTGCGCCTAATACGATACCACCAGCATATGAAAAGGGAGAGCAGCAGAGAAGAAGCGCAATAATTAGCCAGCGAAAATGATTATTCATAATGGTAATAATGCCTGATGGATTTAATTAATCGTTGAGCTGTTATGCAGGAAATTCAGGCCATCCCTGGCCTGACTGATATTATGCGTAAGTAATATCAAAGGTAGCAGTGGCATCCGCATTGCCCGGGGTAACGGTATCGCTTACCGAAATATAACCTGCACGAAAATGCAGGGTATTGGTGCCATCGATCAACTGGGTTGCTGTTGACCGTGTATTCAACAGCAGCGGTTCGCCAGTGGTATCAAATAGCTGAATACCGACGCCGGTAGCCGCACCTGCACCGAAACCGGCACTCAGGATTCCGTTATAACCCGGCGAGCCGGTTCCTTTAAAGGTGACCGCTGCTGTTTGGGCAACGCTGGTATCACAATCGAGCAGTTTGATATCCACATCCTGACGCAGTTTCGCCGGCGTGCCCGCGGTGCCGTTGAAGTCAGCCACACGCACCTGACCCATTTGCACCACTTTATCAACATCGCCGGCATCCACTGCGCAGGCACCGTTGACCACCGTGCCGAGAAAACGTACCGTTCCGCCTGCAACGTCTTCTGCCTGAACCTGCGAGAAAGTACCCATGGCGATAAATAAGCCGCTGACCAGCGATGCTTTCACTGAGTTTTTCATCTTCTGTTCCTTATCCATAATAATGCTTTTGGTTAAAAGTAATTTGCTGCGTTATTTCAGCGTTATTATCCTGACGGGTAATTAAAGCCACCGCCATAGCCGGATATTGCATTATTATGTCGGCCATCACGCACAAAGCGGTTATCTCCTGGTGAATAACACTATCTTTTTATTTTGCAGATGATTATTATTTTTGCATCGCATGGATGCCAGTAAGGAAAAGAGAATGAACAGGGTTGTTATTATTGATGAACATCCGTTAGTCAGGATGGCGGTTCGCACACTACTGGAAAAAGCGCATTATCAGGTCATTGCTGAAAATAACGGCGAGGATGCGTATAACACCATAGATAATTATTATCCCGACATCATTATTATTGATATCGCTATTCATTCGCAGTCAGGGTTATCGCTAATTAAGCGCGTTCGTAATATGGGCTTTCCCGGCATTATTATTGTGGTCACTGCCAAAAGTGCGGACCTTTATGCGCCGCGCAGCGCGCAGGCGGGTGCGAACGGTTATATCAGCAAGAAGCGACCTTTCCACGATATTTTGCTGGCGATCACCGCCGCGCAAAACGGCTACGGCTTCTTTCCCTATCAGAGTCATGCCATTGAGCGCGTCGCGCCGACGGCGGATGCAGAGAAGCTGGAACGGCTCTCTGCGCGCGAGTTTCAGGTGCTGCAACATATTCTTAGCGGCAATGATAACGGCAAAATCGCCGCCAGCATGCACGTTAGCACTAAAACCGTGAGCACCTATAAATCGCGGCTAATGGATAAACTGGAATGCCCCACGCCGCTGGCGCTGTTCGAATTTATGCGCCGTAATCAGCTCGAGTAGCGATCAGGCAGGCTGGCGCAGGCGGGTAATCTCCTCGCCGGGGGTGGTGCCAAAATAGCGTTTAAATTCGCGTGAAAATTGCGAGGCGCTTTCATAGCCCACCTTCATTGCCGCCGTGCTCGCCTTCAAGCCATCCTGTACCATCAGCGTCCGCGCCTGGTGCAGCCGGTAACTCTTCAGGTACTGCAACGGTGACGTGCTGGTTACCGCTTTGAAGTTATGGTGAAACGCCGATACGCTCATGTTGACCTCGGCGGCCAGCAGTTCCACGCTCAGCGTTTCCGCAAAGTTATTTTCAATACGGCGCAGTGCACGGGCGATTTGACTGAACTGCGTTTGTCGACTGACCAGTGCCAGCAGCGCGCCGCCACACGGACCGGTTAAAACGTGATAGAGAATTTCCCGCACGATCTGCGGGCCCAGCACGCGAGCATCGCGCGGGCTCGACATCACATCCAGCAACCGCTCCGCCGCGCAGAGCATCGGCTCGGTTAGCCAGGCGGAGTGAATACCGCTGGTTTGCGGCACCGGCTGAAAGCTGTCGTCATCGCCGATATCGATCAGCAAATCCTGCAGCTTCAGGCTATCCACGCTGAGTTTGATGCCCGCCAGCGGCACTTCCGGCGAGGCCCAGGTTTCACACTCAAACGGCAGCGGCACGGTGAGCATCAGGTATTTGGTCGCATCGTAATGAAAAACGCTGTTGCCCAGATAACCGGTTTTTTTCCCCTGAAACAGGATCACAATGCCGGGTTTATACATCACCGGCATGCGCGTACTCGGAGAATTAGCATATAACAGTGAAATATCAGCAACCTGCGAAAGCGAGGCATAATCACCGCTGGCTAATTCGATAACGCGCTGCGCCAGTTTCGAACAGATTTCATCATGCTGCATCTGGCTTTCTCCTCTGCCTTTTCCGGCGTGTAGTGTGCGTGATTTTCGTTCACTTCTCCACCGCAGTGCAGAAACAGGCAAGATTATGGCAGAAATGAGCAGAGATCTCTGCGCTTCGCTTGTCCCAATCGGCTGAATGTTGACTAGACTTAATCTCCAGTGGCGAGCCGTGCATTTTGCGCGGGCGCTGAAAGCAAAAAGGAGCGTTTTATGGCAGAGCAACCGATTATCAAACTGCGAGACGGCAACATGATGCCGCAGCTCGGTTTAGGTGTCTGGCAGGCGAGCATCGATGATGCCCGCAAGGCGGCAGTTAAAGCGCTGCAGGTTGGCTATCGTTCTATCGATACCGCTGCGATCTATAAGAATGAGGAAGGTATCGGTCAGGCGCTGCAGGAAACTGACGTCGCGCGTGACGATATTTTCGTGACCACCAAGCTGTGGAATGACGATCAACTGAACGGTCAGCAGGCGATTGAAACCAGCCTGAAAAAGCTCCAGCTGGAGAGCGTTGATCTCTATCTGATGCACTGGCCATGTCCGCAGAAAGATAACTATGTGGACGCGTGGAAAAGCATGATTGAGCTGCAGAAACAGGGGCTGACCAAAAGCATCGGCGTCTGTAACTTCCAGCAGAATCATCTGAAGCGCCTGATCGACGAAACCGGTGTCTCCCCGGTGATTAACCAGATTGAGCTGCACCCGATGCTGCAGCAGCGTGAACTGCACGCGTGGAATGCCATGCACCAGATTCAGACCGAATCCTGGAGCCCGCTGGCACAGGGTGGTAAAGGCGTATTTGATCAGGAGATTGTGAAAAGCCTGGCGAAAAAATATGGCAAGACGCCAGCGCAAATCGTCATTCGCTGGCATCTGGATAGCGGGCTGGTGGTGATTCCTAAATCGGTCACGCCATCGCGTATTGAAGAGAACTTTGCGGTGTTTGATTTCCGTCTCGAAAAACCGGAAATCAGTGAAATGACCAAGCTCGATAAAGGCAATCGCCTCGGTCCGGATCCCGACGAACTGAACTGATGCGCGACTGGCGCAGCACGCAAAAAAGGCCGACAGCAGTCGGCCTTTTTTTATGGTGCTGGATTAACCAGCAGCTGACCGGCGGTACCGCGATCGGCCATCTCCAGCGTCTGGCTGTGATAGACAAACGGAAAGTGTTCTGACGACGCCTGCGGGAAGAACACCAGCAATTCAGTATCGCCATCGATCCAAACGGTATCTTTCCAGCCGCGGTCTTCCGCCATCGCCTGCGCGCCATTGACCCGCTTGACCAAAAACATCACGCCCTGGATATGAAACGCCTGCGGCGTATCAGAATGGATAATCCAGCGCTCAAAACTGTTCTGCTGCGCCTGCGTGTCGATGCGCGTCATGTCCCACAGCGCACCGTTAATGCCTGGCAACGCATCGCCGAGGCGGAACTCGCGGGTGCGCACCGCCACGCCATCGAGGATCTGATCGGCCAGCAGGCGCATCGGCAGGTTATCGGTGACCAGCGGCAGCAGGCCGGTTGGCCGCAGCGTCAGTACCTGATTCGAGGTCAGAATACTGGACGGTTCAAACAGGCCACGCAGCCGATCCATTACCGACGCCGCAATACCCGACGTAATCGTAACTTCATCGCCCTGGGTCATATCCAGTAGCACCTCGCGCCGTTCGCCTGGCGCCAGTGACAGCTGCTGTACCGGCACCGGCGCCGGCAGGAAACCCTGATCGCTGGCGATAACGTGAAACGGTCGGCTGTCGCTTAACGTCAGTTGATAACGGCGCGCGTTAGACGCGTTCAGCAGCCGCAGGCGCACCCAGCCACGCGACACTTCGACAAACGGATTCTGCACGCCATTCACCAACAGCGTATCGCCAACAAAACCGCCGTTTTGCGGTGGGTTGTAAACCGGCGTGCCAAAGTTATCGAGCCGTTTGTCCTGAATGATCAGCGGAAAATCATCCACGCCATAATGGTTAGGCAACGGCAGCGCCTTGCTGACCGCATCCTCAATCAGCCACATGCCCGCCAGTCCGTTATAAACGTGCGGCGCCATGCGGTTAGGCGTATTGGCGTGATACCAACAGGTTGCCGCAGCCTGGCGCACCGGCAACACCGGCGCCCAGTCAGCGCCCGGCGACATCAGTCGCGGCGCGCCGCCCATCAACGCGCCGGGCATCTGCAATCCGCTGATGGTCATCGCCACCGGCTCATTAAGGCGGTTGCTGTAGATCAGCTTAACGTCATCGCCGTTCCAGACGCGCACCGTCGGGCCAAGATACATGCCGTTGACGCCCCAGACCGGTGATTTGCTGCCGCTCATAAACGCCCAGTGGCTGCGCTGTAGGGTGAGAAACAGCGGCTGCCCACGACGGGATTCGATCAGCGGCGGCACCGGCAATGCGGTTTCAACAGCCGCGGCCCGGGCATTACGCGGCAATGCGCCTGCACAGGCTGCCGCGCCAGAGAGCTGAAGAAAGTGCCGTCGACTGAAAGACATAAAAACTCCGAACAGGTCAGCGAAACGAGGAATATCGTCGCCGTATTGTTATTTTGCGGGATTGCTATGGGTTGCTGTAGTCGTGCAAAATCTGCGGGACTTGCGCCCCGCAGCAGTGACTCAATATTTGCCGCTCGCTTCACGCTCGGCGACTTCGGCATTCAGTTCTTCCAGTTTAGCGGACATCAACTCGCGACAGTGCGTCGCCAGCTTGCGTACCGACTGGTTTTCAAACGCTTTGATATCAACCGGCGGCAGCATTTCAACAATCACCAGGCCGTTCTTCAAACGGTTGAGTTTGATTTTGTCGTGGGTGTTCGATACCACAATCGGAATGATCGGCACACCGGCGGCGATGGCCGCATGGAAAGCGCCGGTCTTAAACGGCAGCAGGCCGCGTCCGCGACTGCGGGTGCCTTCCGGAAACATCCAGAATGAGATGCGTTTTTTATTAAACTGATCGACCAGCTGCGCAATGGTGTTGTGCGCCTTGGCGCTGTTATCGCGATCGATAAGCAGGTTGCCGCTCAGCCAGTAAAGCTGGCCAAAAAACGGAATCCACAGCAGGCTTTTTTTTCCGACGGTTACCGTGGTCGGCTGCACAATCTTCGCCGCGGTGATCATGTCGTAGTTGTTCTGATGATTGGCAATGTAGATGGCGTTGCCGTAGTGCTCGGCACCTTCCGGTCTGCGCAGCTCAACTTTGACGCCCAAAACCGTCGACAAACGACCATAGGCACGGCCAAATGTGGCGACGTGACGTGGGTTGCGCGGAGAGAAGATCAGGCAGTAAATACAGCCGAAAATGCTGACCAAAAGAGAGTAAATAATGACCACAATGGCACGTAAAATTAAGAGCATAGCTACCTCATGTTCGCCTTGTCCCTGAGTATACCGGCTTTGTCATAAAACACACCGGTATCGCAGCGGGCGTTAGCGAAATAACCTCGCCCGCTGCGTGACTGCATTATTGTTACTCGTCGCTGCTGCTTTCGGTGCGAGCTGATGCAGGCGCATCCACTTCTACCCGATCGATACGCTGCAAACCACGCGGCAGCGAGGTGCCACGACGGCCACGCTCGGCACGGAATTTCTGCAGTTCTTCGCTGCGCAAGGTGAGCTTACGCTTGCCAAAGTGTAGCGTGATCGCGCTTTGCGGCTGTAACAGCAGCAGCCAGACCAGCTTATCTTCCCCGGCCGCTGCCTGCGCCGCCGGAATGGAGATAATTTTGTTGCCTTTGCCTTTGGAGAGCTGAGGCAGATCGCCTACCGGGAACATTAACATGCGTCCGGCGGCGGTGATCGCCAGCAGCAGATCGTCGTCGCTATGCACCGCCATCGGCGTCAGCACTTTGGCGTTTTCCGGTAGCGTCAGCAGCGCTTTGCCTGCACGGTTGCGCGAGATCAAATCGGCAAAGGTGCAGACAAAACCGTAACCGGCATCGGATGCCATCAGCAGCTTCTGATCTTCCGCCTCCATCAACACCTGTTCCATCACCGCGCCCGGCGGCGGCGTGAGTTTGCCGGTCAGCGGCTCCCCCTGCCCGCGTGCCGACGGCAGCGAGGTTGGATCGAGCGTATAGCTGCGGCCGGTAGAGTCGATAAAGGCCACCGGCTGATTGCTCTTGCCGCGCGCGGCGGCACGGAAGCTATCGCCCGCCTTATAGTTTAATCCACTCGGATCGATATCATGGCCTTTGGCGCTGCGCACCCAGCCCATCTGCGACAGCACAATGGTCACCGGCTCTGATGGCACCAGTTCATTTTCACTGATCGCTTTCGCCTCTTCACGCTCGTTCAGCGGTGAACGACGGTCGTCGCCATAGGCTTCGCTGTCTGCCTGCAACTCTTTCTTCAGCAGGCTGTTCATTTTGCGTTCCGATCCCAGCGTGCTCTGCAGACGATCGCGCTCTTTCTCCAGCTCGCTCTGTTCGCCGCGGATTTTCATCTCTTCCAGTTTGGCGAGATGGCGCAACTTCAGTTCAAGAATCGCTTCAGCCTGAGTTTCACTGATGCCAAAACGGGCAATCAGCTGCGGCTTCGGCTCATCTTCGCTGCGAATGACCTCAATCACTTCATCGATGTTGAGGAACGCCACCAGCAAACCTTCCAGAATGTGCAGGCGCTTCAGCACTTTTTCCAGGCGGTAATTAAGGCGGCGACGCACCGTGTCACGGCGATAAACCAGCCATTCGCTGAGAATTTCCAGCAGATTTTTCACCGCCGGACGGTTATCCAGCCCGATCATGTTCAGGTTAACGCGGTAGCTTTTTTCCAGATCGGTGGTGGCAAACAGATGGTTCATCACCTGCTCAAGATCGATGCGGTTAGAGCGCGGCACGATCACCAGACGCGTCGGGTTTTCATGATCCGATTCGTCACGCAGATCCTCGACCATCGGCAGCTTTTTATTGCGCATCTGGTTAGCGATCTGCTCCAGCACGCGCGCACCGGAAACCTGATGCGGCAGCGCGGTGATCACCACGTCACCATCCTCTTTTTTCCATACCGCGCGCTGGCGAATCGATCCGCGGCCAGTTTGGTAGATCTTACGGATCTCCGCACGTGGCGTGATGATCTCCGCCTCGGTAGGAAAATCGGGCCCCTGCACGATATCCAGCAGCTCATCCAGCGTGGTTTTCGGCGCATCGATCAGCTTGATGGTCGCCTGCGCCACTTCGCGCAGGTTGTGCGGTGGAATATCGGTTGCCATACCGACAGCGATGCCGGTGGTGCCGTTAAGCAGAATATTTGGCAGGCGTGCCGGCAGCATTTTCGGCTCGTCCAGCGTGCCGTCAAAGTTAGGCACATAGTCCACCGTGCCCTGCCCCAATTCGCCCAGCAGCAGCTCGGCATATTTCGACAGGCGCGATTCGGTATAACGCATGGCGGCAAACGACTTCGGATCGTCCGGTGCGCCCCAGTTGCCCTGACCATCCACCAGCGGATAGCGGTAGGAGAAAGGCTGCGCCATTAACACCATCGCTTCATAGCAGGCGCTGTCGCCGTGCGGATGGTATTTACCCAGCACGTCACCCACGGTACGCGCCGATTTTTTAAACTTGGCGCTGGCGTTCAGGCCCAGTTCTGACATGGCGTAAACAATGCGGCGCTGTACCGGTTTAAGGCCATCGCCAATATAGGGAAGCGCACGATCCATGATGACGTACATGGAATAGTTGAGGTACGCGTTCTCAGTAAATTTGTGCAGTGCAAGTCGCTCTGCACCATCCTGCGTCAGATCACTCATTAATTTCAATTCCTCACATCGTGGCGCAAAGCCAGACCCGGCAGCACGCCACCCAGCGGACGGTTTGGCGAGGATAGTACCTTATCTGCCTGCCGAGTCACAGAGGCTGCCGGTTGAATATCACTGAGTGAGAGCGTAGCTGAGCGCCACGTTTTTTCAGGCTTTACCGAGCCACTGCGTCACAATTTTTGCGTATTCGCCGGTGGCAACCGACAGGTGCAGCCACTGGTCGACGTAGAGTTTCCAGCCGATGTCGTTCTGCGGCAGCATATAGCCCTTTTCGCCATACTGCATCGGCCGATCCGGATTCACCGCGCAGAGCTGTGGATAACGCTTCGCCTGGTATTGCGCCTCTGAGGCATCGGTAATCATCACGTCCGCTTTTTTATCCACCAGCTGCTGAAAAATGGTGACGTTGTCGTGGAATAGCGTCAGCGAGGCCGCGGGTAAATGGCTGTGTACAAACGCCTCGTTGGTGCCGCCGGCCGGTTCTATCAGCCGCACCGCAGGCTGGTTCAGCTGTTTGATGGTTTGGTAACGCGCCTTATCTTCACAGCGTACCAGCGGGATTTTGCCGTCGTTGCCCAGCGGCTGCGCGAACCACGCGGTGAGCTGGCGCTTCAGCGTGACCGAGACGCCGCCCAGGGCGATATCACACTGTTTGGCCAGAAAATCGGGGGTCAGGGTTTTCCACGTGGTTGGTACCCACTCCACCTTCGCATCGAGGCTACTGGCCAGTGATTCGGCCATTGCGATATCGATGCCTTCATAACCGCCTTCGGGGCGCAGAAAGCTGTAAGGCTTGTAATCACCGGTGGTGCACACCTTTAGCGTTTTGCTGCTGGTGATGTTTTCCAGACGCGATTGCGCCTGCGCGGTGGCTGAAATGACGATCAGCGCCGCACTGATAACGAACTTGTTCATAGAGGATCCTGAAAGGGGTTTGCGTCCGAATTGTGTCATATGCCAGCCGATTGTTGCTGCCGAAGCAAAAGTCTTGTGACCCGGACCACATTTTTCTTTGGTACGGTCGCGCGTAAACTACGCACATTATTGTTTAACGGAGCACTACCATTATGAGTAACGTCCTGATTCTTGATGCGGGCAAAGCGTTTGCCCACTCAAAAGGCGAACTGAACCATACGCTGGCTAACGTTGCCGCGGCTTTCCTGCGCGATAATGGCCATCAGGTCATCACTACCGGCATCGACAAGGGCTATGATATCGCGGAAGAGGTGCAAAAATATCTTGCGGCCGACGTGGTGATTTATCAAATGCCAGGCTGGTGGATGGGCGAACCCTGGATCCTGAAAAAATATATCGATGAAGTGTTTACTGAAGGTCATGGCGCATTGTATGCCAGCGATGGTCGCAGCCGCGCTGACGCCAGTAAAAAGTACGGTTCCGGCGGCTTGCTGCAGGGCAAAAAATATATGCTGTCGCTGACGTGGAATGCGCCACTCGAAGCCTTTACCGATCCGGATCAGTTTTTCGAAGGCGTTGGCGTCGACGGACTCTATCTGCACTTCCACAAAGCCAATCAGTTCCTTGGCATGAGCGGCCTGCCAACCTTTATCTGTAACGATGTGATTAAACAGCCTGAGATTGAGAATGATATTGCACGTTATCGCGAGCACTTAGGCAAAATCTTTGCTTAACTTACTGCCTTAACAAGCCAAACGGGAAATGCCGCTATGCTGACAGTCGTTGCAGAGATCTGTGTCAAACCTGGCCGTCGTCAGGCAGTGCTGGAGATCATCAAACAGCTGATTCCCACCGTGTTGAAAGAAGAAGGCTGCGGCCAGTATGATGCGCTGGTGGATCACCAGGCGCAGGTGCCGTGGAAACAGAACTCACCTGACAGCATCTATATGCTGGAAAAGTGGGATTCCCTGCGTCATCTTGAGCAGCATCAGCAGATGCCGCACATGGAAGCGCATCGCGCGCTGATTAAAGATGACGTGGTTGAGGTGAAGATCTTTGTGCTGGAGCCGACGGCGTAATAGCAGTGCTTTGCCTGCTTCATCAGCATGATCACAATAACAGCGCGTAACAAGGCGGCCAGCGGGTCGCCTTTATTTTTGGCTGACGCATAACAACGGCACGCTGCCGCCGACAATGGCGTATCTGCGTGCTGCTTAAGGTTAACGTGGGGAAATGTATTGTGCTGCATGCCAACAACATAGCGCATAGCAGCGCGCTGAGATCGCGTCGGTTCATACCGGTGATGCGCATTTAGCGCGAATAAAAAAGGCGGCCAGTTGGCCGCCTTGATTCAAACTACTATTTGATTACAGCTGGGTATTGAGATCCTGCTGTACCAACAGTTCCACATCCTTGCCCGCGCTCTGGAAGACGTTATATTCCACGCCGCCTACCGTTACGCTGCCGTTAGCCTGCTGCCACTCATTCTGATCGTTAGTCAGGTCTTCCAGGTTCAATACTGCACCTGACTTACCGGTAACCATCAGCTGAGTGGTGCCGCTGTTGATGAACAGATCCTGTTGACCCTGCTGCAGGACGTCATTAACTGACAGTGCTGCACCTTGCTCATCAATCTCAAACAGGCCGCGGGTTTCCGGGATTGGCGCAGTGATCGGTGGGCCCGGCGGCGTAGTATCGATCTTAACTGGAAACTCAACATCGATTGTCTCGGTATTACCTGCCGCATCGGAGAACTCAATGGCAAAGTTATACGTCGCGTCCTGCAGTTCAATGGTTTCAATTCTCCAGCGTCCTGTATCCTGGACGTAGCCAGAAGCCACCGCGTTTCCGTTGTCTTTGTCGTAGATGGTGACTAACGTACCGATTTCACCTCGGCCGGAGAATACCGGGCTGTTATCTTTGGATTGAGCAATATATTCTCCTTCGCCGTCCGGATCTGGAAGAATACTACTATTTGAGCCGCCGATATTGGTCCAAATGCCCTCCATTCTGCCGTTAAGTGGAGCTTGCACATCGACAGTAAACTCAATAGCTTCGCTGATAGCACCCATATTTCCCGCCGCGTCGCGAATAGCGACTTGATAGCTGTGTTCGCCTTCACCTAAGTCGGTATCCGGCATCCATGACCACTCACCTGACTCGTCTACCTTGATTGAGGCAATGGCAGTCTCAGTGTCACCGTCAGCGTAAATAAAGATCACCTCATCCTTCTCTGCGGTACCTTTGAATTCTGGTCTCACATCGTCGGTTTCGCCGCCCTGGGTAATCTTCCCGGTAATTGAACCTACGTCATCCCAGATATCGAAGTCGGTGCCAAAAGCAGGTGCTTCTGGCGTGCTCAGATCCACGGTGAAGTTGAACTCGGTTTTCGCACTTTGTACCCCGTAAGGAGACTGCGCGTAAATTTCCAGTTCATAGTTGCCCTGGTCCAGTGGTGCCTCTGGCGTAAATGTCCAGCTGCCGTTATTCACCTGCACGCTGCCGATGATGGTATTGGTCAATTTATCGACGATAAACACCGTTGAACCATCGGTCGCGCTACCGGAGAAGGTTGGCGTGGTATCGTCGGTTTTGTCGCCACTGACCAGGTCATTCTGATAAATACCTTCGTTATCGCTCACAACCAGAGCAGAAAGGCTTACCGGACTGGTATCAACAATAATGTTGATTGGTGCCGTCGCCTCACCGCGGTTGCCCACTTCATCAACCGGTTGGGCAACAAAGCTGTGGGTTACCTCTTCTTCCAGATCGTCTGCAGGCTGCCATGACCACTCGCCGTCATCGTTTACCTGGACGGTACCAACTTCCTCACCATCAACAATAATGATGACGCTGGATCCAGCCTCACCACGGCCACTAAATTCCGGACGCGGGTCATCGATCAATGCTGGGTCGCCAGTAAGAGGATCTGTAATCGGGCCGGTATTGTCCTTCAGCACCACGTCGGTCAGGTTTTCCGGCGGCGTGGTATCGACGATCAGCTTAAATGGATCTTCTGATTTTTCAGATTCATTGCCCGCCGGATCGGTAACGATGATGCCAAGATCATATTCACCGGTGTCCAGACCTTCTTCTGGTGTGATCTCCCAGCGCCCTTCTGAAACGATAGCGGAGCCGATTGGGTTGTTATCCTGATCGACGATGGTGATCAGATCACCATCAGTGCCTTCACCGGTAAAGGTTGGCTTATCATCGCCAGTTTTTACACCCTCTTCGATCGGGTTACCTTCATCATCAACCACCGTACCGGCACCGATATCGATGCTATCTGGCGCCTGAGTATCCAGATTAAACACGAAAGGTTCGGACAAATCAGAAGTTTGGTCGAACTCATCGGTCACGGTGATGGTCAGCGCATGCTCACCATCTTGCAGGCCATCAATTTCAGGGAGTTCAAACGACCATTCGCCGTCTTTTACCGTGGTTGAACCAATCTCGTTACCATCCAGGAAGACCTTGATGATATCGCCATCAACACCTTCACCGGTCAGCAGCGGGGTTTTATCGTTGGTGTCGGCACCATTGGCAATAGCAACAGGCACATCGCCATCATTGTTAAACAGGCCGCCGATGAGTGGCTGGTTTGGATCTTCCGCCAGCGTCAGCACGAACTCATCAGAGGCTTCACTTTCATTACCGGCGCTATCTTTAGCCACAACGGTAACAATGTTTTCACCCGCTTCCAGCGGCGCATCGAGTGACCAGTTACCGGTCATTGCATCAGCATAGGTGCTGGCAACCGCCTCACCATTGACATAAATCGTCACCAGGCTACCGTTCTCGGCCTGACCACGGAAGGTAGGACGATCGTCATCGGTGCGCGAATTGCTGACCAGTTCAGTAGGCGTACCCACGTCATCAGAAGCACCACCGATGGTAGGTTTCTGCGGCGGAGCGATATCAAAGTTGACAGGGAAGGTATCTGAGAAAATGCTCTCACGCTCATATTTATCTTGCGCTTTAACCTTAAACTGGTGACTGCTTCCCGTCAGATTTACTGTGCTGGTGTCAAATTCCCAGCGGCCATTGGCATCAGCCTCAACGGAACCCAGCTCTCGGTCGCCGCGATAAACATAAACAACAGAATGAGGTTCAGATACACCGACAAGCGTAGGCGTAGTATCGTTGGTAGAACCCATAGGCGACAGGTTACGACCGTTTACATCATCATAAACCTGCAGAATAACAGGCTGCTCTGGCGGCGTTTTATCCACCTCAAACAGGAACTGTGTTGGTATGCCTGGGTTCTTCGCCAGGTCAGTATAACGAATGTCCACAACGTGCAGACCATCCTCCAGCTGAAGCGCATCCAGCGACCATTGAAGATCTTTGATGGTGGTTGAATAGATCACGCCATCGACAACCACTTGAACGAGGGCGCCCTCATCCTGAGGATCGACCAGATAACCATCGAAAGTCAGCACGCCATCGCGGGAAAGCACAGGTGCCATTGCCCCAGGGATGGGATCAACCGGCGTCTCTTCTTCCTGAACCACTGGTGCCGTGTCCTGAGTTACTGGCTGACGCGCGATCTCTTCAGGCGCATCGGCTGGCTTCTCGTTCAGGTAAATATTGAACGGATCGGACTCACTTTGATTACCCGCTTTGTCGATAGACACCACGGTAAAGGTATTGGTGCCTTCTTTCAGCTCAGGGGTAAACTGCCAGCGTCCGAGGCTGTCGACTTCAACCTCACCCACTTCTTCAGTGCCGTTCATCAGCTTAACTTTGGTGCCTGGCTCGCCGCTACCGGTCAGTACTGGCGCGCCATCTTTGGTCACTTCGCCAGAGGTCAGGTAGTAAGGATCGGCACCGCTATCATCAACGACACGCAGAATTTCAGGCTTAACCGGCGGCGTATAATCGACATCCAGCAGGAAAACACCCGGTGGGCTTGGGTTACCTGCCGGATCGAAGGTCATAACCGTTACGACGTGCTTGCCTTCCGGCAGCGGCTGGTTGAAATCGATAACGTATTTATCGTTTTCATCAATGACAAAATCAACTTTTTTGCCGTTAATATAGACTTCGACTCTACCGTTGGCCGCGTCTTGGCCATCCAGAGGTAAGGTCCAGAAGGGATCGTTGGTGTGAAATACGGTGCCGTGGTTGATATTGAAGGGGTTACTCATATCGCTTTCCTTTGTATGATTGCATCCGATTAATAGTCCTTTTCGCTTTCGCCCGGACATAGCCTACTGTCGTTGATTCCTGCTCTGCTCCCCACAAGACCCGTCTCAAACCCTGCTGCTTTATAAATACCCACCAGAAAAAAACGATAAAAAAAGCCATATCCGAAGATATGGCTTGGTGGTTAGGCAGTGGTACTGCGTTACTGCATTACGCGTACGACCACACGGCGATCGGGTTTGTGACAGGCGATGCGCTGTGCCTGCGTGCCGCTGCACTGGCTGGATGCCTGGCTACTGCCGACGCTCTGGCTGAGAATATTGCCGGCTGAAACGCCCTGCTGAATCAGCATCTGGCGCACCGTATCGGCACGACGTTGACCCAACAGCAGGTTGGCCTGTGGCTTACCGATAGGATCGGTGTGGCCAATCACCTCAATGCGGCTCTGTGCTTCCCCGCTTTGTTTCAGCTGGGCGGCCAACTGAGAAATTGCCTGGCGCCCTTCAGCGGTAATGTCCTTCATGCCACCGCCGCCAAAGCGGAACAGAATATCGCTGGAGATTTGATAATCGTTGTAAATTGGCGCAGCGGTAGGCTGACGACACGCCTGCACCGAAGAGGCGCGTGACAACGTGTGAGTCTGCTGACGCAGGCCAGCCAGTTCGCTCTCTGCCTGAGTGCGGGCAACCACCTGCGGCTGCCCGCTGCCGTCAATGCTGGCACGAATGTAATAGGTTTTGCCTGCGCCTAATTCATCACGCCATGGCTGATCGCGTTTGCCTTCATAACCTGGCGCATCCTGGACAAAGCTGCCCAGAGAATGGCTGCCTGGCGACAGGCAAAAACGGCTGTAGTTACCGGGCAGCAGCGCGGCCTGATATTCACCATCGACATAGATATGCGCCGGGCCGTTACCCATCAGATCGGCTGGACGATAATAAATAATTTGTGTCTGATCGCTCGCGGCCGGGACCGCGCCTTGCCAGGCAGGGCCAAAAGCCGGTGCGGCCTGCACAGCAAACATCGGCGCCGCTAATAAGGCCAGCCAGAGGGTAGAAGTAAACTTTTTCATAACGTCTCCACGGATGCCTCTCCAGGCATCCGATTAATTAAGTTGCGGTGAGGGCTTTCGCACTCTCAATAAATTGGCTGATCGTCAGGTGAAATCGATGCCAGCAGACGCGCCTGCTCGTCATTCGCGGAAGAGAGCGCTTGCGCTACCTCAATCGGTTGTTCAGCCGCCGGTTGATCGATATCCGGCAGCTCCAACATGGTGTTTGCCAGCGCGGTGCCAGGGAGTGGTTCGGCATCGCTAAACAAGGTTGGTAGCGTGATGTTCAACAGATCGCTGGCACTAAACGGCAATGCCAGGGTATCGGGAACAGGATCCGGGCGCAGCGGCGGTAAGGGGGCAATTGTATCGATCTCAATATCCCAACCGGCTTCCGGAATACGGGCGGTAAGCGGCTGGGTGTCGTCACCGAAAGCCACCCGGAAATTATGATCGCCTTCAGCCAGCGCTTCTGGTGGGGTGTATTCCCAGTTGCCACTCTCCTCAACAAGGAAGGTGGCCAACAGTTCAGCTTCGTCATAGAGATAAACCATTTCACCCGCTACGCCGGTACCACGAAAGGTGGGCTGGTTGTCATTGATCAGGCTGCCTGGTAACTGGTTGCCGATATCCATCGCAATATCGTCATGAACCTCGTCGAACGTGCTGTTGCGTGGCAGTGGTAGATCGCCTTGCACAATGATGGTCCAGCTTTCTGACGCTTCAGACTGGTTTCCGGCGCGGTCTTCACTGACCACGGTAATGATGTGATTGCCTGCCTCAAGCGCATCACCTTCTGCGGGCTGAAAGCTCCAGGTGCCGTCCTCGGCTACTTTTACGCTACCAATCTCTTTTTCATTATCAAAGATGCGAATAATGGTATCCGCTTCGGCACCGCTGCCGCTGATTACCGGACGCGTCTCGTCGGTGGTGCCACCCGCGGCGATAGGGCCGGTTTCATCACCGGTGTTATCTTCAATGCCGCCAATAGCAGGCTGCGCAGGCGCTTCGGTATCAAGGTTGATTTCAATCGGATCAGATTTAGCAGATTCACGGCCAGTGGTGTCTTTTACGACGGTTTCAACGATATATTTGTCGTCATCCAGCGGTGCTTCAGGAATAAACTCCCATTTGCCATTTTCAACGACAACCGATCCCACTACTTCATCATTGATAATGATTTCAACGATTTGTCCATCTTTCAGACCTTCACCGCCGAACACCGGCTGTACATCTTTTAGCCAGCCGCCGTCTTCAATGCGTTTCGGTTCATCACCACTGCGATCCTCGATATAGCCGATGCCGTTGTTTTCAGGAGTCTGCGTGTCGACGATCACTTCAATCGGTTCAATTTTGCCTGACTCATTGCCCGCCGGATCGGTAATCACGATTTCGATCAGGTGTTCGCCTTCACCAATTGGTTTCTCCGGACGGAATTCCCATTTGCCATCATCCCCGACGACAACCGAGCCGATGACTTCGTCATCAACGATAACTTTAACGATATCGCCCTTCTCCTGGCCTTCGCCGCCAATGCTCGGACGTGCATCGCTGGTACGACCATCTTCACCGATCGGCCCGGTTACCGCGCCCTCGTTATCTTTGATGTAGCCAATACCCTGATTTTCCGGCGCCACGGTATCAACAATGATCACGTAAGGGTCAGAAGGCAGCGATCGGTTGCCTGCCGGATCGGTCACCACAACGGTGAAGCTGTGGCTGCCATTGCCCAGGGCTGCCGGAGTGTAATTCCACTCGCCTGACGCCGTTACCAGCGCATTACCAATGCGTTTGCCATCCAGCCAAATTTCTACGGTCGAGCCGGGTTCTGCTTTGCCGACCATGGTTGGCGTGGTGTCATCGGTTGAGTCACCGGAGGCGATGCTGCCGCGTTTGCTGCCGACGTTATCGATCATGTCGCTGATGCTGCCTTTGGCCGGTGCGGTCAGATCAAGGGTGAAATCGATCGCTTCCCCTGCTTCGCTTTTATTGCCGTCTGCATCACGTTCAATCGGATAAATACTGTGCTTTCCGGTGGTTAAGGCTTTCTCTGGCGTAAAGCTCCAGCTACCGTCGTCGTTGACTTTGGTTTCGCCGAGTTTGGTTGAACCGTCCCAGATTTCAATGGTATTGCCTGGCGTTGCACGACCAGTAAACTCAGGGCGCGAATCGTCGGTGGAGCCGCCCGCAGGAATCGGTCCGGTAACGCTACCGATGTTATCAATCGCCGCACTCATGACCGGTTTTTGCGCCGGTTTGTCAGTGCCGCCATCGGCGCCTTCACTGCCGCTGCCGCTGCCGCTGCCGCTGCGGCTTTTATCGCCGCCGCTGTCTTTGAACTGCTCTTTTGCAACCATGTAGCCGAGGCCCGTCGCAGCGATGATTGCCGCCAGGCCACCCAGTGCCAGCAGAGCCGGTGACCAGGCAAAACCGGCCGCTGGCTCGAGGTTATACAGGCTGTCGCCCATGGTTTCCGCGCCGAGTGCCAACGCTGACGACTCACCGTCAGCCAGCACCGCTGCTTCGTGATCGCTTTCACCATCGGTGGCGATAAACGGATGGTATTCGCCATCCTCGGCAATACCCGCCAGTTCGCCTGGCTTATCGAAAAAGCCTTCGATAATCAGCTGCGGCTGATCGAGGTCGGTGCCTTCCAGCATCACCAGCAGATTTTTGCCAGCGCGCTTAACGGTAATATTCTCCGGTGCCACACCATTCTGTTGCTCGGCGAGCAGGTATTTTCCGTTGGCAACGGCTTTGATCTTAACCGGTGCGCCTGTCTTGGTGGTGCGCAGTACTTCTGCTTTGGTCACCGTCTTGTCCGCGATGACCGCGACGCTTACTGGAGTAGCATTCATGAATAACCCTTACGATTGTTAAACCGAACTGCGTCGCAGGCTCAGCGCGCAGAACTTCCCTGGTTGAACCACAACCCACATGGTTCAAAATTTTTTCGAATATTTGCTGAATACGGACGAATCGCTTATCAGACCTGTCTTGTTCGGCAGAAATATTTTGCGGGAAGCAAAGGTTAAATAATTAACAAGCTATTGTTTTTGATAAAATTAATGGCGCTTACTTTACTGAAATTAAGCGCCAGCAGCGGGCAAAAAAAAGGGGGTTCAGGGGGGATAAGCTAAAGCAGTTTGCTGGCGTCGATTTTCTGCTGCAGGAAATCCAGAAAGCAGGTGATGCGCGAAGAGAGGGTTGAGTTGCGATAATAGACCGCGTTGACCGGCAGGCGAACATCGCGCGTTTCTGCTTCTAACACCTGTACCAGCCGCCCGTTAGCGACATCCTGATGCGTAACGAAATCGGACATGCGAGCGATGCCCTGGTGCGCCAGTACCAGCTGACGAATGGTTTCCCCGCTTGATGCTGCCAGATCCGGTTTGATGTGCAACAGCTCGCCTTCCTGGCGCCAAATCGGCCAGGTATTATGCGGCTCGGCCTGCGTAAAGCCGATCAGGCGATGCTGTGCCAGCTCCTCCACACTGCGCGGCGTACCGTGCCTGGCCAGATAAGCGGGCGTTGCCATCAGCCGCAGCCTGCTACAGCCCAGCGAACGCGCACGGATGGAAGAATCGCGCAGTTCGCCAATGCGAATAGCGATATCAGTTTGCTGCTCCAGCAGATCGATCAACACATCATCGGTGTTCAGTTCCAGCTGAATCAGCGGATAGGCTTCGGTAAATTCCGCCACCAGCGGCACAATCACATGCAGCATAAACGGCGTCGCTGCATTGACGCGCAGTCGCCCGGCAGGCATTTCCCGGCGCTGGGCAATTTGCTCTTCCGCCTGCTCCACCGACGCCAGAATCTGTCGTGCGTGTTCGAGGAAAATGGTGCCCTCTTCGGTCAGCGCCAGCCGACGTGTGGTGCGATGCAGCAGCGTGGTTTGCAGCTTACTTTCCAGACGGCTTAACGCCCGGCTGATGCCAGAACTGGTTTGATGAAGCTGCTCCGCTGCGGCGGTAATCGAGCCGGTATCCACCACGGTGACCCAGGCGCGTAGCTCTTCAAGCGTAATTTTCACGGCACATCCTTTCAGGCAATAAATAACAACGATTTTCAAGACCGGACTTACAGGCAGGCGCTGAGCGTTATGTTTCAATGCGCGCGTTTTCAACCTTCAGGATAACGCAATGATTCGGCAAAAGCGCCAGGCCGTTCAGGCCGATAGCGCACTCAGGGAGATTCAACAGCTGATCGATCGCGGTGATTATGCGACCGCACGCAGGAAAATTCGCAGCCGGCTGTTGTTTAGCCGCGCCAGCACTCCTCTGCTACATGAAGCAGCGCGGCTGGAGCGACGCGCAGGCAATCTTAAGGCCGCCATCAGCTATTATCAGCGCCTGTTAGCGCTCTCGGCGCATGACGCGGGCGCGTTAAACGGTCTCGGGCTCACCTGGTACGACAGCGGCGACTGGCAACAGGCCGAAAGTTATTATCAGCAGGCGTTGCGGGTGCTGCCCGATTACGCGGCCTGTCTGAACAATTACGCTATTTTGCTGCACAAACAATTCAGGCATCAGGAGGCGATCGGCTGTTACCAACGCCTTTTGACGCATGATCCCCATTATCGTGAAGCCGCCTATGGTCTGAGCACGGTTTATGCGCATACCGGCCAGCTGGATGAGGCAGCTACGCAGCTACGCGGCCTGTTACAGCAGCAACCGGAAGAGCCGCGCTGGCAAAATACGCTGGGCATGGTGTTGCTGCGTCAGGGCGAATTCAACGAAGGCTGGCGGCGCTATCAATATCGTTATCATGCCGCCAATCCCGACGCCTTTTTCCGGCTGCCCGCACTCACCCAGCCCTACTGGCAGGGCGAGCCGCTGAACGGTAAAACCATTGCTATTCTGTGTGAACAGGGGCTGGGCGACATTATTCAGTTCAGCCGTTATGTCACCCGGCTGAAGCGGGAAAAGCAGGCAGCTGAGGTTGTTTTTCTCGGTCGTCCTGAACTGCACGCTCTGCTGAGCACCCTGCCGGATATCGATCGCTGCCTGACCCATTTTGAAGAACTGAACGGCGTGGCGTTTGATTGCTGGTGCATGCAGCTCGATCTGCCAGCCTGGTTTCTGACCCAGGATCCTTTTGGCCCGCTGCCGCCGCTGTTTCAGATTGAAGCGCACCGCCTTGCGCAATGGCAGCTGTCGCAGAAGAGTGAAGCGTTGCAGGTTGGCGTGGTGTGGAAAGGCAATAGCGCCCATAAGAATGATGCGCAGCGCTCGCTGGCGCATTTCAACCAGCTGGCGCCGTTATGGCAGGTGCCGGGCATTCGCTGGGTGAGCCTGCAAAAAGGCGCCGGGGAAGAGGAGGTGCTGCCCTGTGCGGCTACGCAACCCGCGCTCGCGCTCGGACCGCGTTTCCACGATTATGCCGATACGGCCTCAGCCATTGCGCAACTGGATCTGGTTATTAGCGTCGATACGTCGGTGGCACACCTGGCGGGCAGCATGGGCAAACCCTGTTGGGTGATGGTGCCCGGTATTGCGACTGACTGGCGCTGGACGGCTGGCCGCGAAGATTCACTGTGGTATCCACAGATGCGTCTGTTTTATCGTCATCAGGATGAGGAATGGACGGCGGTGATTACACGCATCGCCTGCGCGCTGGAGACGTGGGTAAAGCAGCAATAAAAAAGGGCGACCTGCGTCGCCCTGATTTTAGACTTCGATTTCGGCGGTATCGCCTTTTTCCTGTAGCCAGTTGCGCCGATCTTCCGAGCGCTTCTTGGCCAGCAGCATATCCATCATCGCTAACGTCTGATCGATATCCTCATCGCTGATGGTTAACTGCACCAGGCGACGCGTATTGGGATCCAGCGTGGTTTCACGCAGCTGCATCGGGTTCATCTCACCCAATCCTTTGAAACGCTGTACGTTTGGCTTACCGCGTTTACGCTTGAGCTGCTCAAGAATGCCCGCTTTCTCCTCTTCGTCCAGCGCGTAGTGCACCTCTTTACCCAGATCGATACGGTAAAGCGGCGGCATTGCCACGTAAACATGGCCGCCTTTCACCAGCGAACGGAAGTGGCGCACAAACAGCGCACAGAGTAGCGTGGCAATGTGCAGGCCATCGGAGTCAGCATCGGCAAGAATACAGATTTTGCCGTAGCGCAGCTGGCTCATATCTTCGCTGTCGGGATCGATACCGATAGCCACCGAGATATCGTGCACTTCCTGAGACGCAAGCACCTCATCCGACGACACTTCCCAGGTATTGAGGATCTTGCCCTTGAGCGGCATGATCGCCTGAAATTCGCGATCGCGTGCCTGCTTGGCCGAGCCACCTGCAGAATCCCCTTCCACCAGAAACAGTTCGGTTTTATTTAGATCCTGCGCGGTACAGTCAGCCAGCTTGCCCGGGAGTGCCGGACCGCTGGTGAGCTTTTTACGCACCACTTTTTTCGCGGCACGCATGCGGCGCTGGGCGCTGGAGATTGCCAGTTCTGCCAGTTGTTCAGCAGCCTGCACGTTTTGGTTTAGCCACAGGCTAAAGGCATCTTTCACCACGCCGGAGACAAAAGCGGCGCACTGCCGTGAAGAAAGGCGTTCTTTGGTCTGGCCAGCAAACTGCGGATCCTGCATTTTTACCGACAGCACGTAGGCGCAGCGATCCCAGATATCTTCTGCCGAGAGCTTCACGCCGCGCGGCAGGATATTGCGGTATTCACAGAATTCACGCATCGCATCGAGCAATCCCTGACGCAGACCGTTCACATGCGTGCCGCCCTGCATAGTGGGAATCAGGTTAACGTAGCTTTCCGTCAGCAGTTCGCCGCCTTCTGGCAGCCAGAGCAGCGCCCAGTCAACCGCTTCAACATCACCGGAGAAGCTGCCGACAAACGGCTGCTCAGGCAGAGTAATCAGGCCGTTGACCGCTTCCATCAGATAATCAGTCAGGCCATCTTCATAACACCAGCGCTGCTCGGTGTTATTGAGCTTGTCCTTGAAGACAATCTCCACACCGGGACACAGTACCGCCTTGGCCTTTAACAGATGGCTCAGACGCGAGACGGAAAAGCGCGGGCTGTCAAAAAAGCTGCCATCCGGCCAGAAATGCACGCGCGTGCCGGTGTTGCGTTTGCCAACGGTGCCGGTAACGTGCAAATCCTGCACCTTATCGCCATTTTCAAACGCCATTTCGTAGACTTCGCCATTGCGGCGCACGGTCACTTCCACGCGCGTCGACAGGGCGTTAACCACCGAGATACCGACGCCATGCAGGCCGCCCGAGAACTGGTAATTTTTATTGGAGAATTTTCCGCCTGCATGCAGCCGACAAAAAATCAGTTCAACCGCCGGGACGCCCTCTTCCTGATGGATATCCACCGGCATACCGCGTCCGTCATCAATCACTTCCAGCGACTGATCGGCGTGCAAAATGACCTCGACGCGCTTTGCGTGACCCGCTAACGCTTCGTCGATACTGTTGTCGATCACTTCCTGCCCTAAGTGGTTAGGACGCGAAGTGTCGGTATACATGCCCGGACGACGCCGTACGGGCTCTAAACCGCTGAGTACCTCAATGGCATCAGCGTTGTAGCTGGATTGAGTCATCGTAACAATCTGATTAAAGGAGAAATGTGGGTTAACCTTTTTTGGCGGCGTGGATCAGGCGTGCTTCAGCCCGATAAAGTCCAGGATTGCCGGAAAAAAGCGTTCGAATCCGATAAAAGCATGGTTGCCCCCCTCTTCAACCGTCTGGCGGCAGGATGCGTAGTAATGCAGTGCCTGGCGATAATCCAGCACTTCATCACCTGTTTGTTGCAGCAACCAGAGAAGATCGGGTGATTCAAGCGGTTCAATCTGCATGACTTTCAGATCGTAAATGTGGCGAGACTCTAACACATATTGCTGGCCGGTGTAGGGGTTCTGATTGTCGCCCAGAAAACCGTTTAGCAGCTCAAACGGACGTACCGCCGGATTCACTACCACAGCAGGCAGCATGAAGCATTGCGACAGCCAGGTGGCGTAATAGCCGCCCAGCGATGAGCCAACTAAACCGATTGGCTGACCAGCACGCGCCAGCACCAACGACTCCATTAATTCCGCTGCCTCAGCCGGGAAAGCGGGCAGCTGCGGCACTACCATTTCTATCTCAGGATGATGTTCCGCCAGCCACGTCTGCATCTGCGTCGCCTTGGCCGACTGCGGCGAACTGTTAAAGCCATGCAGGTAAAGAAGGGTTGCCATCACTTAGTATCCGTCAGAGTCGAGGTCGGGGCTGAACGCCTGCGTCGCCAGCCGCTTAACCTGAGTGCTCAGCGAGCCATCAGCGTAGAGTTCCAGCAGCCGCCAGCCTGGCGCAAGGGAATCGATAGCAAAATTGGTGCAGTGGGGCTTGAACTGAACGCAGGTTGAGGGCGAGGCCATGACGCGTCGACCATTCCATTCCACGTCCAGATCCTGATGAATATGTCCGCAAAGCAGATTTTTCGCCTGCGGATAACGCTGCAACAGCTCGTCGAGCATGTGCGAGTTGCGCAAGCTGTGCTGATCGAGCCAGGTGCAGCCCGACGGCAGCGGATGATGATGCAGCAGCACCAGCGTATGGCGATCGGGCACCGCGGCGAGCGCGTTATCCAGCCATTCCAGCTGATAGTCGCTGAGCATGCCGTGCGGCACGCCGGATACCTGACTGTCGAGCAGCACCAGCTGCCAGCTGTCGCCCAATAAAATTTGTTTGGCGTCGTTAATGGCTGCGGCCGCTAACGTCTCAAACATCACGGGCTGAAAATCATGGTTGCCCGGCAGCCACACGCAAGGCGCGCCGAGACGGGCAACGCCATCAGCAAAGTGCTGATACGCTTCGGTAGAGTGATCCTGAGCCAGATCGCCGGTCGCGACGATCAGATCAAACGCATCCTGCTGGGCGCTGATGGCGTCCAGCACCGCATTAAAACTGTCCCACGTGTTCACGCCTAATAAGGTTTCATGCTTACCCGCAAACAGATGAGTATCGGTGATTTGTAGAATCCTGATGTTGGCATGGCTCGTCACAGCAAGAGTTAGCAGGCTATCCAAAGCGTTTCCTTAGTTCCACCTCAAACTTTAGATGGCATGCAGCGTCAGGCTGGCACCGCCATCGCCCCATGCGCCAGGCAGTAACGCAGCCAGTCGGCAAGGAATTGATTGATCTGATGCTTTTCATCACGCTGATGCAACTTTTTATTAGGATAATCATAGCGTGCTTTAAAGCGATAGATCTGCTGCGTTGAACACACTTCAGCAACCATCGCATCGTGATAAAGTCTGACAGACATTGAAGGCAGACTCCAGTAACTCACGGCCGGTGCAGTTTGTTTCACTTCCACCAGCGTCGTGTAACGGGTGGACTCAAGAACGGTAATGCTGTAACGGGCGCCGTTAACCTGATAGCTCACCGCCGCGCCCGCTTCATCGTTGCGTGGCAGCAAACGCCGCAGCTGCGCGAAATTGGTTTCGCACAAGCGCATCATTTCGGGAAAGTCAGGCGTATAGCGCTTGGTCATGTTGGATTCCACTCTTTTTTTAGTCTCTCATGGTGCAGTTCAAGCCATTGCAAGGCAATCACCGAAGCCGCGTTGTCAATTATCCCCTCTTCCACCCATTGGTAAGCCTGCTGGCGACTGACCACATGCACGAGAATATCCTCATTCTCCTCCTCCAGACCGTGGTTTCCCTCCGCCACGCTGGCATCCACTTCGCCTACCATTACCGATAAACGCTCACTGGTGCCGCCAGGGCTGGCCAGATAATTAATCACCGGTTGAATACGATTGACCTGCAGACCAGCCTCTTCCATCGCTTCGCGGCGAGCCACGTCTTCCACGCTTTCGCCGGGTTCAATAATGCCAGCAACGAGTTCAAGCAGCCAGGGTGTGGCGCTGGTGTCATAGGCGGGAATACGAATCTGCTCGATCAGGACCACTTCATCACGACGAGGATCCCAGGGCAACAGCACGGCAGCATGGCCGCGCTCAAAAACTTCGCGCTGTACTTCGTTGCTCATCTGGCCGTTAAACAGGCGATGACGAAAGCGGTAGCGCGTCATGGAAAAAAAACCGTCGTAGATCGACTCGCGTGCAATAATTTCTACATCGTTTTTCGAGAAAGTCACAGGGGATTTTTTACTGTTGCTCATTGTCGGCCCTCGTTCCATCAGTTGGGGATGCTATCGCGAAATTCAAATCACATTCGCGTCATTGTCTGGTTCTTTCTGAATTATTTACGTAAATTAAGGCGAGATGGCACTTTCAGCCAACTTAACAATTCATCAGTCTCTGGTAGAATCGGCGATTATTTTTTTGGTCTCCAGCAGCGCTACCATGGCAATTTGGCTGCACCACAAGGAATGCAAATGAACAAACTGCTCCCATTAGTAATTGGCCTGAGCCTGGGTGGCTTTAGCGTTGCGAGCCAGGCTGAGAATCTGTTACAGATTTACCAGCAAGCACGCATCTCTAACCCTGACTTACGCAGTTCCGCGGCTGACCGCGATGCGGCATTTGAAAAGATTAATGAAGCCCGCAGCCCGTTGCTGCCCCAGCTTGGTTTGGGTGCTGATTATCAATACGCCAGCGGTTATCGTGATAGCAGCGGCCTGCATTCCAATACTACAAGCGGTTCATTACAGTTAACGCAGACAATATTTGATATGTCAAAATGGCGTGCGTTGACCCTGCAGGAAAAAACCGCCGGTATTCAGGATGTCACCTGGCAAACCGCGCAGCAAAACCTGATGTTAAATACTGCTACCGCCTATTTCAACGTACTGCGCGCCATCGATACGCTTTCCTACACCGAAGCGCAGAAACAGTCGATTTATCGTGAACTGGATCAGACCACTCAGCGTTTTAACGTTGGCTTAGTGGCGATTACTGACGTGCAGAACGCCCGTGCGCAATATGACAGCGTGCTGGCTAACGAAGTGACAGCGCGTAATGCGCTGGATAACGCGGTTGAGACACTGCGCCAGGTAACCGGCAACGACTATCCAACGCTGGCGTCGCTGAATATTGATAATTTCAAAGCGACGAAACCACAGCCGGTGGCCTCTTTGTTGAAGGAAGCGGAAAGCCGCAACCTCAACCTGTTGTCAGCACGTCTGACGCAGGATTTGGCACGCGAGCAGATTCGCCTGTCAGAAACGGGCCATATGCCGACGCTGGATTTAACCGCGTCAACCGGCCTGTCGAACAGCAAATATGGCGGCAGCCGTGCGAATCAGGGTGCTTCATCCACCGACAGCATCACCGGTTCCAACCAGGTTGGACTGAGCTTTACCCTGCCACTGTACAGCGGCGGTTCGGTAACTTCTCAGGTTAAGCAGGCACAGTATCAGTATGTCAGCGCCAGCGAGCAGCTGGAAAGCGCGCATCGTTCAACCGTGCAAACCGTGCGCTCATCGTTTAACAACGTTAATGCCTCTATCAGCAGCATCAATGCTTATCAGCAGGCGGTGGTGTCCGCACAGAGTTCACTGGATGCCAGCGAAGCGGGTTATCAGGTCGGTACACGCACCATCGTTGATGTGCTTGATGCTACTACCACGCTGTATAACGCCAAGCAGCAGCTCTCCAACGCACGTTATGATTACATGATTAACGAGCTCAACATTAAATCGGCGCTTGGCACGCTGAACGAGCAGGATCTGGCGGCACTGAACAATCGTCTTGGCAAAGAAGTGTCCACTACACCTGAAGTGGTTGCGCCTGAAAACAGTGCTCAGCAAACCTCAGCCGATCACGGTACGCCAGCGGCTCAGCCGGTGAGCAATCGTCATCGTAACGTGGCTGCCAGCAACAATCCTTTCGCTAATTAAGCCGGTGGGGCAGCGCCTGCTGCCCCCCTTCTCATCCCAACGTATAGCTACGTAAAGATCCCCGCCCGTTCTGCGCTTCCTGCTTCAATTATCAGCATGCTTAACCTATCCTACCCATTAACCTTTGGGCACAGGAGAAACATCATGAAACGGACAAAAACGATTAATTACGCCTCTTTTCGCAAAAGCTGGAGCGCGCGACATTTGACGCCGGTTGCGCTGGCGGTGTCGGCGGTGTTTATGCTGGCTGGCTGTGAGCAGGCCGATGAAACGGTTTCGATGTATCAGAATGCTGACGACTGCAGCAAGGCCAATCCAGGTCAAAGCGCGCAGTGCACCACCGCTTACAATAGTGCGCTGAAAGAAGCGGAAAAAACCGCGCCGAAATATGCCTCGCGTGAGGATTGCGTGGCGGAGTTTGGCGAGGATCAATGTAAGCAGGCGCCGGCACAGGCCGGAACCAACGCGGAAGCGCAGCAGAGCGGCAGCTTCTGGATGCCATTAATGGCCGGTTATATGATGGGACGTATGATGGGCGGCGGCGCAGGCTTTGCTCAGCAACCGCTGTTTTCATCCAAAAACCCGGCCAGTCCGGCTAATGGTAAATTCGTTGATGCCAGCGGTCGCAACTATGGCAATGCCACGTCAGGCCGTACTATGACCGTGCCTAAAACTGCGCTGGCACCAAAACCTGCGACCACCAACACCGTGACACGTGGCGGCTTTGGCGAAAGCGTCGCGAAACAAAATTCGATGCAACGCAGCAGCGCGACCAGCACTGGCAATCGCTCGTTTGGAGGCTAACGGCTGATGAAACGCATCGCTATTGAGCCACGTTCAGACTGGCGCGAGAAAGCAACCGAATATGGCTTTCGTTTTCACACCATGCATGGCGAGCCCTACTGGTGCGAAGATGCTTATTATCAGTTTACGCTTGGGCAGATCGACTATCTGGAAGAAACCACCGCTGAGCTACATCAGATGTGTTTGCAGGTAGTGGAGAAAGTGGTCGCCAGTGAAGCCCTGCTGGAAAAGTTTCGTATCCCAAAACACACCTGGGATTTCGTGCGCGATTCATGGCACAGCCGCCAGCCATCGCTCTATTCGCGGCTCGATCTGGCGTGGGATGGTGAAGGCGATGCGAAGCTGTTGGAAAACAACGCTGACACGCCAACGTCGCTGTACGAAGCGGCTTTTTTCCAGTGGATCTGGCTGGAAGATCAGCTGAAGTCGGGCCGCTTAACTGCCGGCAGCGATCAGTTTAACAGCCTGCAGGACAAGCTCATCGACCGCTTTAGCGAGCTGCATCAGCAGCATGGTTTCAACCTGCTGCATTTTGCCTGCTGTCGCGACACAGATGAAGATCGCGGCACGGTACAGTATTTACAGGATTGCGCCGCAGAAACGGGATTGCCCAGTGAGTTTCTCTATATTGATGAGATTGGGCTGGGTGAAAGAGGCCAGTTTACCGATGTGCAGGATCAGGTCATCAGTAACCTGTTCAAGCTCTATCCGTGGGAATTTATGCTACGCGAGATCTTCTCCACCAAACTGGCCGATGCGGGCGTCCGCTGGCTTGAACCGGCATGGAAAAGCATTCTCTCCAACAAAGCGCTGCTGCCGATGTTATGGCAGATGTTTCCCAATCATCCTAACCTGCTGCCCGCCTGGTTTGCCGACGATGACAACGTGCCGCACATGGATAAGTATGTGATCAAGCCGCTGTTCTCACGGGAAGGCGCCAATATTCGCATTATTGAAAACGGCAAAGAAATTGCCCGTGTCGATGGCCCTTACGGTGAAGAAGGCATGATCGTGCAGCAGTTTCATCCGCTACCGAAGTTTGGCGACAGCTTTACGCTGATCGGCAGCTGGCTGGTAAACGATCTGCCTGCCGGGATTGGTCTGCGTGAAGATCGTGATCTGATCACGCAGGATCTTTCCCGATTCTATCCGCACGCCTTCATCGACTAACTCAGCGGTTTTGCTTGCCGATTACCACGGAAAGCATGCTAATTGCGCCCATCACGATGCCGTCAATGGGCATGCTGATGGGTTCATGCTCATAACGTGAACCCAGCACGTACAGCAGCGGCAGAAAATGTTCTGGCGTGGGATTAGCGAGCTCCGCAGCCTGATGGTGTTCGAAGTTAATCAAAGGGTGCTCTTCGCCCTGCCAGTCGAGATGCTCTTTGACATACTGATTGAATGCCGTTGCCCATGGCCAGGCCTCAGCATCTTCTTGCCAGCGCATTTTGCGTAGGTTGTGCACCACGTTGCCGCTGGCGACGATCATATAGCCCTCATCACGTAATGCCGATAGCCTGCGTCCGATAGCAAAATGCGCGGCAGCTGGCTGTGTGCTGTCGATACTGAGCTGCACAACCGGGATATCTGCCTGAGGATACATTTTTATCAGTACGCCCCAGGTGCCGTGATCCAGTCCCCAGCGTTGGTCCAGTTGCACTTCCAGCGGTGATAACGCCTCGGCTATTCTGGTGGCAAGCTGCGGCGATCCCGGCGCTGGATAGTGCGTATCAAATAGCGCCTGAGGAAAACCGCCAAAATCGTGAATGGTGCGCGGATTTTCCATGGCGGTAACAGCGGTGCCTTTGCCATACCAGTGTGCGGAAATGGCGATGATGCCTTTTGGACGCGGTAGCTGCTGGCCAAGCTGCTGCCAGCGGGCAGTAAACAGATTCTCTTCCAGCACGTTCATGGGGCTGCCATGACCAAGGAATAAGGCGGGCATACGATCTGTATTCACGTTAATTCTCCGGGGGAGCGGTCGCTCTGTATACACAGATTACGTGGTTTGGTTTCACGATGAACCCGGATTAACGTGACAAACTCCATCAATAAATTTGACGCAATATTGCCGACATTTCTTTACGCGAAAAGACTCGATTTTTGTAGGGTCTCCGTATAATTTAAACAATTATCATTATCATCTATGGAGCCAGAAATGTCAGTGCCACTGCTTCTGACTGTATTAGCCGGAGCCGCTACTTTTATCGGCGCACTACTCGGTGTAATGGGGCAAAAGCCCTCTAATCGCCTGCTCGCCTTCTCGCTGGGCTTTGCCGCGGGCATCATGCTGCTTATTTCACTGATGGAGATGCTGCCTACCGCATTGCATACTGTCGGCATGCCGCCTGTGCTCGGCTATGGCATGTTTTTAGTTGGCCTGATTGGTTATTTCTTGCTTGATCGCCTGTTGCCGCATCAGCATCCTCAGGATCTGATGGATCAGAAAAAGAAGCCGCAGAATATCAGGCGCACCGCCATTTTATTGACGCTGGGCATCAGCCTGCATAATTTTCCCGAGGGCATCGCCACTTACGTTACCGCCAGCAGCGACATGGAACTGGGTCTGGGTATCGCGCTGGCAGTGGCGATACATAATATTCCTGAAGGTCTGGCGGTGGCCGGGCCGATGTATGCAGCAACGGGCTCCAAGTCGCGCGCCATTTTCTGGGCCTGTATTTCCGGTCTGTCAGAAATATTAGGCGGCGTGCTGGCTTTCGCCTTGCTGGGTCCGATGGTGTCGCCGGTGGTGATTGCCGCCATCATGGCCGCTGTGGCCGGAATCATGGTTGCGCTCTCCGTTGATGAGCTTATGCCGCTGGCAAAAGAGATCGATCCTCACAGCAACCCAAGCTATGGCGTGCTCTGTGGTATGACGGTGATGGGATTCAGCCTGGCGCTGCTGCAGAGCAGTGGCATAGGTTAAGACAAATCTCGATAATTTTAAGACAGCTTTTAATTATCAAAGAGTTAATAACCGCCATTTTTATTACAAGACAGGTCTTGTGACCTGTTTTTTGCTGCTTAATTACACTCCTCTTCCGTTGATTCTGATAAAAAAACACGGAAAAGGTATGTTACTTCAAGGAGCTATTTTGTGCCTTGCGCTGAACATTTATCATGAAGCGCGCGGCGAACCAGAACTGGGGCAGATTGCCGTTGGTACGGTCACAATGAATCGTGCTAACTGGGAGGTTAAAGAGATTTGCCCGGTGGTTTATGCACCCAAACAGTTTTCCTGGACCAACTTTAAAAAACGCCTCGACGTTAAACCGTCAGATAGCGATCCCAGCTGGCAACGCGCTCAAAGACTGGCGCACCGTATTGTGCATGGCGAACTGGAAGATGTGACCAACGGTGCCACCTATTTTCACAATCATCGGGTAAAGCCGTACTGGCGTAAGACTTTCCAGCGCACCATGGTCATTGGTAACCATACTTTTTATGCGGCACGGTAAAGCGGCAAAAAAAATGGCAGCCTCTGTAAAAGGCTGCCATTGCGAATGGGTCAGTCGTTAGCTGGCGTGGCGTGTTTCACGGCTGCGGCGGTAAGCCACTAAATCTTCGATAGTTACGACCGGCATATTATGCTGCTTCGCAAACACGATTGCTTCCGGCGCATGCGCCATGGTGCCATCGTCATTAGTCAGTTCGCACAGCACACCTGCCGGTTTGAAGCCTGCGAGCGTAACCAGATCGATGGTTGCTTCAGTGTGGCCACCGCGCGTTAATACGCCACCCTCACGGGCGCGCAGCGGAAAAACGTGGCCTGGGCGATGCAGATCGCTGGGTTTAGCGTTATCAGCAATAGCCGCACGAATAGTGGTTAAGCGATCCTGAGCAGACACACCGGTGGTCACACCTTCAGCAGCTTCGATAGTCACGGTAAAACCGGTGCCGAATGAGCTGGTATTGTTCTCGACCATCATAGGCAATTCAAGCTGTTGACGACGCTCTTCATTCAGGCAGAGACAAACAATGCCGCTGCCGTGGCGAATCGTCAGTGCCATTTGCTCAACGGTCATGGTTTCTGCGGCGAAAATCATATCGCCTTCGTTTTCGCGGTCCTCGTCATCGAGCACCATAACGCCCTGGCCCGCACGCAACGCGGCCAAAGCATTTTCCACACGCTGTTCCGGCGTGCCAAATTCAGAAAGAAGCGTCTGATTCATGGTAAATAAACCTTTAGTATGAAATGAGTTACCAGAATCAGGGCGTGCTTAGGAGTGTGTCTGCGGCGACAAAACAATAACATGAGGCGAGCACAGGCTCGTCAGAAATCGTTACCCTCTCCCATCCGGACTTTAACCGTCGGCCCCGGAATCACACCGGATCTGCTGACCTTCAGACAGAGCCTGAAGCGCTCGCGGGCTTTCAGCACAGAAGCTGATTTACCGCCGGTGGGGAATTTCGCCCCGCCCTGAGAATAAGCAAATTTACTATAACGCCAAACATCTGGACGGGCAATCAACAAAGCCGCAAAAGCTTATGCGCTGCGGATGCAATGTTTTGGGTTTATCCTTTTGGATTCAGGCATTACACTTAGCAGAGTTGTGTCTGTCTTGTGCGCACAGAAAGAGAATTATACCTGCCCGACACGAGCAATAACGTGCGCTTTACTGATAGGCGACACAACGCACTGGCTGTCCGTTTCGCGGGACGCATTTCAGCAGGATGCCGCAGCTGCCCTCAGGCTCGGGCGACATCTTCTGTTTGCGCCTGGCCGTGATAACCAATTTTCGGGCTGTGACGCTGCTGAATTTCATGGCAGAACGCAGCTTAATACTTATATGCGATCAGGAAACCGCCATGATTGACTCAAAAAAAATTGAACAACTTGCTCGTCAGGTTCACGAAGCGATGCCTAAAGGCATTCGCGATTTAGGCGACGACGTTGAGAAAAAGATTCGCCAGGTTTTGCAGGCTCAACTGACACGCATGGAGTTGGTTAATCGTGAAGAGTTTGATGTGCAGACGCAGGTGTTGATCCGCACGCGCGAGAAACTGGCCGCGCTGGAACAGCGTATTGCCCAGCTGGAAAATCAGTCGACTTCCTCTGCACCTGTAGCAACCGCTGTGCCTGCGACCGCAACAACTTCGTCAACAGCCGCGCCTGTAGCTACCCCTGCACCTGCTACTGCAGCAACTGCGCCAGTTACCGCGCCAGTTACCGCGCCGAAGCCGGTGCACGAGCCAGACGCAAAGCCAGAAGAACCTAAGCAATAAGTTTTAAAAGCGGGAGGATCACCTCCCGTTTTCTCTGCAATCAGGATTTAGCGCGAATAGCCTTGATGATATTGGTCGTGGACAGACCATCCTCAAAATTCAGCACGCGCACCTCACCGCCGTTAGCCCAGACCTCTTTGCTGCCCGCAATATCTTCTGGCTTGTAATCTCCGCCCTTCACTAACAGATCCGGCAATACCTGTGCGATCAGTCGCTGCGGCGTATCTTCTTCAAATGCCACGACCCAGTCAACGGACTCCAGCGCGCCCAATACAATCATTCGGTTGATCAATGGATTAATTGGACGCTCTTCGCCTTTCAGACGCTTCGTTGACGCATCGCTGTTGACCGCAACAATTAGTCGATCGCCTAACTTGCGGGCATTGGCGAGGTAAGAGACATGGCCTGCATGCAGAATGTCAAAAATGCCGTTGGTCATGACCACTTTTTCACCGCGCTGACGCGCTTTTGCCACGGCATCCTGCAACTGCTCTTCGTTCATGACGCCAAAACCGGTTTCCGGACGGGCATGAATGGCATTCTCCAGCTCTACCGGTGATACGGTTGATGTGCCCAGCTTGCCCACCACCACACCTGCCGCCGCATTGGCAAGGAAGCAGGCATCTTCCAGTGAGCTCCCTGCTGCCAGCGATGCCGCCAGTACGCCGATAACCGTGTCGCCCGCACCGGTAACATCAAACACTTCCTGCGCCTGGGTAGGCAGATTGAGTGGTTCACGGCCTGGTTGTAAAAGCGTCATGCCATTTTCTGAACGCGTGACCAGCAGCGCCGACAGATCGTAGTCAGCGATCAGCGCCATGCCGCGCGTCACGATCTCTTCTTCGGTTTTGCACTTACCCACCACCGTTTCAAATTCTGAAAAGTTAGGTGTTAGCAGCGTTGCGCCGCGGTAGCGAGAGAAATCGGCACCTTTAGGATCCACCAGCACCGGTACGCCCGCTTCGCGCGCCAGCGCAATCATGGTTTGTACGTCGGCCAGCGCGCCTTTGGCGTAATCCGACAGCACCAGCGCCCCAACCGCAGGCAGTGCCAGGCTGATACGCTGATGAACAGGCGTTGGATCGACCCCTTCAAAGCCTTCTTCAAAATCAAGGCGGATCAGTTGCTGGTTACGTGACAGCACGCGCAGCTTGGTAATGGTTGGATGGGTGGCGATAGCCACAAAATCGCATTCAACGTTGACCTTGCGCAGGGAGTGATCGAGCGCCTGTGCAGCATCATCGACGCCAGTGAGGCCGATGAGACGGGAGCCGGAACCCAGTGCCGCGATATTCATCGCCACGTTAGCCGCACCACCCGGTCGCTCTTCAATATTTTCTACTTTTACCACCGGCACTGGCGCTTCCGGCGAGATACGACTGGTAGGCCCATGCCAATAACGATCCAACATAACATCACCAACCACCAGCACAGCCGCATGGTTAAACTCGGGCAGTGTTACTTTCATTCCAGATACTCCAGACTACAGTCAAAAATATTGCGCCGGATAATAGCACAGGCTCTTCATCCGGCGAGCATGGGGTTAAGCAGGTAATAACCAGCGCTGCCAGCTTTGCTGAACCTGCTGGCGCAGCGCCAGCCAGGCATCAGCAGCCACATGGCCAGGCAGTTCCTGCAGCGCCAGATGATGCAAAGTATCACGCAACGTCACGTAGGCGTGCGTTAGCGCCTGCGCTTCCTGTTCGTCCATTTTGCCGTATTGCGCCAGCAGTTCAAAAATGCGCACATTGTCGGACCAGCGCGTTAAGTTGGGCTCATCGGCAGCGTACAGCAGGACAAGATATTGTGTAATGAATTCAATGTCGGTAATGCCGCCTTCATCCGCTTTTAAATCCCAGCGTCCTTTGTGTTTACCGCCCAGATGCGCGCGCATTTTCTGACGCATTTCACGCACCTCAGTTTGCAACTGCTCCCCTTCACGCTTCAGGCACAGAATATCGCGGCGAATCTCATCAAAACGCTGGCGCAGCGTCTGATCGCCATACACTACGCGAGCACGTACCAGCGCCTGATGTTCCCATGTCCACGCCTCGTTGCGCTGATAATCATCAAAAGCGCTGAAGGTACTGACCAGCAGGCCAGCCGCACCCGATGGCCGTAGGCGGGCATCAACTTCGTACAGAATGCCCGATGAGGTACGCGTGCTAAAGAGGTGCATGATGCGCTGGGTCAGGCGCAGATAGAACTGACGAGCATCAATGCTGCGTTCGCCGATGGTTACCGCATCAGCTGGGCACTCATGCAGAAACACCAGGTCAAGATCGGAGCTGTAGCCTAATTCCCAGCCGCCGAGTTTGCCGTAGCCGATTACCGCAAAGCCGCGTTCCGCATCATCGTTAAGATGCGAAGGACGACCGTAGCGCTGAATCATCATGCTCCACGCCTGCTGAACCACCGATTCAATGATCGCTTCCGCCAGCCAGGTGAGATGATCGCTGACTTTCATGACCGGCAAGGTGCCAGCAATATCAGCCGCCGCAATGCGCAGCAACTGTGCCTGTTTAAACTGCCGTAGCGCTTCCAGCTGTTGCTCTTCATCGTCAGTGGGGATGCGCAGCAAATATTGCCGTAGCTCGTCGCGATAAGCGTCAGTGGCGGTGGGTTGATAGAGCGTGGCAGGATCGAGCAGTTCGTCCAGCAGCAGCGGATAACGCGCCAGCTGGCTGGCAACCATCGGCGATGCGGCGCAGAGCCGAATAAGGTGCTTCAGCGCGCCGTGGTATTCGGTTAGTAATTCAAGATAAGTGGTACGTGTGACGATGCCCAACAGCAGCGGTGTGATGCGTTGCAAGGCAACCGCCGCATCGTCGCGTACGCAAATCTCACTGAGCAGCCGTGGCACCAGCTGATCCAAAGACTGACGTCCACGTGGACCAATGGTGCGCTTATTTACATCCTGGCGGAAATCGTTGATGGTTTGCAGCAGACGATACCGAGCGTCTGGCATTAACTGTGGCGTCAGCGCAAGCACATCGTCGGCCTCCAGCGGCTCCTGCCACAGGGCAACGTATTCATCCAGCGCTTTGCCGTCGGCGATTTCTGGGGTGTCATCACCAATCAGTTCATCAAAGATGGCGCGCACGCAGGCCATATGATGGTTCAGTTGCCGTTGTAGTTCAGTCCAGTCGGCGCATGACATTGCCCATGCCAGACGCGCCTGGTTTAGCGCATCGGCTGGCAATGTTTGTGTCTGTTCATCGTTGATGCTTTGCAGAACGTTTTCGAGGCGGCGCAAAAAAAGGTAGGCTTCGCGCAGCGCGGTGACCTGATCGCCGGACAATAAATTTAGCGTTTCAATCGCCTGCAGGCACGGCAGCAAGGCGCGCTGTTGCAGGCTAAGTTCGCGTCCGCCGCGAATCAGCTGGAAAACCTGAACGATAAATTCCGTTTCGCGAATACCGCCGGCGCCCAGCTTAATGTTGTCGGTTAAGCCACGTCGCCGCACCTCACGGGCAATCATCGCTTTCATGTTACGCAGCGACTGAATCACGCTGAAATCGATATAACGACGGAATACAAAAGGCCGCAGCATCTGGCGCAGCTCTTCGCTCCAGCGATCGTCGCCACCGCCCATTAAGCGGGCTTTAACCATCGCGTAGCGTTCCCAGTCGCGTCCCTGCTCCTGATAATAATCTTCCAGCGCGGCAAAGCTCAGCACCAGCGGTCCGCTGTCGCCAAAGGGTCGCAAACGCATGTCGACCCGATAGACAAAGCCATCGATGGTCGGCTGATCCAGCACCTTGATTAGCCGCTGGCCAAGACGGGTGAAAAACTGGGCGTTATCAAGTTCACGCCTGCCGCCGCGCGTGCTGCCATTTTCCGGCCAGGTAAAAATTAAATCGATATCTGATGAAAAGTTGAGTTCACCCCCGCCCAGCTTGCCCATGCCCAGAATCAACAGCGGCTGCGGCTCGCCTTCTGCATTGCAGGGCGTCCCCAGGTCGGCGCAGCAGGCTTGCCAAAGCCAGTCGCGAGCGGCAACAATCACCGTTTCCGCCAGCGCGCTAAGCTGCTGCAAACTGTCTACCGTGCTGCACAGCGACAGCGTCTGCATCCAGGCGATGCGCACCAGCATTTCACGGCGAAACAGCCGCAGCTCGCGCATCAGGCCGTTCTCATCCTGAACAGGGTCCAACCGTTGTGCCAGCCATGCCGCATAATGCTGCCACTCAGCGGGCTGCGGCGGCTGATCGTCCAGCGCCTGCGCCCATTGTGGATAGTGAGCAAGGTTGTCCACCACAAAATCGCTGCCAGCAAACACCGCTTTTTGCCGATCGCTGAGGCTGTCCGGCTCTAACGCCAGACGCTCGGCTGCTTTACGCCACTGCTCCTGCAGCAACGGTGGCAAAGGAATAGTCATGATCCCTCCCTGAACAGAACTTCAGATAACGTTACTGTGCCGAGCCGTTTAGCCAGAAAGCAGGCTGCTTGAGCGCCTGATTGCTTAGCCAGGCCAGCGTATTGTATTGATGCTCATCAATCGCCAACAGCAGCTGTCGCCAGTTATCCTGCCATGCAGCCACGGTCGACGGATACGCGCCAGCCAGCAGCGTAACAGCGATGAGATGGCGTGCCAGACGAGGTGCTTTATCGTGATACTCATTGGGCTGACGGACATGGCTGATGGTCTCTTTCATGTTCGCTGCTATACGGCCCAACATAATATCGGCAAAGCGCTTAAATGAACCATTGAGCTTGGTCTGCGCTTTTTGATCGGTAAACGCCTGCCAGCGCTGCGTCACCAGCCAGCGCGTTAACGCCAGCTGTGTTTGTACCCACAGTGGCGTAAAGCAGATCTCCTGTGCATCGACCTGCTCGCCCGCCAGCGCCTCTTCCAGTTCGGTCAAGCTCTGACGCAGTTCACTGCTCGCTTTACGTGAAATCAACGCGCTGAACAGCGAAAAGCCCTGACGCACAATCTCCAGTGCTTCCACCACCGCATGCTGCGCATCCGCATTACCGCGTAACCAGACTTCCTCGTGATATTGCCATTGCTTCAGTCCCAGCTGGAATATTGCCACCATGGCCTGCTCTACCGTAGCTTTTGGCGCAAGCTGCAACAGCGGCACCGGTTTTACCGGCAGCGGCGCGTTGCCTTGCGCCAGTGCATAGCCACGTGCCGCTTTACTCAGGCTACCCAGACGCAGGCCCGCCAGCTGAACGAACTCTGTGGCAAACTGCAGCAGATCGTTACGCTCACCCTGTTTCAGCTCCAGTTCGATTTCATGCAGTGCTTCGCTCAGCTCGCCAGCTTTTACGTCGCCCTGATCGAGCGCCACTTCAATTTCGCTGTTGCCATAGGTCACTACCCAACGTTCACGCTGGAAATGTGTACTGAACAGCGGTTGCAGACGAGCCTGTAATGCGGCGACATCGGTACCTTGCGGCCAGATCTCTGCCGGCAGGCGGGCGATGTCGAGTTCAGGTGACGCGATGTCGACATTATATTCAGCACGCTGATGCAGCCCACCGATGCTGTCGCCCTTGCCTTTCAGCGTCATTTCATACTTTTGCTCAACGCCGCGAATACGTAATCCCATGTCCCAGCGACGCAGCTGGTGATCATCCGTTTCAAAATAGATGTTGGTCAGGGCGATCGCGGGCGCATGCTGATGCGGCCAGGCGGCAAGAAAAGCGGGCAGTTGAGCAATCGCCTGCGGCGTTGCGATGAACTTTAATTCGATTTCGATGGTCATAATTTTTTATTCACTAATTCACTGGCACGGAAAGTTTCACGAAAGAAAGAGTAATGCAGATAAGCCCTTACTGTCTCAGCTTTCTTGCGCGATCGCGAGGAGTGCCGCACCGCGCCCGAGACCAGGATAGTTCTCATTCAGATTTCTGTGAAGCGTCTCCAGACTGTGCCGTTAATTTTTCCGATCACTTGCAAAAACGAAATCGAATGAAAAAAATTACTCTTATTGCGCTCTCTTTGCTGACCTTCAGCGTTACCGTAACCGTCCATGCCAGTGAAAAACGCTACATTTCCGATGAGCTGTCAACTTGGGTTCGCAGCGGTCCCGGCGATCAGTATCGTCTGGTAGGCAAGTTGAATGCGGGCGAAGAAGTGACGCTGCTGCAAACCAACAGCAGCACTAACTATGCACAGATTCGCGATGCGCAGGGCAACACTAACTGGATCCCAATGACGCAGCTCAGCGCCGATCCCAGCCTGCGTACGCAAGTACCGATTCTGCAGCAGCAGGTTAAAGATCTTACCGACAAGCTCAACAATATCGATAACAGCTGGAATCAACGCACCGCCGAAATGCAGAAGAAAGTGGCAGGCAGCGACGGCACCATCAATGGTTTAAAAGAGCAGAATCAGAAGCTTAAAAATGAGCTGGTGGTGGCGCAGAAAAAAGTCAGCGCCGCCAATGTGCAGCTCGATGATAAGCAGCGCACCATCATCATGCAGTGGTTTATGTATGGCGGCGGGGTTGCGGGCGTTGGTCTGCTGTTGGGCCTGCTGCTGCCGCATATGATTCCACGCCGGAAGCAAAATAACCGCTGGATGAACTGAGTTAATTCGTCTGTCCGAAGCAGAGCATCATCTGATGTTCTGCTTTGCCGTGTCCGCAATGTCAGTGATTTTATGTAACAATGAGGGCATTATCTGACTTATCAGGAGAGCCCTGTGAAAACATATCTGGTCGGCGGTGCGGTCCGCGATGGCCTGCTTAATCTACCGATTAAAGACAGAGACTGGGTGGTGACAGGCACGACGCCGGAAGCGATGCTGGCAGCCGGTTATCAACAGGTTGGCCGCGATTTCCCGGTGTTTCTGCATCCAAAAACCCGCGAAGAATATGCACTGGCACGTACCGAACGCAAATCGGGCCAGGGTTATACCGGCTTTATCACCTGGTTCGCACCTGACGTCACGCTTGAGCAGGATTTACAACGCCGCGATCTGACCATTAATGCCATTGCGCAGGATAGCGACGGCAATATCATCGATCCGTTTAATGGTCGCCACGACATTCAGCAGCGCTTGCTGCGCCATGTTTCTGTCGCCTTTAATGAAGATCCGTTGCGAGTGCTGCGCGTGGCACGCTTTGCCGCACGCTTTGCGCATCTTAACTTCCGTATTGCCGATGAAACCATGGCGCTGATGCAGCACATGGCAGCCAGCGGCGAACTGGCGCATCTGACGGCTGAACGGGTGTGGAAAGAGACGGAAAGCGCGCTGCAATCGCCCAATCCTCAGGTCTTTTTCCAGGTGCTGCGCGACTGCAATGCTCTGGCCGTGCTTTTCCCTGAGATCGACAAACTCTTTGGCGTGCCGGCGCCAGCAAAATGGCATCCGGAGATCGATACTGGCGTTCATACGTTGATGACGCTGGCGATTGCTGCTCAGCTCTCACCGGAGGTCGATATCCGCTTTGCGACGCTCTGCCATGACGTCGGCAAGGCGCTGACGCCGCCGGAGAAATGGCCGAGTCATCATGGTCATGGCCTGGCAGGCGTGCCGGTGGTTGAGCAGCTTTGCCAGCGTTTGCGCGTGCCGAATCATGTTCGCGATCTCTCCCTGCTGGTCACCGAATTCCATGACATCGTGCACACGGTGGAGCGCCAGAGCAGTGAAACACTGGTCGGCCTGTTCGATCGTATTGATGCCTGGCGCAAGCCACAGCGTGTTGAGCAGATTGCCCTGACCAGCGAAGCAGATGCCCGCGGGCGCGCAACGCTGGAGAATAATCCCTATCCACAAGGTGATTATCTGCGTACGGCGTTTGGGGTGGTGCAGGCGGTATCGCCAAAAGAGGTGGTTGAAGCAGGATTTACCGGATCGGACGTCAGAGAAGAGTTGTATCGTCGCCGTATCACGGCGCTGGAAAGCTGGCGGGAAAATCAGCGGCCAGCGTAACTGGCCGCTTCAACATTACATGAAGACCATATACACCGCGGCCGCCACGATAAAGCGATAGATAGCGAACGACACAAAAGAGATGCGTTTGATCAGCTCAAGGAAGATTTTAATTGCGATCATCGCCACCACGAACGCCGTGATGAAGCCGACGGCAAACATCGGGAAATCCGCCATGGTCAGGAAGCCCATGCTCTTGTAGAGATCCAGTACCGTCGCGCCCATCATCATTGGCACCGCCAGAATGAACGAAAATTCTGATGCTGCATAACGGCTGACGCCCATCAGCATACCGCCAGAAATGGTGGCACCTGAACGGGAGAAGCCCGGCCACAGGGCCAGACACTGGAAGCATCCGATCATAAACGCCTGACGATAGGTAATATCATCAATGCCAACGGCCTTAGGCTGTTTTGGCTTGAAAAATTCCGCCACCAGCAGCAACACGCCACCGACCACCAGCGCATACATCACGTTGATCGGATTAAATAACGTTTTAATCTGATCGTGAAACACCAGGCCAATGACGACCGCGGGTACCATGCCGAGCAGAATGTGAATCAGGGTTAAATGCCCTTTTCCGGTGCCTTCATGCTTCACCTGGCCAAAATGGATGCCGATGAGCCCAAACAGGCGCCGCCAGAACATCACGACCACGGCAAGAATGGAACCCAGCTGAATCACCACCTCAAACGTTTCTGCTTTTTCGCCTTCGAAGCCCAGCAGATGGCCGACGATAATCATATGGCCGGTGGAGGAGACCGGAAGAAACTCGGTTAATCCCTCAACAACGCCCAGGATTGCTGCCACCCAAAGCTGATGAATGTCTGCCATCAAATGTCCTCTACCCTAGTTTTCAACTCACTAAAAAGGCGGTCGTTTCGCACGATACCGCCAGGAAATGTACATGTTCGGTCTGTAAACCACTCTAAGACAGACCGTACTGTGATTTGGTTTCATTGTGATGGCAATCACATTGGATTTATTTCAGATTAGTCCCGTCTCGTTCCACGCTCAATAATCACGCCCACGCTTGCTGCCTGCGCGACCGCGCCGGGTTTACTGACTTTTAGCCGCAGCCAGGGTGAAGCAAAACGCGTTTGTAACAGCGTGGCAAGTTCTTCGGCAACGCGCTCAACCAGCGCAAAACGGCCATTTGCCACGTGCGCAACGATCGCCTCCGCCACATCGGCATAGCTCAGGCAATCTTCAACCCGATCGCTGGCGGCCGCTTTACGGTTATCCCACGCCATTTCGACATCGAACACCAGCTTCTGCTGGATGTTCTGTTCCCATTCGTAAACGCCAATGGTGGTGTAAACCGTCAGCTGTTCTATAAATACAATATCCATGATACGGCTCTCTGTTTTTGCCCTCGCCGGATATCACTTCCGACAGAATATGCGTATTATCCACAGATGCTGTAAACAAAACGACCCCTACTGAACGGAACGGTTTTATGAGTGCAATCGCGCTTGGTATGATTATTTTCGCGTATCTTTGCGGCTCCATCTCCAGTGCGATCCTGGTATGCAAACTGGCTGGGCTGCCCGATCCGCGTCTCAATGGATCCGGTAATCCTGGTGCAACCAACGTATTGCGCGTGGGCGGCAAAGCGGCAGCGGTTACGGTGCTGGTGTTTGACGTGCTGAAAGGCATGCTACCAGTCTGGCTCGCCTGGAGCCTTGGCGTGACCCCGGTTTATCTGGGATTGACCGCCATTGCGGCCTGCCTTGGTCACATCTATCCGCTGTTTTTTCATTTTCGTGGCGGCAAAGGCGTTGCGACAGCGTTAGGTGCCATCGCACCCATTGGCTGGGACTTAACGGGTCTGATGGCAGGTACCTGGATATTGACCGTGCTGCTGAGCGGTTACTCTTCTTTGGGTGCCATCGTCAGTGCGCTGATCGCCCCGTTTTATGTCTGGTGGTTTAAGCCGCAGTTTACCTTTCCGGTTTCCATGCTCTCGTGCCTGATTTTGCTCAGGCATCACGACAATATTCAGCGGTTGTGGCGGGGGCAAGAAGGGAAGATCTGGAAGAAGAAGACAAAATAAAGGCGGCTTACGCCGCCTGTCATCAAATTGCTGGCAGCTCTGCCAGCGGCCAGCGAGGTCGAACGCTTACGCTCAGTTCACCGCGCGTTCCCCCTTTCAATCTGACCATACCTGCATACGCGATCATCGCGCCGTTATCGGTACAGAATTCCGGGCGCGCATAGAAGACTTCACCACCGCGTGCCTGCATGACCTCTTCCATACGCGCGCGCAACGTGCGGTTAGCGCTCACGCCGCCCGCAATAACCAGCCGTGAAAAGCCGGTTTGCTCCAGCGCACGTTTACATTTGATCGCCAGCGTATCCACCACCGCATCTTCAAAGGCGCGGGCGATATCGGCGTGCGTCTGCGTATCCGCTGCATTGCCGCGAATCGTGTTCGCCGCAAAGGTTTTCAGTCCGGAAAAGCTAAAATCCAGCCCCGGACGGTCGGTCATCGGACGCGGGAAGGTAAAGCGCCCCGCCGTGCCCTGCTGCGCCATTTTAGCCAGCAGCGGGCCGCCCGGATAATCGAGCCCTAACAACTTGGCCGTTTTATCAAAGGCTTCACCGGCGGCATCATCAATCGATTCACCCAGCAGGCTGTATTCGCCAATGCCGGTGACGCTAATCAGCTGCGTATGGCCGCCAGAAACCAACAGCGCCACAAACGGGAAATCAGGCGGGTTATCTTCCAGCATTGGCGCCAGTAAATGCCCTTCCATATGATGCACAGGCACCGCTGGCACCTGCCAGGCAAACGCCAGCGCACGTCCAACAGTAGCGCCGACCAACAGCGCGCCGACCAATCCAGGCCCGGCGGTATAGGCCACCGCATCGATATCCTGTGGCTGGCAATGTGCCTCTTTCATTGCGGCCTGAATCAGCGGCACGGTTTTGCGCACGTGATCCCGCGAGGCGAGTTCAGGCACTACGCCGCCATAATCGGCATGCAGTTTTACCTGACTATAAAGTTGATTTGCGAGCAGTCCCGCAGCATCATCGTAAATTGCGATGCCGGTTTCATCGCAGGATGTTTCTATACCTAAAATACGCATGATTTCACCTCACTCTTGCGGCGCGCAGTGTAGCACAGGCCGCTTAGCGCCCCGATCAAGATTTCCGCCGCGCACCTGAAAAAAGCCGCAGCGATGCAAAAACCACACGGAAATCGTTCACGTTTTACTGTATGATCCTCCGCCATATCAAGGGTTGCCATCGTGCAGCCGCCGCTGTTGGTTTCTTATTGTTCATGGCGCTTTACAACGCAGCCTGTGTTGGAGTAAAATTCCGCACCATTTTGAAATCAGCTGGCTGAAAACGTCAGCCGCAAAACCGAATTTATCGAGGGTAAGAGTTACATGCCGGTAATTAAAGTACGTGAAAACGAGCCGTTCGACGTAGCACTGCGTCGCTTCAAGCGTTCCTGCGAGAAAGCAGGCGTTCTGGCTGAAGTTCGTCGTCGTGAGTTTTATGAAAAACCAACGACTGAACGCAAGCGCGCTAAAGCGTCTGCTGTTAAGCGTCATGCCAAGAAACTGGCTCGCGAAAACGCACGCCGCACTCGTCTGTACTAAAAGTCGTATCGGAGGCGTCTCAGCCTCCATCGCGTTATTCACGCAGACAGAGTCAAGTTAGAGGCCGTGCTTTCCGAAAGGAAGCGCGGCTTGTTGTCGTTTAAGAGCTAAATATTTGGGGCTTATGGCAGGACGAATTCCACGCATTTTTATCAATGACTTGCTGGCGCGCGCTGATATCGTCGATCTGATCGATGCCCGCGTGAAGCTAAAAAAGCAGGGTAAAAATTACAACGCGTGTTGTCCATTCCATAACGAAAAAACGCCCTCTTTTACCGTTAACGGTGAAAAGCAGTTCTACCACTGTTTCGGCTGCGGTGCCCATGGCAATGCTATCGATTTTCTGATGAATTTCGATCGTCTTGAGTTTGTGGAAAGCATCGAAGAGTTAGCCACGCTGTATGGGCTGGAAGTGCCGTACGAAGCGGGAAATGGCCCAACTCAGCTGGAACGTCATCAGCGTCAAAGTCTCTATCAGTTGATGGAAGGATTAAGCACTTTCTATCAGCGCGCATTAACTGAAAGCGCCGCGGTTCCGGCACGCGAGTATCTCGCGCAGCGTGGCCTCAGCGATGAAGTCATCAAGCATTTTGCCATTGGCTTTGCCCCGCCCGGTTGGGATAACGCGCTCAAGCAATTTGCACGGAATAAAGAAGATCGTCAGTCGCTTATCGATGCGGGCATGTTAGTTACCAATGATCAGGGCCGCAGTTACGATCGCTTCCGTGAACGCGTGATGTTCCCGATTCGTGATAAACGCGGCAGAGTTATTGGGTTTGGTGGTCGTGTTTTAGGTGACGCCGTTCCCAAATATTTAAACTCACCTGAAACCGATATTTTCCATAAAGGCCGTCAGCTTTACGGCATGTACGAAGCGCAAAAGAACCATCCAGAACCTGCAAAACTGTTGGTTGTGGAAGGTTATATGGATGTGGTGGCGCTGGCGCAGTTTGGCGTTGATTACGCCGTAGCGTCGTTGGGTACCTCGACCACCGCCGACCACATCCAGCTACTTTTTCGCGCCACGAACCAGGTTATTTGCTGTTATGACGGCGATCGCGCCGGTCGCGAAGCTGCCTGGCGAGCATTAGAGACCGCATTACCTTACATGAATGACGGTCGTCAGCTACGCTTTATGTTTCTGCCTGACGGTGAAGATCCCGATACGCTGATTCGTAAGGAAGGCAAAGCGGCGTTTGAAGCGAGAATGGAGCATGCGATGCCCCTTTCCACGTTTCTGTTTGACTCGCTGTTGCCGCAGGTCGATCTCAGTTCCCGCGATGGTCGGGCACGTTTAAGCACGCTGGCGTTGCCGCTGCTTAATCAGATCCCTGGCGAAACGCTGCGTATTTATTTGCGTCAGGAACTGGGTAAGAAACTGGGTATTCTCGACGACAGCCAGCTCGATAAGCTGATGCCAAAACTGGCAGAAGGCGCGGTGCAGAAGCCCGCACCGCAGTTTAAGCTGACCACCATGCGCATTCTGGTGGGATTGCTGGTGCAAAACCCGAGCCTCGCGGCAGTTGTGCCATCGTTACAAGGTCTGGCGCAGTCAACCATGCCGGGTTTACCACTTTTTATTGAATTAGTGGATACCTGTAACGCGCATCCGGGATTGACTACCGGCCAGCTGCTGGAGCTGTATCGCGGAACAAATTTTAGCCAGACGCTTGAAACTCTGGCCACGTGGAACCATATGATAGTGGATGAAGAAGCTGAGGCTGTATTTCAGGATTCTCTCGCCAAAATGTATGATTCCGCCCTGGAACAGCGTCAGGAAGAGCTGATTGCACGAGACCGCACGCACGGCCTGAATGCCGAAGAGCGTCGCGAATTATGGTCTCTCAATCAGGCACTCGCTAAGAAGTAGTATTGCCAGTAGTTGTAATTAACACAGCTAGCAGTAGAAATCTGTGCGGCATCGCTATCACCGCCGCTGGCATGAAAATGGCAAGTAACATCGCCTCAAATACCGAACACCAAGCGGCTTAAGTGCCGATTTAAAAAAGGGCGTGGCCCTGCAGCCGCAACGAAAGCAGCGGCAATAAGCAAAAAGCTTTCAACTGTTATTGTCGGCTGACCTAGCTGACCCGACACCAATCAAATTAACAGAAGTGTGGATACCGTCTTATGGAGCAAAACCCGCAGTCACAGCTTAAGCTACTTGTCACCCGTGGTAAGGAGCAAGGCTATCTGACCTATGCTGAGGTCAATGACCATCTGCCGGAAGATATCGTCGACTCCGATCAGATCGAAGACATCATCCAGATGATTAACGACATGGGCATTCAGGTGGTTGAAGAAGCACCGGATGCCGACGATCTGATGCTAAATGAAAATAGCTCCGATACTGACGAAGATGCCGCGGAAGCTGCAGCCCAGGTTTTATCCAGCGTTGAATCTGAGATTGGTCGTACAACCGATCCGGTGCGCATGTACATGCGTGAAATGGGTACCGTTGAACTGTTAACACGTGAGGGCGAAATCGACATCGCCAAGCGTATTGAAGACGGTATTAACCAGGTTCAATGTTCTGTTGCTGAATATCCTGAAGCGATTACCTACCTGCTGGAGCAGTACGATCGTGTGGAAGCAGGCGAATCTCGCCTTTCCGATCTGATCACCGGTTTCGTCGATCCGAATGCAGAAGAAGATATTGCCCCTACCGCGACGCACGTTGGTTCTGAGCTTTCTGAAGCAGAACGTAACGAAAACGAAGAGGAAGATGAAGAAGATGACGACAGCTCTGATGATGATAACAGCATCGATCCTGAGCTGGCTCGTGAGAAATTCGTCGACCTGCGTACGCAGTACGAAGTAACGCGTAAAGTGATCAAAGCAAAAGGCCGCAGCCATGCTGATGCCGTCGCTGAGATCCAGAACTTATCTGACGTGTTCAAGCAGTTCCGTCTGGTTCCAAAGCAGTTTGATTACCTGGTTAACAGCATGCGTACCATGATGGATCGCGTGCGTACCCAGGAGCGTATCATTCTCAAGCTCTGCGTTGAGCAGTGCAAAATGCCAAAGAAAAACTTCATTACGCTGTTTACCGGCAATGAAACCAGCGAGACCTGGTTCAAAGCTGCTCTGGCGATGAACAAGCCATGGTCAGAAAAACTGCTTGAAGTGGCAGACGACGTACAGCGCAGCCTGCAAAAACTGCTGCAGATTGAAGAAGAGACCGGGCTGACCATCGAGCAGGTTAAGGATATCAACCGTCGCATGTCGATTGGCGAAGCGAAAGCCCGCCGCGCGAAGAAAGAGATGGTTGAAGCGAACTTGCGTCTGGTTATTTCGATTGCTAAGAAATACACCAACCGTGGCTTGCAGTTCCTTGATCTGATTCAGGAAGGCAACATCGGCCTGATGAAAGCGGTAGATAAGTTTGAATACCGCCGTGGTTACAAGTTCTCGACCTATGCAACCTGGTGGATCCGTCAGGCGATTACCCGCTCTATCGCTGACCAGGCGCGTACCATCCGTATTCCGGTACATATGATTGAGACAATTAACAAACTCAACCGTATTTCGCGCCAGATGTTGCAGGAGATGGGCCGCGAGCCGACGCCGGAAGAGCTGGCTGAACGTATGCTGATGCCGGAAGATAAGATCCGTAAGGTGCTGAAAATCGCTAAAGAGCCGATCTCTATGGAGACGCCGATTGGTGATGATGAAGATTCACATCTGGGTGATTTTATCGAAGATACCACGCTGGAACTGCCATTGGATTCTGCAACGTCAGAGAGCCTGCGCTCCGCTACCCACGATGTGCTCGCTGGCCTTACCGCTCGCGAAGCAAAAGTGCTGCGTATGCGCTTCGGTATCGATATGAACACCGACCATACGCTGGAAGAAGTGGGCAAGCAGTTTGACGTAACGCGTGAGCGTATCCGTCAGATCGAAGCAAAAGCGCTGCGTAAGCTGCGCCATCCAAGCCGCTCCGAAGTGCTGCGTAGCTTCCTTGATGATTAATCGGCCCGGCTGATTAATATAAAAACCCCGCTAACGCGGGGTTTTTTATGCCTGCCATTCAGGCAGCGCCTGATGCAATTCACCGTAGGCGCTGACCAGCTCATCCAGCGAAGCTCGGTTTAAGCCGCTGGGATTGGGCAATACCCATACTTCAGTGCGACCGATAGTTATCGCCTGCCTGCCCCACTCCACTTTGCTTTGCCGAAACGCCTTTCTGAACGCCTCCTTACCGAGGATCGCCAGCGCCGCGGGCTGATAAAGCGCGATTTTCTCCATCAGCTTCTCTCCACCTTCGCGCAACTCGGCCGTTGCCAGCTCACTGGCCTGCACCGTTGGCCGCTCAACCAGCATAGTGATGCCACAGCCGGTTTCCAGCAGCCGCATCTCCTCTTCCGGCCTCAGTTGCTCGTGTGTAAAACCCGCCTGATAAATCACCTTCCAGAAACGATTACCGCCATAAGCAAAATGAAACCCGGTATGCGCCGAAGAACTGCCAGGATTGATGCCGCAAAACAGCACGCGTAGATTGGGTTCAATAATGTCGGTGATGTGATGCTGATCCATAACGTCCGGTCTGTGTATTAACGTGCGCCGCTGAGCGGCATGAGCAGGGAATTATAGCGGGTGGTTTGGAATGTTGGGGTTTTGGAGTTTTGGAGTTTTGGAGTTTTGGAGTTTTGGAGTTTTGGAGTTTTGGAGTTTTGGAGTTTTGGAATGACAGTTCTCTGTTGTGGTGCTCTATTTGCCAAACGAGAACTATCGAGAGCAAGGTCTTTCTTGTGAAAATGTTCATCAGCTGCTGAATTGACGATACAGGGAACGTCTCGTTTTGAGCCGTTTCGCATTGTTTTTTGACACCGTTTCTTATCGGTAAGCTATTGGTTTAAAAACCAACAACCAGCATGACATTGCTGGATCGCCCTGCACAGATACATTATAATCCCGGCTCCGCTGGCCCCTTAGCTCAGTGGTTAGAGCAGGCGACTCATAATCGCTTGGTCGCTGGTTCAAGTCCAGCAGGGGCCACCAAATTTTAGCTGTTAAATCAGCACATTAAGCCACTCCGCAAGGGTGGCTTTTTTGCTTTAGGTAGTTAACTGTCCCCTTTTTGTCCCCCCGGCCTCAAGACCCGCCTACTCCGTTCCGATCAAAAGCATATACAAAATCTTATTATCAAAATTTGTTGCTAAAGGAGCATCACCTAACTGGCGTAATTTTTGAACGAATGAGGAAAAAAACTTTTGAAAAACGTTAATGTTCCTTTTGCATCAGTGAATGTGTTTGCTTAATATGACCTGTAATTAAATATTACAATTAGTTCTTTCTTTTATTTCTACACAAAGCTGAGGTTTTTATGTCTTTAAATTATATTGATTTAGACGATTCAACCAAAAAATATATGCTTAAAGAAATTGAATTTGATAAAGAAAGTAATAGTTTTTATTTAAGCAACTATCTTACAACTCAAGGTAAGGAAGTATGGCCATCTTTGCTAGAAGAAGCATCTCAACATGATGACGCATGGTTAGAGCAACAAATTCTAGGAAGAAGATTGCTTGCTACCCACTATCCTCGAAGAAAGCCTAATAGCACTGAGATGACTCAGGCTAAAGTTCCTCATACTGCTGCTCAAACTTTAGCTGAAGGTGAATTCAATCGCTTATATGCCCGCGGTCTAAGCTCAAGAGCGAAAGCAGAAGGGATCGAATTTGTTGAAGCCTATAGAGCAAGGCACTCAGAAAATCCTCGTCCTGAATCTCAAGCTATAATCGGGAAAAAGTTTAAACCTGAAGAGATTCTTGAAGACTTACGCAATAACAAAGGGGTAGACACGGCATTAGGCGTCCCTCCTGGCCCTAATTCAGGTATTACAATTAAGCTCGTTAAGTAAAGACAACTACAGGCACTTTCGGAGTTCCACTCCCTAAGTGCTTTTATGACTTCATTAATTTCAGTTTTCCCTTACTCCAATCAATACCATAATGCATTGTTTTTTATAGACTTAAAAACTTTATTTTACACTAACCACTTGATCCTAACTGGATCCTTCCTAATCACGTAAAAATCGTATACTTGAATAAAAACAGAAGTTTATGATTAATGGATGCCTTGCTCTGGATCCTTAAAACTGAAAAAAACTGAATTTCTTTTCAAAAGCTTCAGTTGGCAAATTCCTTTAGAAAGCCAGCAGCCATGCACTCTGGCCATGCCCTTTGTAAAAAAATAAAAATGAAAAATTTTTATGATCCAAAACCTGCAGGCGGGTGCGGTGTAGCGCCGATTTTGTTTGCACAGCGATTATTTTGCCGGGGCTGACGCGCAGCCAGTGCCACGCTGTGCGGATGATCTGTTAATGGCTGTCGTGCGAGATGGCTACGCATGTGCGTGGGGCAGAGTGCGGCTGAGGCGTTCTGGTGACGGGCAATAAAAAACCCGCTGTGATAGCGGGTCAGTGTGCTGGCTTATTTGCCGATGACGGGGGAATATTTCGTACTGAGTGCGGCGGCCTGCTGGCCACTCTGTGCGATGGCACTGCTGTTCGTGGGCTGGCCGGTTGAGGGGTGCGTATGGCTGGCCAGCTGGTCAGTCAGCTGCTGCACAAGCGCCACAGTATCGAGCATCAACTGGGCCACATTAATCTTCTCTGAACCAATCCACACCACCGGCGCGATAATTTCCTGACGCGTCCCGGCAATGCTCTGTCGCAGCTGGCCGATTTTTTCTGTCAGCGCCTGCCCGACTTCTATTGCCGCGCTGCCGGTGATGTCCGTTTCAGCATTGCCGCCCACTGTAATCAGCTGGCTCTGCTGCGTGGCCACGCTGTAATTGCCTGTCGTCACGTGCTGAATTGCACCGGCCATCAGTGACGCCGTTCCGATCACAGTGGTCCTGTCCGTGGCTTTGACTGTCGTTTCCCTGCTGACCAGCTCACGCGTTTCCATATCGGCTTTTACTTCCCGGCTCATGGACGTTTCACGGATAGCCTGATCGGTCTGGCGTTCCCAGTCTCCCGCCTGTGTTACCCGCTGTGATACTTCCGCGCGCTGCTGCTGCAGCTGCTCGCCCGGCTTCACGTCCGGCAGGCTGGTCCCACCCGGCATGGTCTGGCGCACGAACGGCTTGTCCGGGCGCCCGCCGGTAAAACCGACCTCAACGAGCGTACCCTCTGGCGGAAACTGAAACATGCCGGAATCATTACCGGCCATCGGAACGGGCAGCGGCACGGCAGGATAAACCGGCGTGCTGCCGTCCGGATTGCCGTCAGCGTCCAGCAGTTGCAGATCGACGGCATAGCGCGGCCTGAAGGGGTCCGCAAAGTTTCCGCTTTTAACCGCCTCGGATGGGGCAACAACACGCGCCATTTTCGGCAGGTGCAGGCCGCTGGCCAGCTCCGGATAATGGCTTTCAACCTGACGCTGTACCGGTGTTTTCTGCAGCGGCTGGCCTGTTGTGCGGTTTCGCGGCGTCCAGGTGATTGTCATGGTGTCGCTGTTCAGCTGCACCTTTGTCACGCGCTGGCCGTTCACCTCCACGCCCGGACGCAGTGACTGGATCACAGGTACGGTCATCGTATTGCCACCGGCAGTGGACTGGCTGAACTCCGGCGGAATATCCACCGGCTTACCGGCAAACAGCGCCTTTTCAGCGCCACCCAGATACATACTGCCATCGGGCAGCTGATACCAGATGTAATCGGCAATCCCAAAAGCGCGCCCCAGACTGGCCAGCAGCTGAAATCCTGTGCCGCTGTGCGTGAAGTGCGGGATCGGCCTGTCGCTGTAATCTGCCTGCGGCACGGTGACGGTCAGGCCGCTGTGTTCTTCCAGCCAGGCGGCAATCTGGCGAAGCGTTGGGTGCTGAAATGCGCACGGCCAGGCACGATCAAACACGCCGCACAGCTCACGGATGAAAAGACGCTGATAGCCGGTGTCCGAAGGCTGCGAGCGCTCCACGTACCCGGTGAACCAGCGCAGCAGCCGGTCAGGGTAGCCGGTATCAATGCGGACCATTTTGCCGGTGTAATCAGTGCTGGTCTTTGCCGTGATGAAGCCACGGCCACAGCTGCTAAGCTCCAGCACCAGAGCGGCATCAGTCAGATGCACTTCGAAAGCGTCTTTTGAATGTAAGGCAGAAGACATCAAAGTGCTGGGTAAGGTTGTTGCTCGCACCGAATATCTGTAAGGCAGGATATGGCTGTAAGTAAATTAGCCAATGGGAAATGGCAGGCTCAGGTTTTCCCAAACGGGCGCGATGGTAAACGCATCCGCCGCCAGTTTGTGACCAAAGGCGAAGCCCTGTCTTTTGAGAAGCACATCAAAGATCAGGCGCAGGATAAACCTTGGTTGGGTGAAAAGACGGATAAGAGGCGCGTTATCGACTTAGTTGAACTCTGGTTCAACGCGCATGGCATAACCCTTGCTGATGGAGAGAAGCGTCGGAGCACAATGGCGTTTGCTTGCGAGGCAATGGGCAATCCCCTTGCGACTGAGTTTAACGCCAGGGGTTTTTCTGCTTACCGTGAGCAGCGGTTAAGCGGAAAGATTACCCGCTCCACGAGAGTTAAGACGGTCACTCCGCGAACAGTTAACCTTGAGCTGGCGTATTTTCGTGCGGTGTTTAACGAGCTGCGACGCCTTGATGAATGGAAAGCCCCGAATCCGTTGGAGAACATCAGGGAATTTAAAATCGGTGAGTCAGAAATGGCATATCTCACCACCGATGAAATCCGTGTGCTACTGGCTGAGTGCGATAAAAGCCGCTCTCAAGATTTGACGGCAATCGTCAAAATCTGCCTGGCTACAGGCGCGCGCTGGAGTGAGGCGGAAGGCCTTAAGGGAAATCAAGTTCGGGCGGGTCAGATCATTTATGTGAAAACTAAAGGCAAGAAAAACCGGGCGGTGCCGATAACAGAAAAATTACTGGCAGAATTGCCTGTTAGCCGCAAAACGCAGCCCCTTTTCACGCCATGCTACTCGGCGTTCAGAAAGGCTATGCAGCGGGCTGGAATTGAAACGCCAGCCGGACAGCTAACGCATGTGCTGCGTCACACTTTCGCGTCACATTTCATGATGAATGGTGGAAATATTCTTGTGCTTCAGCGGATACTGGTACATACAGATATCAAGGTTACAATGCGTTATGCGCACTTTGCTCCAGATCACCTATCCGAAGCGATGTTACTCAACCCCTTAATTCAAACTGAAAAATAATGTCAACATGAATGGAGAATATAAACTGAGGTTATTACCCCCAAATAGATCAGTAAATAAAGTCTAAATTTCAGACTTATTAAACCTTACATAACTAAGTCTCATTAGCCCAGTCATGAAATAAAAGGAGTTGTTATGATTGAATCACTTAAATTAGCTAACGTTGCAACCTATGATAACGATGGAATCGTAATTAACAATCTTAAAGAAATAAATTTCTTTTATGGTGCTAATGGATGCGGAAAAACTACTGCATCAAATTACCTTTCTGACACCTCGCTAGAAAAATATCATAACTGCAGTATTACCTGGAGAAACAACCAGCCACTATCAACTTTAGTTTATAACAAGGAGTTTAGAGATAAAAACTTTTCAAGTAGTGATATTGCTGGCGTGTTTACGCTAGGGGAAGCAACGACAGAACAATTAGCGGAAATAAAATTTAAGAAATCAGAGCAAGAGGAGTTCGAAAAACAGTTAACTGCTTATACAAAAGATCATTTATCAAAAACAACAGAACAAGACACTCTTAGCACCGAATTTACAGACAAGTGCTGGTCCCTCTTTAAAAAGTATGAAGTAGATTTCAAAGAAGCTTTCAAAGGGTTTCAGAAAAAAGATTTATTCAAATCAAAAATAATTAGATTACATACTGAAAATGAAAATTTAAACGACACCTGCGATTATGACACTCTAAAAAATAGAAGCTTAACAATTTTAGGCGAAAAGCCACAGCTTTATAATTTATTAATAAATATCGAATTTGAAGAGATTGATGTCACAGAGTCAAATTCAATATGGAAAGAAATCATTACTGGTAAACATGATGTGGATATAGCAGGTTTGATTGAATCATTAAGTTGCCAAGATTGGGTTAACCATGGGCGGAGATACATTAACTCCAGTAAAACATGTCCCTTCTGTCAGAAAGATACTATTGACGATGAATTTAAATTTAAGATTGAACAATTTTTTGACAAATCATATGAACTCAAGATCAAGACTATAAAGAATCTTGCATTTGATTATCATCAGCAATCATCTCAAATATTAAGGATATTAAAAAGCACATTGCAACAAGAGAAAGAAAACATCAATTCTAAGTTAGATGCTGATGAATTAGGGCTAACGCTAACAATATTAGAGAGCCAGATTTCTACCAATTTGATGGCTATAAATAATAAACTTGAAAAACCTAGTGAAAAAGTGGAGTTAACTTCAACTAAAAAAACCTTAGAAGTTATCATCAACTTATTTCATAAAGCAAATAGTCAAATAATCGATCACAATAAGATTGTGACCAATTATGAACTGGAAAGAGAACTGTTTATAAAAGACACCTGGCTATTTTTAACTGCGGAATTTAAAGATGAAGTTTCGTTTTTCATTAGAAAACACAAGGGAGTCAGCAAAGCTGCTGAAGCACTAAAATATAAAATCCATGAATGCAAAATTAAAATTGAAAGTAAGAAAGCAGAAATAACCATATTAAGTAGAAATACAACTAGTGTTCAACCAGCAGTTAATGAAATAAATAGAACACTGAAAGCTTATGGATTTATAAACTTTGAAATTTTACCTTCTGAGAGGTTAGAAAATCATTATGTGATTAAACGTCAGAATGGTGATTTAGCTTTTGAATCATTAAGTGAAGGTGAAGTTACCTTTATAACCTTCCTATATTTTGTTCAGTTAGCTAATGGGGCAGCAAAGCAGGATGATATTACTCAAAATAGAGTAGTAGTGATTGACGACCCAATCTCAAGTTTAGATAGTAATGTATTATATATTGTAAGCGCAATTGTAAAGGGAATGATCAGTAGCGTCAAAACTGGTTCTTCAATAAAACAAATTCTTTTGTTTACTCATAACATTTATTTTCATAAAGAAGCATCTTTCCAAAATGGTCGTTCTAATGGGTGTAATAAAACACACTTCTGGATTATCAGAAAATCAAACAATCGAACTTCCCTTAATTTCCACGAGCAAAAAAACCCTATAAACTCCGCGTATGAATTAATGTGGAAAGAGTTGAAAGATAGAAGGCACAGATCTGGCATCTCAACTCCGAATATAATGAGAAGAATCCTTGAAAACTATTTCAAGATTCTAGGCAAACTAAGTGATGAGGATATCGTTACTAAGTTCGAAAGAAATGAAGAACAAAAAATATGCCTATCCCTTTTACATTGGATTAATGACGGTTCGCACTGTATTCCTGACGACCTTTTTATTCAAACCATCGACGATCAGATTGAAGTGTATTTGAGGGTTTTCAAAAATATATTTATAAAATCTGGCCATGAGTCCCACTATGTTATGATGATGGCTGGAGATGAACTTTATGAAGGCGAACATCAAAATCTAAATGAAGCGGATCAAATTTATTCTAATGTTGTGGTAGGAAGCTAATTTATTTAATGAAATATCTTTCTTATGAATTTTTGACTGTATACATTTCACTATAGGATATGAGTAAAACCGACCCATCATCCATCTTAAGAGTACGCTTGGCTTGGCTTGGCTTGGCTTGGCTTGGCTTGGCTTGGCTTGGCTTGGCTTGGCTTGGCAGCAAAGTGGCAGCAGAGCGCAACGCTATGCGCCACTTTTCATCACTATCCGGCCTAAAGAAAACATAAAAATCAGTAAGTTAATGATTTCACTTGATTCACGATCGGACTCATAATCGCTTGGTCGCTGGTTCAAGTCCAGCAGGGGCCACCAAATTTTAGCTGTTAAATCAGAATATTAAGCCACTCCGCGAGGGTGGCTTTTTATTGCCTAAAATTTATAGCTGTGGGTTCATTGATATATTAATTAATCCCCTCCGCCATGCGGATAAATTCTCTTACGCTATGCACTCGTGGAGCGCTGGTGATGTCTGGTTGCGGCCGTTGCGTTTGGAATAGTAGAGATTTTTGTCGGCGGCGGAGATCAGGCCGTTGATGGCGCTGATGCGATCTTTACCGGATAACCGATGCTGACAGGCGATACCAATACTTACGGTGATATTCACCGTATTACCCTGCAGCACAAACTTTTCCTGTTCTATCGCCTGCCGAATGGATTCTGCGTGATGCCAGAGCGCTTCACGATCGACATTGAAAAATACCGCCACAAACTCTTCGCCGCCAAACCGGCACAGCAGGCCGCGATCGCCCACGACGTTACGTAATCGTTGCGCCAGTTCTTCCAGCACCGCATCACCGGCATCATGGCCGAAGCTGTCATTGATCGATTTAAAATAGTCGATATCAATGATCATTACCCCAGCGCGCTGGCAGCTGGCAATTTCCCGGCCGCGCAGCTGTTCATACAATCCGGATCGCGACAGTAGACGCGTGAGAAAGTCGTAGTCGGCACGCAGCGCCAACTGATGATTAAGCCGCCGAATGGCATCCATGCTGACAGAAACGATAAACGGTCCGATGGCCAGCGTGGCGACGCCCAGTCGGGCCGACATCAGATGACTAAGCGGCAGGCTACTGTCGCCGCCCTGAATAGTAATGATGCCATCAACCACCAGGATAATTTCTGTGATGCCGGTAATCAGCATCAGCAGCGTGGTCGCCACGATCGGCAACCTGATGGCACACCAAATCATTGCCGGTAGCGGAAAGGAAAGACTACCAGCGCCGCCAATCATCGCGCTGGCGCAAACAGAGAGGATCAAGGCGATAACCGGCAGCACCATTTTGGTCGAAATTACGGCGCGGGAGAGCGTGGTCTGTCGTTTGAGCGTCAGTAAAAAAGGCAGCAGCAGCACGCCGGTTGAAAACTGTTCGCTGAACCAGTCACTCCACGCGGTGATGAGTTTCTCATTCATGCCTTCGCCCTGCGCCAGTGCGCCCCAGCTAGCGCAGCTGATGGACGCTATCAGGCAGGCAGCAAAGATGCGCATCGCTTTGCCGACACGTAAGGCATTGCCGTCCTGAGCAGGCGGCGAAGCCAGCAGTATAGCGGCGGCTACAAAGACAAAAAGAATATTGGCGAAGTTGATGGTGAAAGCGCCGCCGGTCCAGCCGGAGAAGATGGTGTCGTTGAGCACCATCGCGGTGTAACAGACGAAATAGTTTCTGGTGCGATGCAGCCACGGGAAGCGCACGATAATGCCGGTCAAAAGCGCATTTACCGGCCAGAATAGCGAAAGCTCCTGCGGCATACGTAAGTGACTGCCAACAAAGCAGAATAGCGCGGTAGTGACAAATAATGTCATAGCCGAACTTATTTCACGTTTTTCATCCAGCCACTTTACGCACATACCCTACTCTCACCATCATTCACTTTTCGCCGGCAACTGCGGTAGCGGCCAGAAAATTTCATTATGCGGTTCGCAAGGCGTGTTTTATCTACCGAATTGGTTACATGGCGCAACCAATAAGCATCAAATCCGGGCAGTTATGGGATTTATCCGAGCGAAGCGGCGGCATCATAGCACAGGCTTTTGGTGCGGGAGAGCAGGAACAATTGCTGAAAAAAAGAACAGGCGTTTATAGAGCAGTGAATGGGCATATCAGTGCGATATGCCCATTATAGGACTTATTTCACGGCAACCGGCCACTGGCTGAGACGGATGCCTCGCTGGCGCGCATTGTCGCCAAAATCTTCCAGTACGGCTTTAACGTCAGGATCGAGGTACTCCGCATTATCGTGATCGACGATAACCACGCTGTTCTCAGGAATCTCGGCTAATAATCCCTGCAGCTGTGGGTTATGCATGAAGGTCAGGTTTTGCTGGAAACGCAGCACATAGTGATCGTCATAGCGCGTCAGTTGCAGCGCGTTGCGATGGCTCTTATAGATGCTGCAAAGTATCTGCGTCGCCAGGCCAATACCGATACCCGCCAGCATGCCAAATACCAAAATACCGCCGATGGTCGCGAGGAACGGCACATACTGCTGTGCACCCATACGGAACTGCTCGACGAACAACCGTGGCGTCGCCAGCTTATAGCCGGTATAGAGCAGCACCGCGGCGAGACTGGCCAGCGGGATGACGTTCAGCAGATCGCTGAACCACAGGCCGCAAATCAGCAACAACACGCCGTGCAGCAGGATAGAGACTTTACTCTGCGCACCCACGCTGACGTTTACCGAACTCCGCACGATAACCGCCGTTACCGGCAAGCCGCCTAACAGGCCAGCGACCAGATTGCCGACCCCCTGCGCGCGCATCTCTTTATTAGGTGACGGCGGTGGGTTTTGCGGACGCAGCTTTTTCAATGCTTCAGCACTGAGCAGGGTTTCCAGACTGGCAACCAGCGCCAGCGTTACCGCCACGACATAGACCGCCGGGTTTTGCCACGCCTGCCAGTCCGGCCGCTCCAGTTCAGCGATAAGTGCGCCCGGACTGTCAAAGGTGGGCAGCACAATGCGCGGCAGGTTGGCAGACATCTCGGCCCAGATACGATCGCCAAATACCACGGCGAGGCCGCCAAACAGTACCGCAATCAACGGCCCCGGCACCCAATTCAGCCCTTTGATGTTTTTCACCAGCGGCGTGGTCCAGGCCCATAAAATCAACAGGCCAATGCCCGAGACAACAATAGCAGACGCCGAGAAGGCGAAATCGCCGCTGAACAGGCTACTCAGACTGGCATCACTGGCGGCGCCAAGCGCAACCGGAATCTGCTGCATGATCAGCAGAATACCAATTGCCGCTAGCATGCCTTTAATTACGCTACCCGGTACCAGCGTAATAAAGCGCCCTGCCCGCATGACGCCCAGCAAAAATTGCAGCACGCCAGCCAAAATCAGCGCGAACAAAAAGGCGGAAAACGAACCCAGCGTTTCGATGGCACCGACCACGATGGTCACCAGACCGGCCGCCGGCCCACTCACGGCAAAGCGTGACGGGCTTAATGAGGTGACCAGCAGACCACCGATAACGCCGGTGAGCAGGCCGACAAATGGCGGCAAACCGCTGGCCTGAGCAATGCCCAGGCAAAGCGGTAACGCCACCAGAAAAACGACAAGGCCAGCAGGAATATCCTGCTTCAGAGTGCTGAGATTCATGGTAAAGGTTCCTCTGCTGACTGCTGGATTAACTCTTTCAGGTGACCTGACTGCAGATCGTACACGCAGCCAAAGACGTCTAATTCTCTGCCCTGCTGCCAGGCTTTTCTTACCGGATCTGTCGCGATGAGCTCAGCAAATTGGGCAAGGACATTGGCTTCAACCAGGCGGTTGAGTTTGTCGCTTTCGTTATCCTCTGAAGCGGTAAATTCACGTAATCCGCTGTGCAGCGCGTCACGTAGCTGACTGATACGACGCGATAAAGGTGAATCTTCATGGGCAAGAGGACTGTCGGGTAATGCCAGCGCGGCCTGTACGCCGCCGCAACCATAATGGCCGCAAACCACAATGCGCTTTACCTCAAGCTGTTCAATGGCGTACTGCAGCACACTGAGCGTGTTGTCATCATTACTGACAACCATGTTGGCAATATTGCGATGGACAAAAAGCTCACCCGGATGCGATCCAGTTAATACTTCAGCCGGTACGCGACTATCAGAACACCCTATCCATAAAGAATGCGGTTTTTGTTGATGTAAAAACTTCTCAAAATATTTTGGATTACGTTGGCGGCGCTGTAAGGCCCAACTGCGATTCTTCGCTAACAAGGGTTTAAGTGTCGTCACGATAGGTCTCTCTCTGTTATCTGGCGGCGTGCTGCCCGGATGACGTAATTAATAAATGGTGCAATTTGTACAAAACTCGCTGCAGCCTGAAAAGTGTTACTCGTCACAGAAAAAGGTTATAGCCTTTAAAGCGTAATAACGCATCAATAAAATTTCCATAAATAAACGGAAAATTCAGTTTGTAAATTTATATTTATTTAATGTATTGAAATCGTCAGCAGTGCGATATTAATTAGATGAAAGTCTCATTACCGATTGATTTAAAAATCACTATAAATCATAAACATAATTCATTTAAATTAAGGAATAAGAAAAAATTATAATGACAAAATAATACAATTACTTTTCCAATGGAATTAATATGATATTTTTTAATCTCAATTAAAAGTGCGAATTATCTCATTCCAAAACAGCAGGGATCGAGCGAATTAACTGTTTAGCCCGGGGTAATACCTAAAGAAATGATAACCGCCGTGATAAATTAACCCAGTAAAGGCGGCTATTAATAAGTCGTATCGATGGAGGAATATCACCGGACTGTCCAACTGTTTGACGACAATTTATTCTCAACCTAAAGTCTAAAAGTCGCGTGGACGTGAAAAAGAAAGAAACTTCATTCGGCTTATAGATAGTCGCCTGGAATTTCCCACAAAAAGTACAGCTTAGCGTGGCACAAAACTGGCCATAAAAGAGGATGCTCTGGCCAGCGAAGCCGGAAGCGTAACGGTGGGCTAAACCGTATGTGCTGTGATCGGCCAACTACGGTAAATGCGGTTTTAATATAATCAGGGTTGCGTAATACTTGATGTATTAGCGGGCGATGACACGCTGCGCCCCTTCATTTACCCTGACAAAGGAGAATCTGTGTCTGAGAAAAAACACGTTCCCATCTCGGTGCTGGATTTAGCTCCTATACCTCAAGGCTCGAACGCTCGCGATGCGTTTCATAACTCGCTGGCGCTGGCCCAGCAGGCAGAAGAACTCGGTTTCCATCGCTACTGGCTGGCTGAACATCACAATATGACCGGCATTGCCAGTGCAGCAACGTCGGTATTAATAGGCTATCTCGCTGCCAACACGCGTACGCTGCGCCTCGGCTCCGGTGGCGTGATGTTGCCAAACCACGCGCCGCTGGTGATTGCCGAGCAGTTCGGCACGCTGGAATCACTCTATCCGGGCCGTATCGATTTGGGCCTTGGCCGTGCGCCGGGCTCCGATCAGCGCACAATGATGGCGTTGCGCCGTCACCATGCCAATCCGCACGTGGACAGCTTTCCCGATGATGTTGCCGAATTGATTAGCTGGTTCGACGCTAAAGAAGGCGAGCATCAGCCGGTGATACCGGTACCCGGGCTGGGACTGAAGATTCCGGTCTGGTTGCTGGGTTCCAGCCTGTACAGCGCTCAGCTGTCGGCGAAGATGGGGCTGCCTTTTGCCTTCGCTTCGCACTTCGCACCGGAACTGCTTTATCAGGCGTTACACCTCTACCGCGAGAACTTCCAGCCGTCGGAGCGTCTGGCGAAGCCCTATGCTACCGTGTGCATCAATGTGGTCGCAGCCGACAGCGATCAGGAAGCGCGGTTGCTGTTTACCTCAATGCAGCAGCAGTTTATTAATCTGCGCCGCGGCCGACCAGGGCCACTGCCGGCACCGGTGGAAAATATGGATAATCTGTGGTCACCCGCTGAGCAGTATGGCGTTCAGCAGGCATTGAGCATGTCGGTTGTCGGTGACGTGGATAAAGTGCGTAACGGACTGGCCGCGCTGATTCGCGAAACCCAGGCGGATGAGCTGATGATCAATGGCCAGATCTTTGATACGCAGGCACGACTGCGCTCGTTTGCTCTGGCGATGCAGGCTTCTAAATCATTGTAATGCTTTACGCCCGGGCCATCGCTTTACAGGCGGTGGCCCGTTTTCCCGCCTGAATCATCCCTGAATCTTTTCTTCCCCTGACGCCCTTTTTCACTATTTGCTTCACTATCTGCGGCGCTTATCGGTTAGGCAGACGAAAAAAACCAGCCACGAGGGCTGGTTTTTTTATTATGGACTGAAAATCAGCCCTTGCGATGGCAATCAGGCATCACGGCGACGTGTTGGTGCGCTGGTGCCTTCTTCGCGACGTGGACCACGTCCACCTTCACGATTGAACGTACCGCGGTTACCTTCACGACCAGCCTGTGGACGATCGCTACTGAAGCGACGGCCTGGCTCACGAGCTGCACCGGCTTCACGTCCGCCACGCTCACCACCACGACCAGCGCCTGCAGGACGACGATCGCCACCACGTTCAGCTGAACGCTCGTGTGGTTGAGCATCACCTAACAGCTGCATATTCATCGGCTTGTTCAGAATACGCGTGCGGGTGAAGTGCTGCAGAATGTCGCCCGGCATGCCTTTTGGCAGCTCAATGGTTGAGTGCGCAGCAAACAGCTTGATATTACCAATGTAACGGCTGCTGATATCACCTTCGTTAGCGATAGCACCAACGATGTGACGCACTTCAACGCCATCATCACGGCCCACTTCGATGCGGTAAAGCTGCATATCGCCAACTTCACGACGCTCACGACGTGGACGGTCGCCATCGCGTGCTTCACGAGCTTCGCGTGGTGCACGGTCCGGACGATCACCGCGACGATCGTCACGATCGCGGAACTCACGACGCTGTGGACGTGGCGCTTCTGGCACAACGATCAGCGGACGCTCGCCCTGTGCCATTTTCAGCAGTGCGGCAGCAAGTGTTTCCATATCCAGCTCATCCTGCGGAGAAAGCTTGCTCAGCAGTGCACGGTATTGATCCAGATCGCTGCTTTCCAGCTGCTGCTGAACTTTGCTGGCAAACTTAGCCAAACGGCGTTCGCCCAGCAGTTCTGCATTAGGCAATTCCACTTCTGGAATGGTCAGCTTCATGGTGCGTTCGATGTTACGCAGCAGACGACGCTCACGGTTCTCAACGAACAGTAAGGCGCGACCAGCACGGCCAGCACGACCGGTACGGCCGATGCGGTGAACATACGATTCTGCATCCATAGGGATATCGTAGTTAACAACCAGGCTGATACGCTCAACGTCCAGACCACGTGCTGCGACGTCGGTAGCGATCAGGATGTCCAGACGACCATCTTTCAGGCGCTCCAGGGTCTGCTCACGCAATGCCTGGTTCATGTCGCCATTCAGTGCCGCGCTGTTATAACCACTACGCTCCAGCGCTTCGGCCACTTCCAGTGTCGCGTTTTTGGTACGTACGAAAATGATCGCCGCATCAAAATCTTCTGACTCAAGGAAACGCACCAGTGCGTCAGTTTTACGACCGTAAGCGGTCCAGTAGCTCTGGCTGATATCAGGACGCGTCGTCATGCTTGACTGAATGCGCACTTCCTGAGGATCTTTCATAAAGCGTTTGGTAATACGACGAATCGCTTCTGGCATAGTGGCAGAGAACAGAGCGGTCTGATGACCCTCAGGAATCTGCGCCATGATCGTTTCGACGTCTTCGATGAAGCCCATACGCAGCATTTCATCAGCTTCGTCCAGCACCAGGCCGCGCAGGTTAGAGAGATCTAACGTGCCGCGTTTCAGGTGGTCAAGCAGACGGCCAGGCGTACCCACAACAACCTGTGGTCCCTGACGTAAAGCGCGCAGCTGCACGTCATAACGTTGGCCGCCGTAAAGGGCAACCACATTCAGACCGCGCATATGTTTAGAGAAATCGGTTACTGCTTCTGCTACCTGTACTGCCAACTCACGCGTTGGTGCTAACACCAGAATCTGTGGTGCCTTAACAGTAGGGTCAATGTTGTGTAGCAGTGGCAGCGAGAAAGCTGCAGTTTTACCGCTCCCGGTCTGCGCCATACCTAACACATCGCGGCCCGCCAGCAGGTGAGGAATACACTCAGCCTGGATTGGGGATGGCTTAACGTAGCCCATGCCGTTCAGTGATTCGAGAAGGTCGGCGTTCAGGCCAAGGTCAGCAAAAGTGGTTTGGATATCAGTCATGTAGTACACGTGCCTCTTAGATTGCGGCGGCCAGTCTACATAACTCGTCGTGAAAACTTTCAGTCATTTTCATCAAAAAGTGTGAACCGGCTCAAATTAGTGGTTTTGACGAACAAGAAAGCCCTCACCCCGTAAGATGATGACGTTTCGGAAATTCAGGCAATAAAAGTTCGTCAGCTATTGCTGGTCAGATTCTGATAAATCGTCTTGTGTCTGGCCGAGTAGCGCCAGTTCCAACAATGCGTATCGGTGCTCAACAAAGTTGTTTACGTTGTTAGCGACCGCCAGTTTGAACAACGCTTTCGCGTCGTCCTTCTCCCCCAGACTTAGGTAATGTTTACCTAAATAGAAGTTGGTTTCACTGAGATGTTCAGCGAGCGAGGTGTTATCCGTTGCGTCCGCCTTGAGACGTTCCATTAGCGTCTTCTCGCTAATGTCATCAAGGTAGAACTCGACAATATTCCATCCCCATTGATCTTTAGCCGCTTTGTCATAACGCTGTTGAAGCGCCACTTTGGCTTTGTCGGCATCCATCTCGCGTTCATCGAGGTAGAGCCACAAACTGCGGAAAGGATCGTTAGGATCGTCTTGATAAAACGCCAGCAGATCATCTTGCGCTAACTTGTATCGTCCGCCGTAATAGAGGGCGATACCACGATTTAAATGCGCATAGTTGTAAGTTGGATCAAGCTCAAGTACAGAATCAAACGCTTCATAGGCGGCATCAAAGCTCCCCGCCTGCGTTAAATATATGCCTAAGTAATTGAATACTTCAGGCATATCGGGTCTGATAGCCAGCGCTTGCGAAAAATCGTTACGCGCCAGTGCCCTCAAACCCAAACTATCATACAACACTCCGCGCTCATATAACAGCTGTGCGCGTTCATCATCGGTAATTGCCCGACTGGCAAGAATTTGTTCCATGCGCGCCAGGATGACTTCCTGTTGCAATGTGGGCTGTAGCGGAACAGCCAGGACTTCGTTCTTACGCCAATTTGAGTTGCTGCATCCTGCCAGCGTCAAAGCCGTCGCAACAACACACCAGCGCAAAAATGGCTTCATTTCCCACTCCTGAATACAAACATTGGGATGCGTATCCTGTCATCCGCCCGCTGTGCAAAAGGTTTCCCGCCCTCGCGATGAAACAAAACTCTCCCTGCGTGCAGGGAGAGCTCGCCAGACAAACGATTACTCGGCGTCAGGTGTTGTCACTACGTCGGCTTCCGCCTGCGGCTGCTCGACCGCTTCTTTGATGCTCAGGCGAACACGGCCCTGGCGATCAACTTCCAGCACTTTAACCGGAACTTCCTGGCCCATCTGCAGATAGTCAGCCACTTTCTCAACGCGCTTGTCAGCAATCTGAGAAATATGAACCAGACCTTCTTTACCGCCGCCGATAGCAACGAACGCACCAAAATCGACGATACGCGTTACTTTGCCGTTATAAACACGGCCAACTTCGATTTCAGCAGTGATTTCTTCGATGCGGCGAATAGCATGCTGTGCTTTATCGCCGTCGGTTGCAGCAATTTTCACTGTACCGTCATCTTCGATTTCAATCGTGGTGCCAGTTTCTTCGGTCAGAGCACGGATAACTGAACCGCCTTTACCGATGACATCTTTGATTTTGTCCGGGCTGATCTTAATAGTATGGATACGTGGAGCAAATTCAGAGATATCGCCACGCGGCGTGCTGATAGCCTGTTCCATCACGCTAAGGATGTGCAAACGCGCACCTTTGGCTTGGTTCAGAGCAACCTGCATGATTTCGCGGGTAATGCCTTCGATTTTGATATCCATCTGCAGCGCGGTGATACCTTCACGGCTACCGGCTACTTTAAAGTCCATGTCGCCGAGGTGATCTTCATCACCAAGGATGTCGGACAGCACAACATAACGATCGCCTTCTTTGACCAGACCCATTGCGATACCGGCAACAGCGGCCTTGATCGGCACACCTGCATCCATCAGCGCCAGAGAGGCACCGCAAACAGAGGCCATTGAAGAAGAACCGTTAGATTCAGTGATTTCAGACACCACACGTACGGTGTACGGGAAATCTTCTGGCTTAGGCATCATCGCCAACACGCCGCGCTTAGCAAGACGGCCGTGGCCAATCTCACGACGCTTCGGCGAACCGACCATACCTGTCTCACCGACCGAGTACGGAGGGAAGTTGTAATGGAAGAGGAAGCTGTCAGTGCGCTCGCCCATCAGCTCATCAAGATTCTGCGCATCACGTGCAGTACCCAACGTTGCGGTAACCAGCGCCTGCGTTTCACCACGGGTGAACAGCGCAGAGCCGTGAGTACGTGGCAGCACGCCAGTACGCACATCCAGACCACGGATCATGTCTTTCTCGCGGCCATCGATACGCAGTTCGCCGTTCAGAATACGCGAGCGGACAGCATCTTTTTCGATGGCGTGCAGAATATCGCTGATTTCACTTTCATCCAGCGTGGCATCTTCAGCCAGCAGCGCGGCGATAGTTTCTGACTTGATCACGCCAACCTGCGTGTAACGCTCTTGCTTCTCAGTGATGCGGTAAGCATCGCTCAGACGGCTTTCAGCCAGCGCAGCGATGCGGCTGTGCAGTGCATCGTTAGTCGCTTCTGGCTGCCAGTCCCAGCGTGGTTTGCCTGCTTCAGCAACCAGAGAGTTGATGTTTTCGATCACAATCTGCTGCTGCTCATGGCCATAAACCACGGCACCCAGCATCTGATCTTCGCTCAGCACGTCAGCTTCAGATTCAACCATCAATACAGCGCCCTGCGTACCGGCAACAACCAGGTCGAGGCTGCTCTGCTTGATTTCATCTACAGTTGGGTTCAGCACGTATTGATTGTTGATATAACCGACGCGCGCGGCACCGATTGGACCATTGAACGGCAGGCCAGACAGGCTCAGAGCGGCAGAAGCACCAATCATCGCTACGATATCCGGGTTAACCTGTGGGTTAACGGAAACGACAGTAGCGATAACCTGTACTTCATTAACAAAACCTTCCGGGAACAGTGGACGAACCGGACGGTCGATCAGGCGCGAAATCAGGGTTTCGCCTTCGCTTGGACGGCCTTCACGGCGGAAGAAGCTACCTGGAATACGGCCAGCAGCGTAGGTACGCTCCTGATAGTTAACGGTCAGCGGGAAAAAGTCCTGTCCCGGCTTAGCTTTTTTCTGTCCTACAACGGTAACGAATACCGCGGTGTCATCCATGCTTACCATTACGGCGGCCGTTGCCTGGCGCGCCATCATACCGGTTTCAAGCGTGACGGTATGCTGACCATATTGGAATTTACGTACGATCGGATTCAGCAAAATTGTATCCTTTAACTTCGACGCGGACGTTATGTAGTCCGCAATTGACCTCAATCTTTATTTGCATCCTCGCGACTAATGACAATCTTTAACTCCGCCCGGAGTAAAGTTTCTCATTAGCCGCGCGAACCTCTGCAAGCAAAGATCACTCTCAGCAACAATACATGAGTTTGGCGTGGATTGCTGCGCATTGCTTAAAAAAAGGGGCCATAAAGGCCCCCTTTTCGCGAAACTCGCACAAATCTGTTCACCAGACGTTGCTTTCTACAATTTAACGCTGTTGAACAAATTGTAGACTTAGCGACGCAGACCCAGGCTTTCGATCAGGCTGGTGTAACGTGCAACATCTTTACGCTTCAGGTAATCCAGCAGCTTACGACGCTGGGAAACCATACGCAGCAGACCGCGACGGCTGTGGTGGTCTTTTTTGTGCTCAGAGAAGTGACCCTGCAGGTGGTTAATCTGAGCAGTCAGCAGTGCAACCTGAACTTCGGTAGAACCGCTGTCGTTAGTACCACGACCGTATTTAGCAACGATCTCTGCTTTAGCTTCAACGCTTAGAGACATAATAAACTCCAATAAAAAAATGAATGTAAGGGTGCCGATCTCTAATTCAGCGACCCAATGAAAAGCGGGCTTATTCTACTCTTAGCCCATTGCGATCGCAAATGAGTCAGTCAGAATATTCAACAACCAGCCTTTTTGGCGCCACACGCCCATCGTCAGCTATTTCAGCCATACCGATGAATTTTCCCATCGCGCCTTCAGTGACCCGAACCAGACCGTTCTGCGGCGCGCCAGCTGCCTGTACCGGCATACCCTGCTTAAAGTAAGCCGCGCTGCTTTCCGGCAGGTTGACCTCGGGAAAGGCCGCGGCCGGGCTGTCCATCGGCATCAGTAACTGGTCGAGCGCATCACGATTTGCAGGATCGGATTCCAGCGCGGTTTTTTCCAGGGCCTGCAACTGTTCCAGCGTCACCATCTGGCTCACCGGATAGGTGGCCACTTCAAGGCGGCGCAGCATGGTCACATGCGCACCACATCCCAATTTCTCACCGAGATCATCAATAATGGTGCGAATATAAGTGCCTTTGGAACAGTGGATTTCCAGTTCCAGCTCTTCGCCTTCCCAACGAATAAACAGTAGCTCGTATACTACAATTGGACGCGCTTCACGCGGCACGTCAATGCCCTGACGCGCATACTCATAAAGCGGGCGACCCTGATGCTTCAATGCTGAATACATTGAGGGCACCTGCTGGCTTTCGCCGCGAAAGCTTTCCAGGGCCGTTTCAAGCTGCTCATTATTAAACGCAACCGGACGTTCCTCTACCACAATGCCATCTGCATCAGAGGTATCGGTTCGCTGACCGAGACGAGCAATAACGCGATAGCGTTTGTCAGAATCGAGCAAATAGCGGGAAAACTTCGTGGCTTCGCCGAGACAGATTGGCAGCATACCGGTGGCAAGCGGATCAAGCGCGCCGGTATGGCCCGCTCGGTTGGCGTTAAAGATGCGCTTCACTTTTTGCAGCGCATCATTGGAGGAGAGTCCCTGCGGCTTATCCAGCAGCAAAACGCCGTGAATATCGCGGCCACGACGACGAGGACGACTCATCAGTCCTCCTTGTCTTTATCCGCTGCGTCTTCGTCCGTCACATCTTCGCCACGGCGTTCAGCATCATTTTTCACTACGCTGGTAACCAGGTTAGACATGCGCATGCCTTCAACCAGCGAGTTGTCATAGAAAAAGGTCAGTTCAGGCACAATGCGCAGGCGCATAGCTTTGCCCAATAATGAGCGAATAAAGCCTGAAGCGTCCTGAAGCGCACGAATGCCTGATTTAACGGCATCTTCATCTTTGTCGTTCAGAAAGGTAACAAACACTTTGGCGTAGGCCAGATCGCGTGACACTTCCACGCCTGAAACCGTCACCATCATGCCAACACGCGGATCTTTAATCTCACGCTGGATAATCATCGCCAGCTCTTTTTGCAACTCTTGCGATACGCGCTGTGGGCGACCAAATTCTTTCGCCATAATTTTATTCCTCTCAAATAATTCGGGAGGCGCACAGGCCTCCCAAATATAGCGTCACCGAAACGGGACTGTTACTCAATGGTACGTTTGATTTCGATGATTTCGAATACTTCGATCATGTCGCCTGGGCGCACATCGTTGTAGTTCTTAACACCGATACCACATTCCATACCGTTACGGACCTCGTTAACGTCATCCTTGAAGCGGCGCAGTGATTCCAGCTCGCCTTCATAGATAACCACGTTGTCACGCAGTACACGGATTGGATTGTGACGTTTGATTGTACCTTCAGTCACCATACAACCAGCAATGGCGCCAAATTTCGGTGATTTAAATACATCACGAACTTCAGCCAGGCCAATGATCTGCTGTTTGTATTCCGGTGCCAACATGCCGCTCATCGCTGCTTTAACTTCGTCGATCAGGTTATAGATCACGGAGTAGTAACGCAGGTCGAGGCTTTCGGTATCGACAACGCGACGCGCTGAGGCATCGGCACGAACGTTAAAGCCAAGCAGAATCGCGTTTGAAGCAGCCGCCAGCGTGGCGTCGGTTTCGGTGATACCACCTACGCCAGAGCCAACAATCTTAACCTTTACTTCGTCAGTAGAAAGTTTCAGCAGTGAATCGGAGATCGCTTCCACAGAACCCTGAACGTCAGCTTTCAGCACGATGTTCAGTTCAGAAACTTCGCCTTCGCTCATGTTAGCAAACATGTTCTCCAGTTTAGATTTCTGCTGACGCGCCAGCTTAACTTCACGGAATTTGCCCTGACGATAAAGTGCAACTTCGCGCGCTTTCTTCTCATCACGAACAACAGTGGCTTCGTCACCCGCTGCCGGCACACCGGACAGGCCAAGAATTTCTACCGGAATAGACGGGCCGGCTTCCATGACTTCGCGACCGAGCTCATCGCGCATCGCACGCACGCGACCATACTCAAAGCCACACAGCACGATATCGCCTTTGTTCAGCGTACCTTCGCGAACCAGAACGGTTGCAACCGGACCACGACCTTTATCCAGGAAGGATTCGATTACGACGCCGCTTGCCATGCCTTCACGCACTGCTGACAGTTCAAGAACTTCAGCCTGCAGCAGAATAGCATTCAACAGATCGTCAATACCGGTACCCGCTTTTGCCGATACGTTAACGAACATGTTCTCGCCGCCCCACTCTTCCGGAATGATACCGTACTGGGTGAGTTCGTTTTTAACGCGATCCGGATCGGCATCAGGCTTATCAACTTTGTTGACGGCCACAACAACCGGTACACCGGCCGCTTTAGCATGCTGAATCGCTTCCACGGTTTGAGGCATCACGCCATCGTCCGCAGCAACAACCAGAATCACGATATCTGTTGCCTGAGCACCGCGGGCACGCATGGCGGTAAACGCGGCGTGGCCTGGGGTATCAAGGAAAGTTACCATGCCGTTGTCAGTTTCAACGTGGTAAGCACCGATATGCTGAGTAATGCCGCCCGCTTCGCCAGAGGCGATTTTGGTTGAGCGGATATAATCGAGCAGTGAGGTTTTACCATGGTCAACGTGGCCCATGATGGTCACGACTGGTGCACGAGATTCCTGAGAACCGGTGCTGTCGCGATCGCTCATTACTGCTTCTTCCAGCTCATTCTCGCGGCGCAGGATGGTTTTATGTCCCATCTCTTCAGCAACCAGCTGAGCGGTTTCCTGATCGATAACCTGGTTGATGGTCGCCATTGCGCCCATCTTCATCATTGCTTTGATGACCTGTGAACCTTTTACCGCCATTTTATTGGCCAGTTCAGCAACGGTAATAGTCTCGCCGATGATGACGTCACGGTTAACGGCCTGAGCCGGCTTGTTGAAGCCTTGCTGCAGCGTGCTTGGCTTACGGTGTTTACCACCTTTGCCACCACGAATTGCGGCGCGTGCTTCTTCACGATCGGTTTTGGCTTCAGAATGCTTGTTGCCTTTTTTGGCAGGACGCGCAGCCTTGGTCGTACGGGCACGACTACGGCCTTCTTCTACTTCACGATCGTTTTCATCTTCAGCCTGACGGGCGTGCTGTGAAGTGGTCACGTGATAGTCAGCGCTATCCTCGGTTACTTCAGTAGCAGCTTTAGATTCCCATTCAGCTGATTTCTCTTCAGCCATTTTGCGTGCCTCTTCTGCAGCACGCTTCGCATCTTCTTCGAGCTTACGACGTGCTTCTTCTTCGGCTTTGCGCTTCAGTTCAGCAGCTTCAGCCTCGCGGCGGGCTTTGTCTGACTGGGCAGCCCGGGTTACTTCGTCGGTTTGATTATTGCTCAATTTCTCTTTTTCCGCTGCTTCGCGCTTCACTTCAGCTTCGCGCCTGGCTTTTTCATCCGCTTCACGTTTTGCTTTTTCGTCAGCTTCACGTTTCGCTTTCTCTTCGGCCTCACGACGAGCCTGTTCTTCCGCTTCACGCTGCGCCTGAGCTTCAGCTTCGATCTGAGCTTGCTGCTCAGATTCCGCATCGCCTTTCACATAGGTGCGCTTCTTGCGGACTTCGATTTGGACCGACTTACTTTTACCGCCGGTACCGGGAATATTCAAGGTGCTGCGTGTTTTACGCTGCAATGTCAGTTTACCTGACGCGCTACTACCATGCTCACGGTTCAGGTGCGTCAGTAAGGTTTCTTTCTCTTGCTGGGTTACAGAGTCATTTTCAGACTTGCGGATCCCTGCATCAGCGAACTGCTGTACCAGGCGTTCCACCGAAGTCTGAATCTCTGCTGCCAGTGATTTTACGGTTACATCTGTCATGCTGTTCCTTCCTGTTGTTACGCGTCGTCACCGAACCAGCAGATATTGCGTGCGGCCATAATTAGCGCGCCGGCTTTCTCATCGTCCAGCCCTTCAATATCAGTCAGGTCATCAACACCTTGTTCGGCGAGGTCTTCCAGCGTGCACACACCTTTTGCCGCCAGTTTGAATGCCAGAGCGCGTTCCATGCCTTCCAGATTCAGCAGGTCTTCAGCAGGTTCCTGATTACCCAGGCTCTCTTCTTTCGCCAGCGCTAATGTGGTCAACGCATTTTTTGCGCGGTCGCGCAGTGCTTCGATGGTCTCTTCATCTAAACCATCAATCTCAAGCAGTTCGTTGATCGGCACATAGGCCAGCTCTTCCAGTGAGGAGAAGCCTTCTTCAACCAGCACGGTGGCGAACTCTTCGTCGACATCAAGGTATTTGGTGAAGGCATCAATGGCTGCGTGTGCTTCAGCCTGATGTTTCGCCTGCAAATCATCGACGGTCATAACGTTCAGCTCCCAGCCGCTAAGCTGCGAGGCGAGACGTACGTTTTGCCCATTACGGCCAATGGCCTGAGCAAGGTTGCCTGCTTCGACGGCGATATCCATTGTATGGTTATCTTCGTCTACCACAATTGAGGCAACGTCAGCAGGCGCCATTGCATTGATTACAAACTGCGCAGGATTATCATCCCACAGCACGATATCAATGCGTTCGCCACCCAGCTCGCTGGATACCGCCTGAACACGCGCACCGCGCATACCCACGCAGGCGCCAACTGGATCAATACGCTTATCGTTGGTTTTCACCGCGATTTTAGCGCGTGAGCCCGGATCGCGAGCGGCTGCTTTAATCTCAATAACTTCTTCGCCAATTTCTGGCACTTCAATACGAAACAGCTCAATAAGCATTTCTGGCTTAGAGCGGCTGACAAACAGCTGCGCACCACGCGCTTCCGGACGAACCGCATAAAGCACGCCGCGGATACGGTCGCCTGGGCGGAAGTTTTCACGCGGCAGCATATCTTCACGCAGAATAACCGCTTCGGCATTACTGCCTAAATCAAGACTGATATTGTCGCGGTTAACTTTTTTAACAACGCCGGTAATAATCTCGCCTTCGTGCTCACGGAACTGATCGACCACCATGGCGCGTTCGGCTTCACGTACTTTTTGTACGATAACCTGTTTCGCGGTCTGCGTAGTGATACGGTCAAACGTTACCGATTCAATCTGATCTTCAACGTAATCGTCAAGATTCAGTGATTCATCTTCGTAACGCGCTGCTTCCAGCGTGATCTCACGGGTTGGCTGCGTCACTTCATTAACGATCACCCAACGACGGAACGTATCAAAATCGCCGCTCTTGCGGTCGATGCTGACGCGGACTTCAATTTCCTGCTCGTATTTTTTCTTGGTCGCTGTGGCCAGAGCGCTCTCGAGCGCCTCGAAGATTTTCTCACGTGGCAGGGACTTTTCGTTAGAAACGGCTTCTACGACAGCTAAGATCTCTTTGTTCATCCTGGTTAGCCTCAATCCGAACTTTTAAAAGTGGGGGACCAGGTTCGCTTTCTGAATGTTGCTCAGTGCGAACACTTCATCATTACCCTCGACGGTCACCGTGATCATTTCACCTTCGACAGATTTAATGATGCCCTGCCATTTACGGCGGTTCTGCACGGCCATGCGCAATACCAGACTGACTTCTTCGCCCAGGAAGCGCGTATAATGCTCGGCGGAAAAGAGTGGACGTTCCAGTCCAGGTGAGGAAACTTCAAGGTTGTAAGCAACGGTGATGGGATCTTCAACATCCATAATGGCGCTTACCTGATGGCTGACGTCTGCGCAGTCATCAACATTGATGCCGTTTTCACTATCAATGTAGATACGCAGTGTGGATGTGCGACCACGCACGAACTCAATACCCACCAATTCGTAGCCAAGCGCTTCAACCGGTGCTGAGATCAACGCTGTCAATTTCTGCTCTAATGTGGACAAGGCCACCCCCAAGACATAAAAAAAGGGCTTATAGCCCAGTGTTACGATTCCCTGATAACAAAAAACCCCGAAAATTCGGGGCTTTATGCGACTGGACCCTGTATGCCGCAATAGCGGCTCGGCACACCATCCATCAGAATTTTTTTCAAAATCCGCTGATATTGCGTCCGAAGATACACACAGTATATTTGAAAAAGAACTCTAAGGGAAAGTGGTTGCGGGGGCCGGATTTGAACCGACGACCTTCGGGTTATGAGCCCGACGAGCTACCAGGCTGCTCCACCCCGCGTCCGAAAACGTGGCGAATATTACGCCGAACATGCATAAAATGCAAGTAATACTGAGATTTGGTACCGAGGACGGGACTTGAACCCGTAAGCCCAATCGGGCACTACCACCTCAAGGTAGCGTGTCTACCAATTCCACCACCTCGGCACTTCTTTACAGACGACGACTCCACTTTCTGTCGCGTCGAATTGCGCTGACGACCTTACTGCTTACTGCGGGATATCACTGCTCGGCGTTGCCGGTTTGGCTGGCTGCGTCTGTTGAGACTGAGCCGGCGCCGTCAGATTTTCCCACTCACTTCCTTTAGCGCTTTTATTGGTGTTCAGGTTACCCAGAATCAAGCTAATGATGAAGAACAGCGCTGCTAAAATGCCGGTCATACGGGTCATGAAATTACCTGAGCCGTTTGAACCAAACAGTGTTGCAGATGCGCCTGCACCAAATGATGCTCCCATATCAGCGCCTTTGCCTTGTTGCAGCATGATCAGACCAACAAGGCCGAGGGCTACAATAAGGAAAACTACTAAAAGAGCTTCGTACATAATTAACCTGTTTCCTTGCGCGATAACTGCACATCAAAAGCTTCACACTAAACGATGGGGAATCTCGTCATCACCCATCTGAAGCGGGTGTGAATACTAACCAAAGGTGCTCACCTTCGCAAGTGCAATTTCAATCGCGCATGCTGATTGCAGAAAAAAACGCCATCCTGATGATTTAAGCGGCAAAACGCCGCTTTTTACCGGGAGTTAAGCAATAACTCAACCAGCCATCATGTTGGATCATCCACACGCATACTTACCACAGTGCCAGCGATGATTACGTAGCTCAAACACCCTGGCAAAACAGAGAATACCGCACGTCAGGCGGGCGGTATTTCATTAAGCCAAAAGCTGCACTTATATGGCTTTAACCGCATCGGCGATGCGATTGGCCAGCGCGGTAACCTGTTGCTCGTTTTCACCTTCAACCATCACGCGGATGAGCGGCTCAGTGCCCGATTTACGCAGCAATACGCGCCCTCTTCCCGCCAGTTCTTTCTCAACTTCTGCGGTAACGGCTTTAACTGATGCTTCTTCCAGCGGGTCGCTTTCGCCCGAGAAACGCACGTTGACCAGAATCTGCGGCAACAATTTCATGCCGCTGCAAAGATCGTGCAGGCTCATATGATTGCGCACAATGGCAGTGAGCACTTGCAGGCCAGCCACGATGCCGTCACCGGTGGTGGTTTTGTCCAGCAAAATGACGTGCCCAGAGTTTTCCGCACCCAGACGCCAGCCTTTCTCCTGCATTTTCTCCAGCACATAGCGATCGCCAACTTTTGCACGAACAAATGGAATGCCGAGCTGCTTTAACGCCAACTCCAGGCCCATATTGCTCATCAATGTGCCAACCACGCCGCCACGCAGTTGCCCCTGACGCAGGCCTTCACGCGCGATAATGTAGAGAATCTGGTCGCCGTCTACTTTCTCGCCAAGGTGATCAACCATCATGATGCGATCACCGTCGCCATCGTAGGCCAGGCCCAGATCGGCCTTTTCAGCGACAACGCGTTCTTGCAACATCCGTAAGTCTGTGGCACCGCACTCTTTGTTGATATTCATGCCGTCTGGCTGAGTGGCAATGGAAATCACCGTGGCGCCCAGCTCACGCAACACATTCGGAGCAATATGGTAGGTCGCACCGTTAGCACAATCCACTACGATCTTCAGACCGTTAAGGTTCAGTTCGCTGGGAAAAGTGCCTTTACAAAATTCGATATAACGGCCCGCTGCGTCCACAATACGGCTGGCGCGTCCCAACTCGGCTGATTCGACGCAGGTCAGCGGCTTTTCCATCTCCAGCTCAATCGCTTCTTCCACATCATCGGGCAGCTTGGTGCCTTCAGCAGAGAAGAACTTAATACCGTTATCATCAAACGGATTATGCGATGCCGAGATAACGATGCCCGCTTCAGCACGGAATGTACGAGTCAGATAAGCAATGGCCGGCGTTGGCATTGGGCCGGTAAACGCCGCCGAAAGACCTGCTGCTGCCAAACCGGCTTCCAGCGCGGACTCCAGCATATAGCCTGAAATACGCGTATCTTTGCCAATGATGATTTTTTTGGAGCCATGCCGTGCCAGCACTTTACCGGCCGCCCAGCCCAGCTTCAGAACGAAATCTGGCGTAATTGGCATTTCGCCTACTTTGCCGCGAATGCCATCGGTGCCGAAATATTTACGATTGCTCATGCCTGTTGTTCCTCTGCTCTCCGTGTCGCTTCGACGACTCTCATCGCCTCTACGGTTTCTTTTACATCATGAACGCGAACGATCTGCGCGCCCTGCATCGCGGCGATGACCGCACACGTCAGGCTACCGGTTAAACGCTGTGAAGGGCCGACATTCAGCAGCTGCCCGATCATCGATTTGCGCGACATGCCGACCAATAGCGGCAGTTCAAAGTGATGAAAATGGCCTAGCTGTGCCAGTAGCTGATAATTGTGGCTGAGATTTTTACCGAAACCGAAGCCGGGGTCGAGCAACAAGTTGCTCTTTTTAATGCCGGCTGTTTCGCATCTGGCGATTTGAGCAGTAAACCAGCTATCGACTTCGGCTATCACATTTTGATATTGCGGTGCCTGCTGCATCGTTTGCGGGTCACCCTGCATATGCATTAAACAAACCGGCAAACCCGTTGCCGCTGCGGCTTCCAGCGCACCGGCTTCACTCAGTGAGCGAATGTCATTGATAATGTGCGTGCCGGCCTGTGCAGCGGCGGTGATGACTTCGTGTTTTGACGTATCCACCGAAATCCATACCTCAAATCGTTGTGCGATCGCTTCGATCACCGGTATGACACGGTCAAGTTCTTCCTGCACGCTCACCGTATCAGCGCCCGGCCGCGTTGATTCGCCACCGACATCAATAATCGTTGCGCCTGCATTAACCATCTCGTTAACGTGCGTTAGCGCAGCAACCAGCGTGTTGTGTTGGCCACCATCAGAGAATGAATCAGGCGTCACATTGAGAATGCCCATCACATGGGGAAAGGATAAATCGAGATGGGAATCGCGTGCAAACAGCTTCATTTGCGTCTTCTCCTTGCGGCAACCGTTGAAAAAAGAATGAAAAAAACCCCGGACCAGCCGGGGTTTCATGATAACAAATCAGCAAGGGCTATTTGTTATATTGTTCAGACATCGTGTTGCCTGGGTTTGGCGTACGCGGGTCATCAACAGGGCGCGGCGCTTTCGGCGTGCCGTTGTTATCTGAATTACCGCTGGCACCCGGATCTTCCCAGCCTGCTGGCGGACGCACTTCGCGACGTGCCATCAGATCGTCAATTTGCGGTGCATCGATGGTTTCATACTTCATCAACGCATCTTTCATTGAGTGCAGGATATCCATATTCTCGTTGAGAATCTGGCGTGCACGCTGGTAGTTAGTTTCGATAAGGGATTTCACTTCCTGATCGATAATGCGAGCCGTTTCATCAGACATATGCTTAGCTTTTGCTACAGAACGACCGAGGAACACTTCGCCCTCTTCTTCTGCATACAGCAGCGGCCCAAGCTTCTCGGAGAAGCCCCACTGCGTCACCATGTTACGCGCCAGGTTTGTCGCCACTTTAATATCGTTGGACGCACCGGTCGATACACGTTCCACGCCGTAGATAATCTCTTCAGCCAGACGACCGCCATACAGGGTAGAAATCTGGCTTTCCAGCTTCTGACGGCTGGCGCTGATCGCGTCGCCTTCAGGCAGGAAGAAGGTCACACCCAGCGCACGGCCACGAGGAATAATCGTGACTTTATGTACCGGATCATGCTCTGGCACCAGGCGACCAATAATGGCGTGGCCTGCTTCGTGGTAAGCCGTTGACTCTTTTTGCGCTTCCGTCATCACCATTGACCGGCGCTCAGCACCCATCATGATTTTGTCTTTCGCTTTTTCGAACTCAACCATTGATACCACACGACGATTACCGCGAGCGGCAAACAGTGCAGCTTCGTTGACCAGGTTCGCAAGGTCAGCACCGGAGAAACCAGGCGTACCACGTGCAATGATTGCTGCATCGATGTCGGTTGACAGCGGTACGCGACGCATATGCACTTTCAGAATCTGTTCGCGGCCACGGACATCTGGCAAGCCAACAACAACCTGACGGTCAAAACGGCCTGGACGCAGCAGCGCAGGATCCAGTACATCAGGACGGTTAGTGGCTGCAATAACGATAATGCCTTCATTGCCTTCGAAGCCGTCCATCTCAACCAGCATCTGGTTCAACGTCTGCTCACGCTCATCGTGACCACCGCCTAAACCGGCACCACGTTGACGACCGACCGCATCGATCTCATCAATAAAGATGATACAAGGCGCGGCTTTCTTAGCCTGTTCAAACATGTCACGCACACGTGATGCGCCGACACCGACAAACATTTCAACGAAGTCAGAACCAGAAATGGTGAAGAATGGCACTTTCGCTTCGCCAGCAATCGCTTTTGCCAGCAAGGTCTTACCGGTTCCCGGTGGGCCAACCATCAGCACGCCTTTAGGAATCTTACCGCCCAGCTTCTGGAAACGGCTCGGCTCGCGCAGATATTCTACCAGTTCGCTAACTTCTTCCTTGGCCTCATCACAACCGGCAACATCGGAAAACGTGGTTTTAATCTGATCTTCCGTCAGCATGCGGGCTTTGCTTTTACCAAAGGACATTGCGCCTTTGCCGCCGCCGCCCTGCATTTGCCGCATGAAGAAGATCCAGACGCCGATTAACAGCAGCATCGGGAACCACGAAATGAAGATAGAAGCCAGCAAACTTGGCTCTTCCGGTGGCTCGCCAACAACCTTGACGTTTTTAGTCAGCAGGTTATCAAGCAGCTTTGGATCGTTTACCGGAATGTAAGTCGTATATTTGTTACTGTCTTTTTTGGTTACGTTAATCTCACGCCCGTTAATACGTGCCTCGCGGACCTGATCCTGGTTCACTTCCGACAGGAAGGTTGAGTAGTCAACCCTACGGCCATTCGACTCGCTGGGCCCAAAGCTCTGGAAGACAGACATCAGCACGACTGCGATGACTAACCAGAGAATCAGGTTTTTCGCCATGTCACTCAAGGGATTAACCTCTTATTACAACTGTGTTAACAGACAGCGTAGGGCACGCTATATCCTTTGTCGCTAAAATCGCCTTAAAAAGGCAATGATTTCAGCTTATGGCTATGGTTTGCGCCCTGTCGCTACAATATACACTTCACGCGATCTGGAGCGCGAAGCGTCCGGCTTACGAATTTTCACTTTCGTAAACAGGGAGCGAATTTCCCGCAGGTATTCATCGAAGCCATCTCCCTGAAACACTTTCACTACAAAACTCCCACCCGGCGCCAGTACATCTCGACACATCTCGAGCGCCAGTTCAACCAAATACATCGATCGTGGAATATCTACGGCAGGTGTGCCGCTCATATTAGGTGCCATATCTGACATGACAACCTGAACTTTTGACTCCCCTACTCGCTCCAGTAAAGCAGCAAGTACGGCTTCGTCGCGGAAATCACCCTGAAGGAAATCAACACCAACGATAGGATCCATAGGCAGAAGATCGAGGGCAATGATGCGCCCTTTGTTGCCGATTTGGGTCACCACATACTGTGACCAGCCACCCGGCGCCGCGCCTAAATCGACGACGGTCATGTTGGGCTTGAAAATCTTGTCGCCCTGCTGGATTTCATCAAGTTTAAACCAGGCGCGTGACCGCAACCCTTTTTTCTGTGCCTGTAGCACATATTTATCGCTAAAGTGTTCCTGCAGCCAGCGGCTTGAGCTGGCCGAACGCTTTTTACCCGTCATACTTTTTCCAACTATTCTTCATCGATGCGATAAATAACCGCACAAATCGGCACGCCGATTTGGTGATATACCAGAGATGGCGGTAGAATGAACCGTTTTCAATCCCAAAGTAAGTAAAAAATACGATGAATCTGAGTACCAAACAAAAACAGCACCTGAAAGGTCTTGCCCATCCACTGAAACCTGTCGTGATGCTGGGTAACAATGGCCTGACCGAAGGTGTGCTGGCCGAAATCGAACAGGCGCTTGAACACCACGAGCTGATCAAAGTGAAAATTGCCACTGAAGATCGCGAAACCAAAAATCTGGTTGTCGAGGCTATCGTGCGCGAAACACGCGCCAGTAACGTTCAGGTCATTGGCAAAACGCTGGTGCTGTTCCGCCCTTCTAAAGAGAGCAAAATTTCTCTACCGCGTTAAGCGCGAGAGAAAGTGACACGCTCCAGCCAGGGATAAAAGGCCGCACCGCGGCCTTTTTCCTTTCTTTACAATGCGTCGCGCTTATCAGCGTAACAGAAGTGCTTAGAGATACTCTACCTTCAGAATCTCATACTCGACGTCGCCACCTGGTGTTTTGACCACGGTCACATCATCCACTTCTTTACCAATCAGTCCGCGCGCCATCGGTGAGTTCACCGAAATCAGATTTTGCTTAAAGTCTGCTTCATCGTCGCCGACGATGCGATAGGTCGCTTCTTCATCGGTATCGACATTCAGCACGCTAACGGTTGACCCGAAAATGACTCGCCCGTTGGCATTCATTTTCGTGACATCAATAACCTGCGCATTAGAGAGTTTTGCTTCAATCTCCTGAATGCGGCCTTCACAGAATCCCTGCTCTTCACGCGCAGCATGGTATTCCGCGTTCTCTTTCAAATCGCCATGCTCACGCGCATCAGCAATTGAGGCAATAATTCGGGGGCGCTTAACGGTTTTCAGCTCTTCAAGCTCTTCACGCAGCTTTTCTGCGCCCCTTAACGTCATCGGAATTTGGTTCATCTTGATACCCTCGTTGTCGTTCCTGTTTATACCAGGTGTCCATCCTGACAGCTGAACGCAAAAGTCACCTTCTGCAGCGCCTACACAGGTTTTGCAAACAAAAGTATCCTGACCCGGAAAAGTTTCCAGGCCAGGAAATGGTTTTGCATTTTGATACGTATTTTAACCCAGAGTTCAGCTTGGGTCATCGTTTACTTTCCACCTCAATGCACCGTAGTATGGTCGCCTTCTTCCGTCAGTTACCGCGAGATTATGCGATTTTCACGACTTGTTACCGGATTAACCTGCGCATTTATGCTGCAAGCCCAGGCAGCTCCCATTGAGGATTACATGCAGTATTTGCCTGATGGCGCGAACCTCGCACTGATGGTACAAAAAGTAGGCGCATCGGCACCGATTATCGATTACCACAGCAAACAGATGGCCCTGCCCGCCAGCACCATGAAAGTGGTGACCGCGCTGGCCGCACTGCTTGAGCTGGGTCCCGATTTTCGTTTCCAGACGACGCTGGAAACGCATGGCTCACTTTCTGACGGCACCTTAAACGGCGATCTAATCGCGCGCTTTGGCGGTGACCCAACGCTCGGCCGTCAGGACACCCGCAATATGGTGGCGCAGCTTAAAAAGCAGGGCATCACGCATATCAAAGGTAACCTGGTGATCGATACCTCGGTCTTTGCCAGCCACGATGAAGCACCCGGCTGGCCATGGAACGATTTGACCCAATGTTTTAGCGCACCCCCCGCCGCGGCAATTATAGACAAAAACTGCTTTTCCGTGTCGCTCTACAGTTCGCCGACCGCTGGCGAAAATGCCTTTATCCGCGTTGCCGATTACTATCCGGTAACCATGTTCAGCCAGGTGAAAACGCTGGGTAAGAACTCTGGTGAAGCGCAGTACTGTGAACTTGATGTGGTGCCGGGCGAACTGAACCGCTACACGCTCACTGGCTGTATGCGCCAGCGTGCTGAACCGCTGCCGCTGGCCTTCGCTATTCAGGATGGTGCAGCCTGGTCAGGCGCGATTCTTAAAGCCCAATTACGCGCTGCCGATATCGACATCAGCGGTCACGTGGTGCGTCAGACGCGTGAAACCCCTGCCGGTACCGTGCTGGCACAAAAACAGTCAGCGCCGTTGCATGATCTGTTAAAAACCATGTTGAAAAAGTCAGACAACATGATCGCCGACACCGTTTTCCGCACCATTGGCCATCACTATTTTAACGTGCCCGGTACCTGGCGTGCGGGATCGGATGCGGTGCGCCGGATTTTGCAGGCCAAAGCGGGCGTTGATATGGGCAACAGCATTCAGGTTGATGGCTCAGGGCTGTCACGTCACGATTTGATCGCACCTGACACCATGATGCAGGTGTTGCAGTACATTGCGAAAAATGATCAGACGCTCAACTATATTTCGATGCTGCCGTTAGCGGGCTACGATGGCACGTTACGTTATCGCGGCGGTCTACACGAAGCGGGAGTGGATGGCAAAGTGTCGGCGAAAACTGGCTCGTTGCAGGGCGTTTATAATCTGGCGGGTTTTATCACCACCGCCAGCGGTCAGCGCGTGGCCTTTGTGCAGTTCCTGTCAGGTTATGCCGTGCCGCCAGAAGATCAGCGTATTCGCAGAGTGCCGCTGGTGCGATTTGAAAGCCGTCTCTACAAAGATATCTACAGTAATAACTGAGGCTGAGTGCATTAGTCACAGGATAAACAGGGCGGCGCAATGCCGCCCTGTTCGATCAGAAGTGCGTATTGACGCTAACGTAGTAAGTGCGGCCTGATTCGTTGTAGGTGTTGGCACCCGCGCCATACATCCAGGCGTTGGTCGCCGAGTTGCCGGTGGTCTGCGCATTGCCTTCACGATAATGCCGCTTATCAAACAGGTTATCGACGCCCAGCGTCACGCTGGCGTACTTATTAACATCATACGTGCCGCTCAGGCCAACGATAGAGTACGGGCTCACCTCATCTTTCTCACTGCCGGTAACCGCATCACCTTTGTAATTATACTTCTTCGGCGTTTGCGTGCCGTACCAGGTGAGGGTTGATTGCAGGGAAAGATCTGGCATAGCCTGCCAGCTCAACGTTGAGTTGAGGGTATATTCCGGAATAATCGACAGGCGATCGCCGGTCTCTTTGTTTTTACTCTGCAGCATATAAGTGATGTTGTTGTTCCAGCTGATGCTGTCGCTGACCGGCAAATTCAGCGTACCTTCCAGGCCTTCAACCACCGCTTTAGGGACATTTTCCCATTTATAAACATCAGCTGCGCCGCCTGAGGAAACGCCATCCGGCGTGTAGCCCGCCTCAATTTTGTCGCGATAGTCGTTGCGGAACCAGGTGACGCCCGCCTGATAACCGTCATGTTTCCATTCCAGCCCGACTTCTTTATTGATGCTGGTTTCGGCTTTCAGATCGTCGTTACCCATCAGATAACAGGCACCCGCGCTGTCGGCACAGCCCTGGCCACGACTGTAGAGCAGATAGTTGGGGTTGGTTTGATAGAGACTTGGCGCTTTATAAGCCCGCGCAATGCCCAGTTTCAGCGTGACATCATCGCCCAGCCCCTGCGACAGGTTCAGCGACGGACTCCAGTTATTGCCGACAATCGAGTGGTGATCGAAGCGCAGTCCCGGCACCAGCATGGTGCTGTCGGTGAGCTCAATATTGTCTTCCGCGAACAGCGAGAAAATCTCTGCCTGCGAATAAGGGCTGCGATCAGTGCCGGAAATCCCGTCCACCGCGCCGCTCATAAAGGTTTGCGTGTTGGATGACGCATCCTTCATCTTCTGCTGATTCCACTCGGTGCCGAAGGTGGCGGTTTGATTCACGCCCAGTTCGAAAGGTACGCTGATTTCACTGTGCAACAGCACGTCGTTTAGCTCAATGGTGGAGAAGTCGCTGTTGGCGAAGATCCCTTCTGTTCCACCAGCCAGCCCTTCATTCATACGCGAGTTACGTGTGTTCTCATACTGAGCGTAACTGCGGGTGCTGATGCCATTATCCCAGGCGCCGGTCCAGGTCAGCGCAAAGTTCTGGCGATAGAGCCGATTGGTTTCATCGCCGTACTTGCTCTGCACCAGCGCGCTGGTATTGGTGTTTTGCGTATCGCCAGCATAGAGGTTGCCCTGGCGGCTGTAGCCCGCCTCGAACTCCAGCGCCTGCATCGGAGCAAAAGCCCAGCGCAGCAGCGCATTGATGTCTTTATTGACCACACCTTCGCGCCCGGCGGGTACAGTGCTGGCGTAGCTGCCGGTCCGCAACGACTGATGGCCTTCATTGATAAACTGCGCATCGGCCTGGGTTTTTGCCAGGCCGCCATACAGCCGGAAGCTGACATCATCGCCGAGCGGGCCCGAAAGGCTGAAGTTAGTGCGTTTGGTGGCACCCTCTTCATCATGTTGCGGCACGTTGTAATAGGTGTTCCACGATCCATGCCAGTGGTTGGTGTCTTTTTTGGTGATGATATTGACCACGCCGCCCGCGGCACCGTTACCGTAGCGCGCGGCGGCCGGTCCACGAATCACCTCAATGTGGTCAATCATCTCCGGCGGCACCCAGCTGCTGTCGCCGCGGGTATCACGCTCGCCGCGCCAGCCGAGTCGCACCGAGTTGCGGCTGCTTATCGGCAGGCCGTCCACCATGATCAGCGTGTTTTCCGGGCCCATGCCGCGAATGTCGATCTGCCGGTTATTACCTCGCTGACCGCTGGTAGAGTTGCCGGTCAGGTTAACGCCCGGCATGGTACGGATAATCTCGGAGACGTCGCGCGCCGGTGGCCGCTTCCTGATCTCATCAGCCGTAATAGTCGAAACGCCAGGCGCCTGCATATTCTGCTGGGCCGCGGTGACCACCAGCGTGCCATTTTCAGCATCCGTTTGATCGGTAGTCGTACTGTCTTCGGCCGCATGCGCGCCACCGATAAGCCCCAGTTCAAGCAAAACAGCAAAAGAGAGTCGGGAGAGTTTTTTCATTATGTTATTCCTGAGCAACCTGCGTCGGAGAATGGACGCGGTAACACGATGATGTCGTTTGATAATCCTGCCCGGGAGTGCTTTTCCGCGGTCGTCAGCCAACGCTGAAAACACCGACATGCCACTGCGGATAGTGCGGAAAAAAGCCGCGCCTGAACGGGCGGAAACACCCTATTGCAAATGCAAATAATTATCAATAGTATTATTCATTACATTATCGCGGGCCGCTTACGCGGAAGAAATGACACACGCTGTATGACGTTATTAAGTAATGAGACCGGCAGTGAAAGCTGGTGGCAGGCGCAAAAACAGGCGGGTATTCCGCGAATTGAACCGGCAGACGATCGCCATTTTCGCGTCACGTTCTTCTGGCGCGACGCCGACGGTAGTGAAGCAACCTCTCCTCTGCGCCGCGTCTGGCTGAATATTACCGGCGTCACCGATCATCATCAGCGTGCTGTTCCACGCTCACTGCAGCGCGTAACCGGCACCGACGTCTGGCTGGGAAGCTATCTGCTCCCAGCAACCTGGCGTGGCAGTTACAGCCTGATTCCCGATCGCCAGGCGCGCGATTTTAACGGCGAGCCGGACATGATGACGCTGCGTGCCTGGTGGCGTGACTTGCTTCCTGCCGCCCAGGTCGATTCGTTAAATCCTCTACGCAGCTGGTGCGGCGGACGCGGCAATGGCGTGTCGCCGTTGCATATGCCGCTCGCGCCCGATCAGCAACTCTGGGAGGCGGTAGATCGGGGCGAGGAAACGCACATCGCGCCGCCACATGACTGGCAGAGTGCGCGTTTGGGCAATCGGCGCCGTATCTGGATCATCGAGACCGGCGCACCGCACGCCGATCGCCCCCTGGCTATCCTGCTGGATGGGCAGTTCTGGGCAACAAAGATGCCCATCGCCGGCCCCTTGCATACGCTGACGCAGCGCGGCGACCTGCCGTCCGCGGTTTACATTCTGATTGACGTCATTGATACCGCTCACCGCAGCGCCGAGCTGCCCTGCAATGCCGATTTCTGGCTGGCGGCTCAACAGGAACTGCTGCCGAAGGTGCAGACCACGATTCCCTTTACCGCCGATCCACAACAAACGCTGGTGGCGGGCCAGAGCTTTGGCGGCCTGTCAGCGGTGTATGCGGCACTGCACTGGCCACAGCGTTTCGGCGCGGCAATCAGCCAATCGGGATCGTTCTGGTGGCCCGATCGGGCACTTAATGCGGCGGATCAACAGCCTGGCTGGCTCAACGGTCAGATCGCCGCCGGTTTGGGGCAAGGCCAGGCACAACGTTTCTTTATTGAGGCAGGTAGCCGGGAACCTCTGGTGCTCACCGCCAACCACGATCTTCATCATCAGCTGACCGATGCCGGACATCAGGTCAACTATCGCCTGGTTGAAGGCGGCCACGATGCGCTGTGCTGGCGCGGTGGCTTGCTCGATGGGCTAACGTCGCTGTGGCAACGGTGCTAACCGTCACACCAACGGGTTTTATTGCAGGAGAATGACATGGAACATCTCAACCCTTTTGACGATGCGCAGCTGGAGTGCCAGGTGCTGAGTAACGCACGACGGCAATACAGCCTGTGGCCCGCTGGCTATCCGCTGCCTGCGGGCTGGCAGCCGGTATTTGGACCACAACCGCGCGCCGCCTGCGACAGCTGGCTGGCTCAACACTGGCAGGAGCCTACGCAAATCGGGGGTCATCATCATGTCTGAAACATTAACGCCACAGCACGCGGTGCAGCTGGCACCGATGCCGCTGGTTGCTGCCCAGCCCGGTATCTGGATGGCCGATCAGCTCTCTGCGCAACATAACGCCTTCGCTGTCGCTCATTACGTCGAACTGAATGGTCCTCTCGATCTGTCGTACCTGTCACAGGCGGTCGTGCTCGGCATGCAGGAAGCGGATACGCTGAATATGGCGTTTGGCGAGCGGGATGGTGTGCCCGTGCAGTGGCCGCAGCCGCAATCGTTCAGCGCCCCGGCGATGCACGATTTGCGTCAGCACGCCGATCCGGTTGCCGCCGCGCGCCAGCTGATGCAGCAGGATATGGCAGGCGATCTGCGTGTGCTGAGCGGTGCGCCGCTCTGGCATCATCAGATTCTGCGCGTTGGCGAGCAGCGCTGGTTCTGGTATCAACGCTTTCATCATCTGGTGGTGGACGGCTTTAGCTTTACCGCCCTGACCCGCCGCATTGCGGCGATCTACAGCGCGTTATGCCAGCAACGGCCGCCCGAGCCGACGCCGTTTATCCCTTTCCGTGAGGTAGTGGAAGAGTATCAGCGCTATCAGGCGTCCGCCGCATGGCAGCGTGACCAGGCGTTCTGGCAGCAGCAGGGCGCGCTTCTGCCGCCGCCTGCGTCCATTTCCCTGAAGCCGCTAAGCGGCGAAACCGCCAGTACCACCATTCTGCGCGAAACGATCGCGCTGCCACGTGATGCCTTCAGCGCATTGGTGGCAGAAGGTCAGCAACAGCACCTTAGCGCCGCAGATATGGCGATCGGTCTGGTGGCGCTATGGCTGGCGCGTCTCAGTGGACAAAACGATTTTTCAGCCGGCTTCATCTTTATGCGCCGCATCGGATCGGCGGCGCTCTGCGCGACCGGACCGGTGATTAACGTATTGCCGCTGGCCGTGCAGCTTGATGACAGCCAGCCGTTAAGCGCTTTTGCCGCCTCGCTGGCCGATCGCCTGAAAAAGCTGCGTCGTCATCAACGCTATGACGCCGAACAGGTGCAGCGCGATCTCGGTCGTATTGGCGACGGCGAGCCGCTTTATGGCCCGGTAATCAACCTGAAGATGTTTGATTATCGCCTTGATTTTGCAGGTGTTGAGGGCATCACCCATCAGCTGGCTTCCGGGCCGGTGCGCGATCTGGAAATTGCGATCTATCTCAGCGAACAGGGCGATATCTCGCTGGAGCTGCTGGCCAACGCCGCGCGTTATGACCACGCCACGTTGCAGCAGCACGCGCGCCGCCTGCCGCTGATGCTGCAACAACTGGCAGCCCAGCCAACGCTGAGCTGCGCGGCAGTCGATCTGTTGATGCCGGAAGAACAGCAGCGTATTGACGACATCAACCACACCGCGCAGCCGCTGCCTGCTGAAACGCTGGCCAGCCTGCTGGCAAAACAGGCGGCGCGCACGCCTCAGGCGCCTGCGCTGGCGGATGCGCGGCACCGGCTAACCTATCAACAAAATCATCAGCAGGTGATCGCTCTGGCGCAACAGCTGCTGGCAGCGGGCGTGACACGTGGTGACATTGTTGCCGTTGCCCTGCCCCGATCGGTATTTGTTTCGCTGGCTCTACAGGCAATCGTCAGCGTGGGTGCCGTCTGGCTACCGCTTGATACCGGTTATCCCGACGATCGCCTGGCGTTGATGCTTGAGGATGCTGCGCCGCGCCTGTTGCTTACCGACAGCGCGCTGGCCCAGCGTTTTGCTGTGCTGGCCGCGGTGGATCAACTGCATTATCAGGCGCTGCTGCCGGTAGTCGAGGCGAGTCCGTTGCCGATGCCAACGCCGCAAGATGCCGCCTATGTGATCTATACCTCTGGCTCAACCGGCCGCCCTAAAGGCGTGGTGGTAGGCCATGAAGCGATCGTCAATCGTCTGCTCTGGATGCAGGATCGCTATCCGCTGAACGCCACCGATGTGGTGCTGCAAAAAACACCTGGCAGTTTCGACGTGTCGGTGTGGGAATTTTTCTGGCCGCTGCTGGTGGGCGCGCAGTTGGTGATGGCACCGCCGGAAGCGCATCGCGATCCTGAGGCGTTGCAACAGCTGTTCAGCCAGCATCGGATCACCACCACGCACTTTGTGCCGTCGATGCTGGCCGCATTTATGGCGTCGCTGACCGATGATGAAGCGGTGGCGCGCTGCGCCAGCCTGCGCCAGGTTTTCTGCAGCGGTGAAGCCTTGCCCACCGCGCTGTGCCGACAATGGGAACAGCTTACCGCCGTGCCGCTGCATAATCTGTATGGACCGACGGAAGCCGCGGTGGATGTTAGCTGGTATCCGGCATTTGGCCCTGAGCTGGCGGCGGTGACCGGCGCCAGCGTACCGATCGGTTTTCCGGTGTGGAATACTGGATTGCGCATTCTTAATTCACGCTTGCAGCCGGTACCGCCGGGCATCGCGGGCGATCTCTATCTCACCGGCATCCAGCTGGCGCAGGGTTATCTGGCGCGTCCCGATCTCACCGCCAGCCGCTTTGTGGCCGATCCTTTCCAGCCGGGCGAGCGCATGTATCGCACCGGCGACGTGGCACGCTGGCTGCCTGATGGCGCGGTGGAATACCTTGGACGCAGCGATGATCAGCTCAAAATTCGTGGTCAGCGCATTGAGCTCAATGAGATCGATCATGCGCTGTGCTCCCTGCCTGGCATTGAACAGGCGGTTACGCACGCCTGCATACTGGGCCAGCAGGATGCCGCTCAGGGCGATGCCCGCCAGTTAGTGAGCTATGTGATTGCCCGCGATCCTGTCGACGGCGATGCACTGCGCCAGCAGCTAGCCACACTGCTACCGGCGCATATGGTGCCAGTCGCCATCGTTCAGCTGGCGGAATTTCCGCTGAGCGTTAACGGCAAGCTGAACCGCAACGCGCTGCCGCTGCCTACTCAACAGGCAGCCCATGCCAGCCGTGCGCCACTGCCTGGCATCGAACAGCAGATCGCTGCGGCATTCTGCCAGCTACTGGGCTGCGAAAGCGTTAGCGCCGACGACGATTTCTTTGCCCTCGGCGGCCATTCACTGCTGGCGATGCGGCTGGCCGCGGGCCTGCGCAAAACCCTGAACCGTCCGGTCAGCGTTGGCCAGATCATGATTGCATCAACGGTGGCCAAACTGGCCCGGCAGCTAACAGAAAATGCAGAAGAGGCGGTAGCGGCTGGCTTCGACGCGGTGCTGCCGCTCCGTGAAAGCACCGGCCCACGGCTGTTCTGCTTCCATCCGGCATCCGGCTTTGCCTGGCAGTTCAGCGTGCTGCAGCGCTATATCGATCCACGCTGGTCGCTGACCGGCATTCAGTCGCCGCATCCGCATGGGCCTTTGCAACACAGCGCGCACCTTGATGCGGTATGCGATGCGCATCTGGCGACCGTGCGCCGCGTGCAGCCGCAGGGGCCTTACTACTTCATCGGCTATTCGCTCGGCGGTACGCTGGCGCAGGGCATCGCGGCGCGTTTACAGGCGCTCGGCGAAGAGGTGGCGTTCCTCGGCCTGCTCGATACCTGGCCACCGGAAACGCAGAACTGGGATGAGCGGCGCGGTGAGAACGTACTGGATCAGGCGGTACTGGATGAGGTTAATCGTGAGCGTGAGCAGTTTCTTGCTGCACAGCGTAATGCCGCAGGCGAGGAGATGGCAGAGCTGTTCAGCACCATAGAGGCTAACTATGCTGATTCGGTGCGCCTGCTGACCACCGCACGCAGCGCCTGTTTTTCCGGTAAGGCGACGTTATTTCTTGCGGAGGAGACGCAGCAGCCGGGCCAGGATCCGCAACGCGCCTGGGCGCCCTTTGTCGGCAGCCTTGAGATCTGGCCGCAGCCCTGTGCGCATGTCGATATCATTTCGCCACCGATATTTACCCGCCTTGGACCGCAGTTGAACCAGCTGCTCAGCCGGTTCTGACTTTTACGCCGCCGCGAGGCGGCGTTATTTCTTCCGGCCCAGCGGCACAATCAGCGGCGTGTGAGAAACCGGATCGTCGATAATGGTACAGCGCAGCCCAAATACCGCTTCTATCAACGCTTCATTGACGATCGCTTTTGGCGCTCCCTCTGCCAGAATCTGCCCGTCGCGCATGGCGATTAAATGTGTGGCGTAACGGCAGGCGTGATTCAGATCGTGCAGCACCACCACCAGCGTGCGTCGATGGCGTTGGTTAAGATCCTGCATTAGCTCCAGCAGTTCAATTTGATGAGCAATATCAAGCCAGGTGGTCGGCTCATCGAGCAGCAATAACGGCGTTTGCTGCGCCAGCACCATGGCGATCCATACGCGCTGTCGCTGGCCGCCGGAGAGCGTATCCACCGTTTGTTGCGCCAGGTTTGCCACGCCGGTGGCCTGCATCGCTTCCTGAACCGCCTGTTCATCGGCCGCCTGCCAGCGGCTGAACAGCGACTGATGCGGGTAACGTCCGCGCGCCACCAGTTCGCTGACGGTGATGCCGTCTGGCGCGGTCGAGGTTTGTGGCAGCAGGCCTAACCGACGCGCCACCTCTTTAGTGGGATAACGCGCTATCGCTTCGCCATCAAGAAACACCTCGCCCGCCTGCGGTTTCATCAGGCGGCTCAGGGTGCGCAACAGCGTCGACTTACCGCAGGCGTTTGGCCCAATGATCACCGTAAGCTCACCATCGGGAATGGTCACCGACAGATCGCGGGCAATAAGGCGTTTTTCATAGCCGAGCGTGAGCCGTTCGGCTCGCAGACGTGAATTCATTTGCGTCGTGACTCCCGCACCAGTAAAGCCAGTAAATAGAGACCGCCAAGGCTAACGGTGATCACACCGACCGGCAGCTGATAAGGCTGAAACAGCCGCTGGGCAGCGAAATCCGCGCCCAGCAGCAGCAGCGCACCGCACAGCGCTGACATCGGCAACAGCAGCCGCAAACCGCCACCCAGGCGGCGGGCGATCTGCGGTGCCACCAGCGCCACAAAGGAGACAGGGCCAACCAGCGCAGTCGCCGCCGCGGTAAGCATCACACCCACCAGCATCAGCAGCATGCGCGTTCGTTCAACCGGTACGCCCAGCGCGCAGGCGCTTTCATCGCCCATCTCCAGCAGCCGCATGCGACGCGCCAACAGACCTGCGCCCAGCAGCGCCATCACAATCAAAGTGCCAGTCAGCGGCAATTTCGCCCAGGTTAAGCCATTCAGGGAACCGGCGCTCCATAACCCGGCACTCAGCGCGGCATCCAGTGAGGCGCTGATCACTAGCCAGCTGTTGAACGCCATTAACAGCGCCCGTATGCCGATGCCAACGATAATCAGGCGAAAGGTATCGACGCCGTTACGCCAGGCGAGCAGCCATACCAGTAGCGCGGTGGCGATACCGCCCACCATAGCGGCTGCGGTCATGCCGCCCATGCTCTGGTCAAACAGCACCAGCGCGACCAGCACACCGGTATAGGCGCCGGTGTTAAAACCGAGAATATCCGGGCTGCCGAGGGGATTACGTAACAGCGACTGAAAAATAGCACCGCTGACGCCGAGCGCCGCGCCAATCAGCAGCGCCGTCAACACGCGAGGCAGCCGCCAGTCGATCACGATCAACGCCACATTGCGCGGCGCGCTACCGGTCAGTGCCTGCCAGACCTGAGCAGAGGTGAACGCCAGATTACCGCTTTGTAGCGCCAGCATACCCAGCGCAAAACACGCCGCCAGCAGCAGCCATGGCCAGAGAGCACGCATCGTTATCGTCTCCCCATCTGCTGGCGCACCAGCACAATCAGCACCGGCGCACCGATAAAAGCGGTCACGATGGAAACGCGCAGTTCACCGGGCACCAACAGGCGACCGATGATGTCGGCAGCCAACAGCAGGCAAGGCGTTAACAACAGGGTAATGGGCAGCAACCAGCGATGGTCGTCGCCCGCCAGACGTCGCGCAATATGCGGAGCCATCAGGCCAAGAAAGGCGATCGGGCCGACGGCTGCGGTGGCTGCGCCGCACAGCAACGTAATGGCAAGCAGGCCAGCCAGCTGGGTGCCAACCACGCGCGTGCCCAGCGCGGTAGCCAGTTCGCCGCCCATGCTCAGACTGTTCAGTGGTCGCGCCAGTGTCAGTGCCAATAGCGTGCCGATGGCAATCGCTGGCGCCACGGTGGCCAGCATCGACATGCTGCGAATATCCAGCGAACCGGTGTGCCAGAAGCGCAGATGATCGTAAATCTGCGGATTGAGCAAAGAGATACCGGAGGTCAGTCCCTCCAGCACGGCACTCAGCGCCACGCCCGCCAGGGTCAGCCGCACCGGATTGGCACGTCCGCCGCCGATAGCACCGGTGAGCGCCACCAGCAGCGAGGCGAGCAGTGCACCACCGAAGGAGAACCACAGCCAGGCCGCTGGCGTATCGGCGCCAAACAGCGCGATGCCGATCACCACCGCAAAGCCGGCACCGGCATTGATGCCTAAAATACCGGGATCGGCGAGCGGATTGCGCGTTAGGGTTTGCATCAGCACCCCAGCAAGGCCCAGTGCGGCACCGGCCAGCCAGCCGGCCAGCGTGCGCGGTATGCGTGCTTCACGCACGATCAAGCAATCCGCGCGATGACACTGGCTGGTCAGCGCGTCGGCAACCGTTTGAAGCGGGATAGATTTGGCGCCCAGCATTACGCTCAACGCCGAAAGGATGATCAACAGCAGTAACAGACCTGTGATTCCGCCAGCCTGGCGCATTACGCTCTCCGCTTTCGGCGGCCCGTTGGCCGCGGTGCAAACATGATAATGATTGTTATTATCGTTATTACTCGTATTACCTATGTTACCATGACTCAATACCGATCTGACGCGTAAATTGCTGCAAGGCATTGTAATGAAGAAATCTTCCCATCTGATTGACCTCAGCTTATTAAAAACCCATCCCGACTTTCGCGCCGTGTTCGTTGCGCGTTTTCTCTCGATTCTGGCGCTTGGCATGCTGGTGGTGGCGGTGCCGGTGCAAATTCAGCAGCTCACCCACTCCAGCTGGCAGGTTGGCCTGTCGGTGACCCTGGCGGGCGGCGGCATGTTCATCGGCTTGCTGCTCGGCGGCGTGCTGGCTGACCGCTATCCACGTAAACGGCTGATTCTGTTTGCCCGTTCAACCTGTGGCATCGGTTTTGTCGGCCTCGCCTGCAACGCCCTGCTCCCTGCACCCTCGCTCACCGCGATCTATTTGCTGGCGCTGTGGGATGGCTTTTTCGGTGCCATTGGCGTTACCGCGTTGCTGGCTGCCACACCCGCGCTGGTAGGACGCGAAAATCTGATGCAGGCGGGTGCCATCACCATGTTGACAGTGCGGTTTGGCTCAATCCTTTCACCGGCGGTAGGTGGCCTGGTGATCGCCAGCGGTGGCGTGGTCTGGAACTATGCGCTGGCGGCGCTGGGCACGCTGTTGACGCTGCTGCCCTTGCTGCGGCTGCCCGCATTGCCACCTCCGCCACAGCCGCGCGAAAATCCCCTGCGGGCGCTGGCGGGTGGTTTCTCTTTTCTGCTGGCCAGCCCGCTGGTGGGATCGGCTGCGCTGATCGGCGCGCTGATTACCCTGGCAAGTGCGGTTCGCGTGTTGTATCCGGCGCTGGCACCGCACTGGCTGGTGGCACCGGCCCAAATTGGCCTGATGTATGCCGCCGTGCCTGCCGGTGCGGCAATCGGCGCCTTAACCAGCGGCCAGCTCAAAACGGCAGCCCGCCCCGGTCAACTGATGCTGATCACCGCTCTGCTGGCTTTTATCGCGCTGGCACTTTTTAGCCTGATGCCGCAATTTTGGCTGGCGCTGCTCTGCCTGGTGGCGTTTGGCTGGCTCAGCGCGATCAACAGCCTGTTGCAGTACGCCATGATTCAGTCGCTCACACCGGATGCGTTATTAGGAAGGGTAAACGGGTTGTGGACGGCGCAGAATGTCACCGGCGATGCGCTTGGTGCCGCGCTGTTAGGCGGCATGGGATCGCTGTTGCTGCCGCAGCAGGCAGCGACGGTATTTGGCGCCGCCGCCGCGCTGGTGGCGGTTGTTATGCTGCTGACGCTGCGCGGTTTACGCCGTTACCGTCAGCCTGCCGCCTCGCTCTCATGAGGATGTGAACAGGGTTTCCAGCCGCGTCAGCAGGTTGCTGGCGCTAAAGTAGTCCAGACGGAAGGTATCGGTGCCCAGCGCATACACCCGTTTTGCTTTTACCGCCGCGGTATCGGCAAGAAACGGATTTTGCATCAGGGCGCTGGCGTCCGCCTCCGTGGCGGCAAACAGCAGATAGCTCTGGCCATTGAGATCGGTGGCCAGATTCTCACCGCCAGACTGAATGATATCTTTTCGCTTACCCATGCTGTGGCTGGTTTGACTCACAGGCGGCCTGGCCAGCGTGAAACCGAGCTGCTGCAGCAGCTTTCCCTGCGCAGAATCAGCGGTCCAGATATTGGTGGAGCGGCCACCGGCGTTATACACCATTGCCGTGACGGGCTGTGGTGGCAGCGTGATCTTCTTCTTCAGCGCCGCTTCGCGACGATCAAAATCCTTCACAATTTGCGCTGCCTTCGCCTCATGCCCGGTGGCCTCTCCCAGCGTCGCAACCACCTGCTGCCAGCTCTTATCATCGTAATTAACCACCAGCACCGGTGCAATTGCCGACAGCTGATCCACCAGCTTAATGGCGGAGTCGTTGCCGGTGGCGCTGACCACAATCAGATCCGGCGCCTGTTCCGCAATCGCCTCGGCATTGGCTTCACCAATATAGAGACGCTTCACGCCGCGCTGCGCGGCGACGTCGCCCCACTGATGGAAAAAGCCCTGCTTATCCGCCAGACGGCCGCCCGGTGCGGTGGCGCCACTGGCGACAACCGGCGCGTCAATGGCCAGCAGCGATCCGGTCAGGGTAACGCTGGTAGAAACAATCCGCTGTGGTGCCTGCGCCAGGGTAAGGGTGCCCTGCGCACTTTTAATCTCGCGCGGCCAGCTTCCGGCAGCATGCGCCATCATGCTAAACAGCGAGCACAGCAGCGTGGCGGTAACAATAAACGGTCTGGCTTTCACGTAATTCACTCCTTTAAAGCGGCGGTCAAACAGGCGCAAAAATCGCCGTCTGACGGCTCGACGCGAAGAAAATGCGCCCTGTTTATTGACTCTGAACGGCAATCGACGTAGGTTACAGAGCCACAATACAAATGATAATAATTATCACTACTCTTATCATTTAGAGGTTGGATTATGGTGGAAACTTCCGTGTTTGAAAATGCCTTTGTAGAGGATTTTGACGCCGTCAGTCGCGGCTTCTTCTATCTGTCTCCCTGGCGCAGCCTGTGGACTCAAGGGTGCTTTAGTCGACTGACCACGCCGGTGGCAGGCGCTGAACAGCCCGATGGCGCGTTTCAATGCCAGCTTCGCCAACAGTTCAGCGAGGCGAAGCAACAGGGCATTCAAAATCCCATTATGGTCGGCGCGATTCCTTTTGATGCGAGTCAGCCTTCGGCGCTGTTCATTCCCGAAGCGAGCCACTTTTTTGATCGTCAGCAGCTCGCTGGCGGTTTTACCGATACGCCTTTACCCACGGTAACAAGCCGCACTGCGCTGCCGGATCATGCCGCCTTTACCGACATGGTGGCACAAGCGGTAAACGCCACCTCGCAGGGTGAACTGGATAAAGTCGTGCTGTCGCGGCTGATGGATATCACCACCGAGCGGCCGGTCGATACCGCCATGCTGATGCGCCGTATCATTAACCAGAATCCCACCAGCTATAACTTCCATGTGCCGCTGCCTGACGGCGGCTCACTGCTCGGCGCCAGCCCGGAGTTGCTGTTACGTAAGCAAAACGGCGAGTTCAGCTCCTGCCCGTTAGCCGGTTCCGCGCGGCGTCAGCAGGATCGGCAACAGGATAATGCTGTCGGCCAGCGCCTGATGCACTCCTCTAAAGATCGTCACGAGCACAAGCTGGTTACCGATGCGATGCGCGATGTGCTGCAAAGCCGCAGTTCGCTGCTTTCGGTGCCGGAAACGCCGCAGCTGGTGACCACGCCAACACTGTGGCATCTGGCCACCTGGATCAACGGCGAAGCGCGCGATCCACGCGATAACGCATTATCTCTCGCCAGCCTGCTGCATCCGACGCCTGCACTCAGCGGTTTTCCGCACGCCAGGGCACAAAAGCTGATTGCTCAGCTGGAACCTTTTGATCGCCATCTGTTTGGCGGCATCGTCGGCTGGTGTAACGAAGCAGGCGACGGCGAATGGGTCGTGACGATTCGCTGCGGCACCGTTCATAACACACGCGTGCGACTGTTTGCCGGCGCAGGCATCGTGCCCGATTCCTCGCCGGAATCTGAATGGAATGAAACCGGCGTTAAGCTCGACACCATGCTGCGCGCTTTTGGATTGCAATAAGAGAAGCCACTATGACTATTTCCTATACGCGCTGGCCTGACGATCTCGCCGCGCGCTATCGCCAAAAAGGCTACTGGATCGACCTGCCGCTCACTGACATCCTTAACCGTCAGGCGGAAAACGATGCCGTGGCGGTGATCTGTGGTGAACAGCAGCTCACCTATCGCCAGCTGGCGCAGCAGTCAGACCGCCTTGCCGCCGCGCTCCAGCGGCGTGGCCTGAAACAGGGTGATACCGCACTGGTGCAGCTCGGCAACGTTGCTGAGTTTTACATTGTGTTGTTTGCCCTGTTTAAAATCGGCGTGGCGCCGGTGAACGCGTTGTTCAGCCATCAGCGCACCGAAATGAGCGCCTATGCCAAACTGATCTCACCTGCTCTGCTGATTGCCGATCGTCAGCATAGCCTGTTTGCCGACGATCTCTGGCTGGATGCGCTTCGTCACCAGCAGCCCGAGCTGCGCACGCTGGCTTTCATTAATGGCACCGATGACACGCAATCGCTGACGACGCTCATCAACGAAGCGGCAGAGGATTTTGTAGCCTCGCCTTCGCCCGCCGATGAAGTGGCTTTTTTTCAGCTCTCCGGCGGCAGCACCGGCACACCAAAACTGATTCCGCGCACCCATAACGATTACTACTACAGCATTCGCGGCAGCGTGGAGATTTGCCAGTTTACCGCCGATACGCGCTATCTCTGCGCCCTGCCCGCGGCGCACAACTACCCGCTGAGTTCTCCTGGCGCGCTGGGTGTGTTCTACGCCGGTGGCCGGGTTATTCTGGCCAGTGATCCCAGCGCCAACCTTTGCTTTCCGCTAATTGCGCGCCATCAGATCAACGTCACGGCGCTGGTGCCGCCTGCGGTAAGCCTGTGGCTGCAAGCAATCAACGAATGGGGCGGCAACCAGCAGCTCGCCTCGCTGCAATTGTTGCAGGTCGGCGGCGCTCGCCTGAGCGACGTGCTCGCTGCGCGCATTCCGGCTGAAATCGGTTGTCAGCTACAGCAGGTGTTTGGCATGGCGGAAGGGCTGGTCAACTACACGCGCCTTGATGACAGCGACGCGCGCATTTTTACTACCCAGGGCTGCCCTATCTCGCCCGATGATGAAGTGTGGGTTGCCGATGAGCAGGGTCATCCGCTGCCAACGGGCAGCACGGGTCGCCTGATGACGCGCGGTCCGTATACCTTTCGCGGCTACTATCAAAGCCCCGATCACAACGCCGTCAGCTTTGATGACAACGGTTTCTACTGCTCGGGCGATCTGATCGCCATTGATGCCGAGGGTTATATTCGCGTGCAGGGCCGGGAGAAAGATCAGATCAACCGCGGCGGTGAGAAGATCGCGGCGGAAGAGATCGAAAACCTGCTGCTGAAGCATAGCGATGTGATCCATGCCGCGCTGGTCTCGATGGAAGACAGCCTGATGGGCGAGAAGAGCTGTGCGTTTATCGTGGTGCGGCAGCCAATCAAACCGGTGATGCTGCGTCGTCATCTGCGCGAGCTCGGCGTGGCGGAGTTCAAACTGCCCGATCGCATCACCTGCGTTGATGCTCTGCCATTAACACCGGTTGGCAAGGTGGATAAAAAACGTCTGCGCCAACAGCTTGCTGAGCAGCAAGCCTGAACTGAATCTGGAGAACCACAATGACCATTCCCAAACTGGCCGACTACGCGCTGCCTGACGCGGCAGACCTGCCGCAGAACAAAGTACAGTGGGCTTTTGAGCCGCCGCGCGCCGCGCTGCTGATTCACGACATGCAGGACTATTTTCTCAATTTTTGGGGCGAGAACAGTCCGATGATTCAGCAGGTAGTAGAGAACATTGCCTGCTTGCGCCGCTACTGCAAAGCGCAAGGTGTGCCGGTGTTTTATACCGCGCAACCGAATGAACAGAGCGATGCCGATCGCGCCCTGCTGAATGACATGTGGGGACCGGGACTGAACAAGCATCCTGAACAGCAGAAAGTGGCGGCGGCGCTGGCACCGGACGCTGACGATCATGTGCTGGTGAAATGGCGCTACAGCGCATTTCATCGCTCGCCGCTGGAAGAGACGCTGCATGAAATGGGCCGCGATCAGCTGATTATTTGCGGCGTGTATGCCCATATTGGCTGCCTGACCACCGCCACCGACGCCTTCATGCGTAACATCAAACCCTTTATGGTGGCCGATGCGCTGGCCGATTTTACCCGTGAAGAGCATATGATGGCGCTGACTTACACCGCAGGCCGCAGCGGCCGCGTAGTGATGACCCGCGATCTGATGCCGCTGCCGCTCGACAAGGCGGAGCTGCGCGCTATGGTTCTGCCGCTGCTGGAAGATGATGATCAGCCGGAAGATGACGATAACCTGATCGATTATGGCCTCGATTCCGTGCGGGTGATGACGCTGGCCGCCCGCTGGCGTCAGGTGCACGCTGACATCGACTTTGTGAGCCTGGCAAAAGATCCCAGCATCAACGGCTGGTGGGCATTGCTGTCACGCGAGCCGCAGCCATGAATATCGATTTCACCGCAAAGCAGGTCTGGGTAACCGGCGCCGGACAAGGCATTGGCTATCATATCGCGCTCGCCTTTCAGCAGGCCGGAGCGCAGGTGGTGGGATTTGATCGGCAGTTCAGGCAGACGGATTATCCGTTTCGCTGCGTGACGCTGGATGTGGCCGATGCCGATCAGGTTGCCCGCGTTTGCCAGCCGCTGCTGGCAGAGCAAAAACAGCTGGATGTGCTGGTCAACGGTGCCGGTATCCTGCGTATCGGCGCTACCGATACGCTGCCGGTTGCCGATTTTCAGGCGCTGATGGCGGTCAACGTCGGCGGCGCATTTAACCTGTTCCAGCAAACGCTGCCGCGCTTTCGTGAGCAGCGCAGTGGCGCCATCGTCACGCTTGCCTCTAACTCGGCGCACGCACCGCGCATTGGTATGTCCGCCTATGGCGCTTCCAAAGCGGCCTTGCGCAGCCTGTGCCTGTCGGTAGCGCTGGAAATGGCGCCGCACGGCGTGCGCTGTAACCTGGTGTCGCCCGGCTCAACCGATACTGATATGCAGCGCAGCCTGTGGCACACGCCGGATGCCGAACAGCGCACCATCGCCGGTTTCCCGGATCAATATAAGATCGGCATTCCTTTGCAGAAGATCGCGCAGCCGCAGGAGATTGCCAACGCGGTGCTTTTCCTCGCCTCGGATCTCGCCAGCCACATCGTGATGCAGGATATCGTGATCGATGGCGGCGCGACATTGGGCGCCTGATCATGAGCGCTATCTGGAAACGTCAGGTCGATCTTTCCGAGCTGAATCGCATGGGCGAAAACTGCCTGGTTGCGCATCTGGGCATCGTTTTTACCCGCATCGATGCAGGGAGCCTGGAAGCGGAAATGCCGGTGGATGCGCGCACGCGCCAGCCTTTTGGTTTGCTGCACGGCGGCGCGTCGGTGGTGCTGGCGGAATCCATGGGTTCGATAGCGGGCTATCTCTGTGTTGACACGGGCCAGAGCGTGGTGGGCATTGAGGTCAATGCCAGCCATCATCGGGCAGCCAGCAGTGGCAAAGTGCGCGGCGTATGTCGCCCGCTTCATCTCGGGCGTACGCATCAATCCTGGCAAATTGAGATTTTTAACGCGCGCGATCAGCTCTGCTGCAGCGCCCGGTTGTCGGTCGCGGTACTCGGCTGAAAGGCATAAAAAAAGGGCCGGTTTCACGGCCCTTTATCACGTTAAGTTCGCTTAACGCTGATAGATGAATTCAACACCTTCTTCGTCGTCTTCATCCCAGTCATCATCAAGATCGTCTTCTTCTTCAGGCTCAACATTTTCCAGCGCTTCGCGATGGTAGTCGTCCCACATGAATTCCACTTTCTCGGTCTGCATCTCTTCCAGCTCAGCCGCTTTCGGGTTAGCCACGATAAAGGCCATTACGTCCCAGCAGAGTGCGTTAACACCTACCCGGTTGGCCGCAGAGATCAGATAATATTTCTCATCCCAGCCCAGCGCTTCCACAATCGCTTTAGCACGTGCCTGTGCTTCTTCTTCGTCCAGCAGGTCAACTTTATTGAACACCAGCCAGCGCGGTTTCTGGAACAGCTTCTCGCTGTATTTTTCCAGCTCGCCGAGAATGATGCGGGCGTTCTCAACCGGATCGGATTCATCAATCGGCGCCAGATCGATGAGGTGCAGCAGCACACGACAACGCTCAAGGTGCTTCAGGAAGCGAATGCCAAGGCCTGCGCCATCGGCGGCGCCTTCGATCAGCCCAGGAATGTCGGCGATAACAAAGCTCTTTTCGGCATCCATACGCACGACGCCAAGGCTTGGCACCAGCGTAGTAAACGGATAATCCGCGACTTTTGGCTTGGCGGCAGAAACCGCACGGATAAAGGTCGACTTGCCAGCGTTAGGCAAGCCAAGCATGCCAACGTCTGCCAGCAGCATTAATTCCAGCTGCAGATCGCGTTTCTCACCTGGCGTGCCCATGGTTTTCTGGCGCGGCGTACGGTTCACCGACGATTTAAAACGGGTATTGCCCAGGCCATGCCAGCCGCCTTTGGCGACCATCTGCTTCTGCTCATGGCGCGTCATGTCGCCCAGTGTTTCACCGGTGCCCTGATCGATAATGCGCGTCCCCACCGGTACTTTGATGGTGATATCTTTACCGCGCTTGCCGGTACAGTCACGGCTCTGGCCATTCTGACCACGTTCAGCACGGAACGCTTTTTCAAAGCGATAATCAATCAGCGTGTTGAGGTTTTCATCAGCAACCAGATACACGTCGCCACCGTCGCCGCCATCGCCGCCGTCAGGGCCGCCTTTGGGAATATATTTCTCGCGACGGAAGCTCACGCAACCATTGCCACCATCACCTGCAACCACCAGAATGGTTGCTTCATCAACAAACTTCATCTTTTCTCTCCGTCACTTTTTCGCCTGACCAGACAAATGCGGCCAGACGGGTCCGCCAGGGTCTTCTGTGCTGACCGGCGGCGGAACATCTACTCTGTTTCACTAAAATTCGCACATAAAGTGTACAGCAATCGAATTGCTCTGGCCGGGTTTTTATCGCCCTGCCAGCAGCAGAATGTAAAAAGCCCCGCAAGAGCTGCGGGGCTTCAATTCGTCATTGCAGGCCGTTGCCAGCCCGAAGCGCGAAAACCTTACTCAGCAACGATGCTGATATATTTACGGTTGTTCGGGCCTTTGATCTCGAATTTAACTTTGCCGTCTGCGGTTGCAAACAGAGTGTGGTCACGACCACAGCCTACATTGCTACCTGCATGGAACTTGGTGCCACGCTGACGAACGATGATGCTACCAGCCAGAACTGATTCGCCACCGAAACGTTTAACACCCAGACGTTTTGCATTGGAGTCACGACCGTTACGAGTCGAGCCACCAGCCTTTTTATGTGCCATTTGTCAGATCTCCTGTTAAGCGCTGATGCCGGTAATTTTCACATCAGTGAACCACTGACGGTGGCCCTGCTGCTTACGATAATGCTTACGACGACGGAACTTAACGATTTTGATTTTCTCGCCACGACCGTGTGCAACGATCTCAGCTTTGATCACGCCGCCTGAAACCAGTGGCGCACCGATAGTTACTTCTTCGCCGTTAGCAATCATCAGAACCTGGTCAAACTCGATAGTTTCACCGGTTGCGATGTCCAGCTTTTCCAGGCGAACGGTCTGACCTTCGCTTACTCGGTGTTGTTTACCACCACTTTGGAAAACCGCGTACATATAGAACTCCGCTTCTGCGCTTGCCTTTCGTTGAATTCAGGCGGCGCGATAAATATTCATAATAGGGCGCGAATTCTACGCAATACTCGTTCAGAAGACAAGAGCACTTTGCAAAGGATCGCAGAAAAAAAGCGCAGCACAATCGCTCACGTTTCTCATCCCGATTTTTCGAGTACAATCCAGTAACAGATTCCCTGACATTCTGCCGGTAAAAACCTTTACCATGGCAATAAACTGAGCCAAAGCTGAACAGACTGATGAACTTAGAACAGATTAATGAACTCACCGCGCAGGATATGGCGGCGGTCAACGAGACCATCCTCGAACAGCTGAATTCAGATGTGACGCTCATCAATCAGTTGGGATATTACATTATCAGCGGCGGCGGTAAACGCATTCGGCCGATGATTGCCGTGCTGGCAGCTCGCGCCATGGGATACGAAGGTAAACTGCACGTCGTTAACGCCGCGCTGATTGAGTTCATTCATACCGCCACGCTGTTGCATGATGACGTGGTGGATGAGTCCGACATGCGTCGTGGCAAAGCCACGGCCAATGCGGCTTTTGGCAACGCTGCCAGCGTGCTGGTCGGCGATTTTATCTATACGCGCGCTTTTCAAATGATGACCAGCATGGGATCGCTGAAGATCCTCGCACTGATGTCAGAAGCGGTAAACGTGATCGCAGAAGGCGAAGTGCTGCAGCTAATGAACTGTAACGATCCGGATATCACCGAAGAGAGTTACATGCATGTGATCTACAGCAAAACGGCGCGGCTGTTTGAAGCGGCGGCGCAGGCTTCGGCGATTTTAGCTGACGCATCGCCAGCACAGGAAAAGGCATTGCAGGATTACGGTCGTTTTCTCGGCACTGCCTTTCAGCTGATCGACGATCTGCTCGATTACAGTGCCGACGGCCAGACGCTGGGCAAAAACGTTGGTGACGACCTGAGCGAAGGCAAGCCTACGTTACCGCTGCTGCATGCTATGCGCCACGGCAGCAGTGAGCAGACGGCGATGATTCGTCAGGCTATCGAACAGGGCAACGGCCGCCATCTGCTCGATCCGGTGCTGGAGACTATGCAGCAATGCGGTTCACTGGAATGGACGCGGCAACGCGCCGAGCAGGAAGCGGACAAAGCCATCGCGGCGCTGAAAGTGCTGCCGGAAACCCCATGGCGCAGCGCGCTGGAAGCACTGGCGCATATGTCTGTTCAACGCGATTTTTAAGCCAATCAGGAAGCCGTCCGGCTTCCGATTCTCCCCTCTTGCAGGCTATTACATTCCTTTTGCGAAACCCCACGCAAAATTGTTTCGTGGCGGAAATATTTCTGGAAACTTATTGGAAACTTCTGCTATAAATTCTTAAACAACGCCTTTATTTGTTTGAATTTATGACGTAGTTATCGGATACGCGTGGAGTTTTTAAGCGCTTTTATTTCCAATAAATTGCCTTCGCAAAAGGAGCAGATCGTATGTACGCATCTCACAAGGACTGGCATCCGGCGGATATCATCGCCGCCCTGCGTAAAAAAGGCACCTCACTGGCAGCGGTTTCGCGTCAGGCAGGATTGAGCTCATCTACGCTGGCGAATGCGCTCACGCGTCCCTGGCCTAAAGGAGAATGGCTTATCGCTGGTGCAATCAATGTGCATCCTGCTGAAATCTGGCCAAGCCGCTATTACGATCCGATCACCCACAAGCTGCTGGATCGTAAACGCCTGATCCGATCCTCGTCAAAAGAGGATCCGTTGCGTACATCGCTGTGATCCACCAGCATAAATCCAAGTGAAAAAAACGAAAAAAACGGCCGGGATAAGCCCGACCGTTTTATTGTTGCCGCGATTTACTCGCCGCTGATGCGTTCGATGTTCGCGCCCATGGCCTGAAGTTTGTCTTCAATGTGCTCATAGCCACGATCGATGTGATAAATACGATCGACCAGCGTAGTACCTTCAGCGATACAACCCGCCAGCACCAGGCTCGCAGACGCACGCAGATCGGTAGCCATAACTTGCGCACCCGACAGCGTTTCAACGCCATGACAAATCGCCGTATTGCTCTCGATCTCAGCGTGCGCACCCATGCGAATCAGCTCAGGAATGTGCATAAAGCGATTTTCAAAGATGGTTTCAGTGATCACGCCGGTGCCTTCTGCGACCAGGTTAAGCAGCGTGAACTGCGCCTGCATGTCGGTAGGAAAACCCGGATGCGGGGCGGTGCGCACGTTAACCGCTTTTGGCCGCTTGCCGTGCATGTCCAGGCTGATCCAGTCAGCACCGGTTTCAATATCTGCACCGGCATCACGCAGTTTGGCCAGCACCGCATCAAGCGTATCGGGCTGCGTATTTTTACACAGCACCTTGCCGCCAGAGATGGCTGCCGCGACCAGAAAAGTCCCGGTTTCGATACGATCGGGCAGAACACGGTAAACACCGCCGCCAAGACGTTCAACGCCTTCGATGGTGATTTTATCTGTGCCTGCGCCGCTGATTTTCGCGCCCAGCGTGTTGAGGAAATTCGCAGTATCAACGATTTCCGGCTCGCGGGCAGCGTTCTCAATGATCGTGGTGCCGGTGGCCAGCGTGGCTGCGCTCATAATGGTCACGGTAGCGCCAACGCTCACCTTGTCCATCACAATGTGCGCGCCTTTCAGACGACCATCGACCGACGCTTTGACATAGCCTTCTTCCAGCTTGATCTCAGCGCCAAGCTGTTCCAGGCCGGTAATATGCAGGTCTACCGGACGCGCGCCAATCGCACAACCGCCCGGCAGAGAAACCTGACCCTGCCCAAAACGTGCCACTAACGGCCCTAATGCCCAGATTGAGGCGCGCATGGTTTTCACCAGCTCGTAAGGGGCGCAGTAAATTGAGACATCGCTGGCATCAAGATGCACTGAACCGTTGCGTTCAGCTTTCACGCCAAGCTGGCTCAGCAGCTTCATGGTGGTATCAATGTCTTTTAACTTCGGGACATTCTGAATTTCCACCGGCTCTTCTGCCAGCAACGCAGCAAACAGGATTGGCAATGCGGCATTCTTGGCACCAGAAATCGTTACCTCACCACTCAGCCGGGTTGGACCCTGCACACGAAATTTATCCATTACACCTGCTCTCTGTTGATATATCTACAAGGCTGCCGGCACTGCATCGATGATGCCGCATCGGCAACTTAAAAACCGTTCAGCTTACGGTCACGCGCCCATTCTTCCGGCGTGTAGGTCTTAATCGATACCGCATGCATGCGGTTGTCCGCGATGTAAGCCATCAGCGGCGCATAGACCGCCTGTTGTTTCTTTACCCGGCTCAGTGCAGCGAACATTTCGCCAACGGCCACAACCTGAAAATGGCTACCGTCGCCGGTAACGTGCACTTCCTGCAGGGGTAACGCGCTCATCAGCACGGCTTGAATTTCACTTGTTTCCATGGTTTTTCACAGTCAGTTGATCATAAACAGCCACACATAGTAGTGGAAAGCGACTTTATCCGAAACAAGCAAAAAGCCCCTGACTGAGCAGGGGCTTTTGAAGGTGAGAAAAATCAGTTAGCTGTAATGATCTGTTGCAGGTTATAGAGAGTGATCAGTGACTGCAGCTTGTCGGTGATTCCCTGAAAGCGCGGTGTGGTGCCCTGCTCCTGAGCAATCTGCCGCAGATGCACCAGCAGCGCCAGCCCGGCAGAATCCACACGATCCAGCGCTGACACATCGATAACGTCGATTTGCTTCATCACCGACGTCCGTTGCTGCCACAGGTCAAGCAGCGTTTCCCGATCCAGCTCACCGCTAAGACGAATCGCGCTGCCATCCAGATGCCAACGAAGTGTCGTCATTATTTTTGCTGATCCAGCGTAATCGGTTGGGTAGCCGCTGATTTAAGCCGTGCGGTCAGGCCATCAATACCCTGTTGACGCAGCAGATCGCCCCACTCGTTTTGCTTGGTGGTAATCATGCTGACGCCTTCAGCGATCATGTCATAAGCCTGCCAGTCGCCGGTACGGCTGTTTTTGCGCCACTGGAAATCAAGACGAACCGGTGGACGGCCATTGGGATCGATAATTGACACACGAATCGCCAGCATTGACGCATCGCCCAGCGGTTTCTCTGGCTGAATCTGATAGGTCTGACCGTTGTACAGCGCCAGCGCCTGGCCATAAGCCTGGGCAAGGTAATCCGCAAAGGCTTTGAAATAGGCTTCGCGCTGCGCAGGCGTCGCTTCTTTGTAATAGCGTCCTAATACCAGCGCACCAGCATATTTAATCTGTACGTAAGGCAGCAATTCCTGACGCACAATTTCACGCAGGTAGTTTGGGTTTTGCTTGATCTTCGGCTGCTCATTTTTCAGGCGCGTAAAAGTTTTATCTGCTGCTTCATTCATCAGCTTGTAAGGATTGCTTTGATCCACCGCCTGCGCCGCCAGCGGAGCGATGACCAGCATCGCGATCATTAATACACGTTTAAACATAGTTAAAGCCTCTTAAGGTTGAGCCGCAGCAGGCTGATCGTCCTGCTGTTTACTATTATTATCGCCGCTTTTGTAAAGGAACTGACCAATTAAGTCTTCCAGCACCAGCGCGGACTTGGTGTCGTGCAGCGTATCGCCATCTTTCAACGTGGCGGTACCCATATCAGGATCGTCAAAGCCAACATTCATCGCCAGATATTGCTCGCCGAGCAGGCCCTGGGTACGGATGGCCAGCGAGCTGGTATCCGGCAGGCGATCAAACTTTTTCTCGATATCCATCGCCACGCGAGGTGAATAGTTTTTATCCAGCGCGATGCTGCTGACCCGGCCAATAATGACACCGCCGATTTTCACTGGTGAGCTGACCTTCAGCCCGCCAATGTTGTCGAAGGTGGCATAAAGACGCCAGGTCGGTTCGTTGCCCAGCGATTTCACATCGGCAACGCGCAGACAAAGAAAGACGACGGCCACCAGCGCCAGCAGCAAAAAGGCACCCACGGTAATTTCACTTTTCCTGGTATTCATTGCATCAATTCCCAAACATCAGTGCGGTAAGGACAAAATCCAAGCCGAGCACCGCCAGTGACGAATGCACGACGGTGCGCGTGGTGGCACGACTGATCCCTTCCGAAGTTGGAATCGCGTCGTAGCCGTTAAACAAGGCGATCCAGGTCACCGTGACGGCGAAAACCGCGCTTTTGATAACACAGTTAAGCAGATCGGTGCGTAGATCGACGGCGTTCTGCATCGCTGACCAGAAAAAGCCAGGATCGATGCCTTTCCAGTTCACGCCCACCAGCGAACCGCCCCAAATGCCAATAGCGGTAAAAATCAGCGTTAACAACGGCATGCTGATAAATCCAGCCCAGAAGCGTGGCGCAACCACCCGACGCAGCGGATCGACTGCCATCATCTCCATGCTGGAGAGCTGTTCTGTGGCCTTCATCAGACCGATTTCTGCCGTTAACGCCGACCCGGCGCGGCCGGCAAACAGCAGCGCGGTAACCACCGGACCCAGTTCACGCAGCAACGACAGCGCCACCAGCATGCCAAGGCTGGTTTCAGCGCTGTAAGTGGTCAGCACCAGGTAGCCCTGCAGCCCAAGAACCATACCGATAAACAGCCCGGATACCACGATAATCAGCAACGACAACACACCCACACTATAGAGCTGTTTAATCAACAGCGGCGCATGTTTGCGAAATTCGGGCTTACCGACCAGCGCGTGAAAAAGCATTAAACCGGCGCGACCAAACGATGCACAGGTTTCTATGCCTTTTCGCCCCAGCGCAGCGATCGCATCAATAAACATCAATGGGTTATCTCCCTGAATCGGTTAAGTCAGCCAGGTAATCGCCTGCCGGAAAGCGAAATGGCACCGGGCCATCGGCAATGCCGTCGATAAACTGGCGAACACGCGCATCCTCATTATCCTGCAGCTGCTGCGTTGAGCCCTGCGCAATAATCTTTTGCCCGGCAACAATATAGGCGTAATCGGCGATGCTCAATACCTCTGGCACATCGTGTGAAACCACGATGCAGGTCACACCCAACGCGTGATTGAGTTCATCGATTAATTTCACCAGCACGCCCATGGTAATCGGATCCTGGCCAACAAAAGGCTCATCAAACATGATCAGGTCTGGTTCCAGCGCGATGGCCCGCGCCAGCGCCGCGCGCCGCGCCATGCCGCCAGAGAGTTCTGAAGGTTTAAGCTGCGCCGCACCACGCAGCCCCACGGCTTCAAGCTTCATCATCACCGTGCTGTGCAGCAGCGGCTCCGGCAGGCGCGTATGTTCACGCAGCGGCCAGGCGACATTGTCATACACGTTGAGATCGGTAAAGAGCGCGCCGGACTGGAACAGCATGCTCATTTTTTTGCGCACGTCGTAGAGACGTGAACGCGAGAGTTGCGGAATATTCTCGCCGTTGAACCAGATTTCGCCGGCGGTTGGCTGTAACTGACCACCAATCAGACGCAGCAATGTGGTTTTGCCGATGCCGGATGGGCCCATGATCGCTGTCACTTTTCCCTTAGGTACGGTCAGCGAGATATTATCGAAAATCTGTCGATTACCCCGTGCAAAGCTCACGCCCCGCACATCGACCAAATTAGTCGGCGCCTGACTGCTACTCATGACTTCTCCCACTACAAAATGCTTTTTCAAAGGTGACATAACGCAGGTTGCCCTCGTCCAGCGATGAGGTTAACAACTAAACGGCGTTACTTTCACAGAAAACTATCGCAACCGTGTGACGAAAACCGGCATCCGTTTTACTTTTTGCTCACAGACGGTCAAAATCAGCGGCTAACCACCATTTCGCCCGGAAAAGTCGGATGCGGCAAGCCGACGATTATAGCCGACAAAGGACGCTTCATGTTTTTAGCCATAGCACTGTTGGTCATCGGTTTGATGTTGCTTGTGTATGGAGCCGATCGTCTGGTGTTCAGTGCGTCGATTCTGTGCCGTTCATTCGGCATTCCTCCGCTGATCATTGGCATGACCGTGGTGGGCATCGGCACGTCGCTGCCAGAAATGATCGTCTCTTTTTCGGCGGCGGCGCATGGGCAAATGAATATTGCCGTGGGTACCGCCATCGGTTCCAACATTACCAATATTCTGCTGATACTGGGCGGCGCGGCGTTGCTCCATCCTCTTTCCTTGCATTCGAATCTGATTCGTCGCGAATTACCGCTGATGTTGCTGGTGACGCTGCTGTGTGGATTGACGCTGTTCGATAATGAGCTTAGTCGGCTTGACGGGTTAGCGCTGATCGCCATTGCCGCGATCTATCTGCTCTTTATCATTCGCATCGCCCGCAAAGCGGAACGCGCCAACAACGATACCCTGACGCGGGAACAGCTGGCGGAACTGCCGCGTGATGACGCCAGCAATACCGTGGCGTTTCTGTGGCTGGCCGTAGCGCTAATTATTATGCCAATGTCGACCCGAATGGTCATTGATAATGCCTCGGTGATCGCTGACTACTTCAACGTCTCAGAATTAGTGGTCGGCCTGACATTAATCTCGGTAGGCACTAGCCTGCCAGAACTGGCAACGGTAATTGCGGGCGCGCTGAAAGGCGAAGACGATATCGCCATCGGCAACCTCATCGGCTCTAATATCTATAATATCGCCATTGTACTGGGCATACCGGCGCTGATTCATCCCGGCCTGCTCGATACCGATATTTTTGCTCGCGATTACTGGATCATGCTTGGGGTAAGCGCACTGTTTGCCCTGCTCTGTTTGCAGCGCCGCCGCTGTATTGGCCGCCTCGCCGGTGCCCTGCTGCTTTGCGGCTTTATGGTTTGGGTCGCGGTACTCTGGCTGCAGCCAATGCAAACGCATTAATAAGGATAAAAGCGATGTCTCATCACTCTATCGAATCCGGCTTCGACTTTCAGCAGGCTGGCAGAGACGTTCTCGACATTGAACGTCAGGGGCTGGAGCAGCTCGATCAATACATCAATGAAGACTTTTCCCGTGCCTGCGAAATGATGTTTTATTGCCAGGGTAAAGTTGTGGTGATGGGCATGGGGAAATCGGGGCATATCGGTAAAAAAATGGCGGCAACCTTTGCCAGCACCGGTACACCTGCGTTTTTCGTGCATCCGGCAGAGGCCAGCCATGGCGATCTGGGCATGGTCAGCGCCAACGACGTGGTGATCGCTATCTCCAACTCCGGCGAATCCAATGAGATTTTGGCGCTGATTCCTGTACTGAAGCGTCTGCACGTTTCGCTGATTTGCGTCACCAGCCGTCCGGAAAGCACCATGGGACGCAGCGCCGATATTCATCTCTGTGTAAAAGTCCCGCACGAAGCCTGCCCGCTGGGGCTGGCGCCGACCACCAGCACTACCGCCACGCTGGTCATGGGCGATGCGCTGGCCGTTGCGCTATTGAAAGCGCGCGGCTTTACCGCAGAGGATTTTGCCCTTTCGCACCCTGGCGGCGCGCTGGGCCGTAAGCTGCTGTTACGCGTCAGCGATATCATGCATACCGGCGCTGAAATGCCGCACGTGACGCGTGATGCCTCGCTGCGCGATGCGCTGCTGGAGATCACGCGTAAAAATCTCGGCATGACGGTCATAGTTAATGACCTGCTGAAAATCGAAGGCGTGTTTACCGATGGCGACCTGCGTCGGGTGTTTGATATGGGCATCGATTTTCAGCAGGCAAGCATTGCGCAGGTGATGACGCCAGGCGGCATTCGCGTTCGCCCTGCTATGCTGGCGGTAGACGCACTTAATTTAATGCAGAGCAAAAATATCACCGCGATTATGGTCGCCGATGGCGATCAGCTACTCGGGGTTGTTCATATGCATGACATGCTGCGCGCTGGCGTAGTGTAAACGGGAAGCAAAAATGAGTAAGGAAAACGCAGTGGTTACCACCTGCTACGGCGACGTTTCTCAGGACGTGATGTCACGCGCACGCGAGATTAAGCTGTTGATTTGTGACGTTGATGGCGTGATGTCGGACGGACAGATTTACATGGGAAACAGCGGCGAAGAGCTGAAAGCCTTTAACGTTCGCGATGGCTACGGCATTCGCTGTCTGCTGACCTCCGGCACGGAAGTCGCTATTATAACCGGCCGCAACGCAAAACTGATGGAAGATCGCTGTCAGACGCTCGGCATTACCCATCTTTATCAGGGGCAATCCGATAAGCTTTTGGCCTTCACCGAGCTTCTCGATAAACTGTCGCTACAGCCCGATCAGGTTGCCTATATTGGCGATGACTTAATCGACTGGCCGGTGATGGCCCGCGTCGGATTGAGCGTCGCCGTGGCGGACGCGCATCCGGTGCTGTTACCACGTGCCCATTACACCACGCGCATTGCCGGCGGACGCGGCGCAGTGCGCGAAATTTGCGATCTGATACTGATCGCGCAGGACAAATTCGATGACGCCAAAGGGCAATCGGTATGAGTAAAAGCAGGCGTTGGATCACACTGTTACTGGCCCTGATTGCGCTGGTGTTGATTGGCTGGAGCCTCACAAATAATGAGGATGTGCAGACCAATCCCTCCGCCAACGGCGAAGAGCCGACTTACACCAGTGCCAATTCAAAATCACTGGTCTACAACCCGGCAGGTTCGCTCAGCTATCAGCTGGTTTCCGATAAGGTCACCTATTTTTCATCCGATGGCGTCAGCTGGTTCGATAAACCCGTAATGACGACGTACGATGAGAACAAGGTGCCGACCTGGTCAGTTAAAGCGGATAAAGCCAAACTGACGCAGGATCGCATGCTTTATCTTTATGGTCATGTGGAAGTGAACACGCTGACGCAGGACTCTCAGCTGCAACGTATTAAAACCGACAATGCGCAGGTCAATTTGGTCACACAGGATGTTACGTCCGACGATCAGGTTACGCTGTGGGGCACCAGTTTTAACTCTACCGGCATGAAAATGCGCGGTAATTTACGGACGAAAAACGCCGAGTTAATTGAAAAGGTTAAAACCTCATATGAAATCCAAAAACAGCCTTAAATTATTGGTGGTTAGCGCGTTGCTGACCGCGAGCCTGCCGGCGTTCGCGCTGACCGGCGACTCGGAAAAGCCCGTAAACATCGATTCGCAGAACCAGCAGCTCGATATGCTGGGCAACGTCGCCACCTTTACCGGCAACGTTATCGTGACGCAGGGTTCGATCAAAATTACCGCGGATAAAGTGGTAGTTACTCGTCCTGGCGGCGACAGCAAAAAAACCGTGGTCGACGCTTACGGCGCGCCCGCGACGTTTTACCAGTTGCAGGACAACGGCAAACCGGTCAAAGGCAACGCTTCAAAGATGCATTACGAACTGGCTAACGACTTTGTTGAGCTGACTGGCAACGCCTATTTAGAGCAGCTGGACAGCAACATCAAAGGCGATCGCATCACTTATCTGGTGAAACAGCAGAAAATGCAGGCCTACAGCGAAGGCAAAAGCAATCGCGTGACCACGGTGTTAGTGCCGTCGCAGCTGCAGGATAAAAACGGCTCCGCAAGCAGCCAAAAGAAGAGTAACTGATTCGTATGGCAACTTTAATCGCAGAACATCTGGCGAAAGCCTACAAAGGTCGGCGCGTTGTTGAAGATGTCAGCCTTGAGGTCAAATCAGGCGAGATTGTTGGCCTGCTTGGCCCGAACGGCGCTGGCAAAACGACCACTTTTTACATGGTGGTCGGCATCGTGCCGCGTGATGCCGGGCGCATTGTGATCGACGATGAAGATATCAGTATTCTGCCACTGCATGCGCGAGCACGCCGCGGCATCGGCTACTTGCCGCAGGAAGCCTCGATCTTCCGTCGCCTGAGCGTCTACGACAACCTGATGGCGGTGCTGCAGGTGCGCAACGATCTGACCACGGAACAGCGCGAGGATCGTGCTAATGAGCTGATGGAAGAGTTTCATATCGAACATCTGCGTGACAGCATGGGCCAGGCGTTATCTGGCGGAGAACGTCGCCGCGTTGAGATTGCCCGGGCGCTGGCTGCGAATCCAAAATTTATTCTGCTGGATGAGCCTTTTGCCGGTGTCGATCCCATCTCGGTTATCGATATCAAGAAAATTATTGAGCATCTGCGTGACAGTGGCTTGGGCGTGTTGATTACCGATCATAATGTGCGCGAAACGTTGGCGGTTTGTGAACGCGCCTATATCGTTAGTCAGGGCAGCCTGATTGCCCACGGTACGCCGGATGAAATCCTCGCCGATGAACAAGTTAAGCGGGTTTACTTGGGCGAAGAGTTCAGACTCTGATAAGGTGTTGGTAACCGGTATGTTTGTTTAGGAACGTTAATCCTGACTATGAAGCAAGGTTTGCAACTCAGGCTCAGCCAACAACTTGCGATGACACCGCAACTGCAGCAGGCGATACGTTTGCTGCAACTCTCTACGCTTGAGCTCCAGCAGGAGCTACAGATGGCACTGGAGAGTAATCCCCTGCTTGAGCAAGCCGATATTCATGAAGAGATAGATTCACGGGAAACCCAGGAAACCGAGGCGCTGGACACCCGCGAAGCGCTGGAACAGAAAGATATGCCGGAAGAGTTGCCGCTGGATGCCACGTGGGATGAGATTTACACCGCGGGCACACCTTCCGGCACCGGTACCGATTACCACGACGATGAGCTGCCCGTGTATCAGGGCGAAACCACGCAGACGTTGCAGGATTATCTGATGTGGCAGGTTGAGCTCACTCCCTTTACGGATACCGATCGCGCCATTGCGACCTCCATCGTTGATGCCATTGACGACACCGGTTATCTGACCGTCACGCTGGAAGAGATTCGCGATGGCGTAGGCAGCGACGACCTTGCGCTCGATGAAGTTGAAGCGGTGCTTAAACGCATTCAACGCTTTGATCCGGTTGGTGTTGGCGCCCGCGATCTGCGCGATTGTCTGCTGGTTCAGCTGTCACAATATGATGTTGATACACCATCGCTGAAAGAGGCGCGTCAGATCGTCAGCGATCATCTTGATCTGCTGGCTAACCACGATTTTCGCAGCCTGATGCGCGTAACGCGTCTGAAAGAAGAGACGCTGAAGTGCGCAATGCAGCTGATCCAGTCGCTGGATCCGCGCCCCGGCCAGTCAATTAATACCTCCGAACCCGAATATGTCATTCCTGATGTGCTGGTGCGCAAGATCGGCAACCGCTGGCAGGTCGATCTCAATGCCGACAGCCTGCCGCGTTTGCGGGTAAATCAGCACTATGCCGCGCTCGGCGGATCCTCACGCAACGATAGCGATAACCAGTTTATCCGCAGCAATCTGCAGGAAGCGAAATGGTTAATCAAAAGTCTGGAAAGCCGCAACGACACGCTGCTGAAGGTCACACGTTGCATTGTGGAGCAGCAGCAGGCGTTTTTTGAGCAGGGCGAAGAGCACATGCGCCCGATGGTGCTGGCGGATATCGCGCAGGCAGTCGAGATGCATGAATCGACTATTTCGCGCGTCACCACGCAGAAATACCTGCACAGCCCGCGCGGCATCTTCGAGCTTAAATACTTTTTCTCCAGCCACGTAAATACTGAAGGCGGCGGAGAAGCCTCATCAACGGCGATTCGCGCGCTGGTGAGAAAGCTGATATCTGCTGAAAATCCCGCTAAGCCGCTGAGCGACAGCAAGCTGACTTCCCTGCTTTCCGATCAGGGCATTATGGTTGCGCGCCGCACCGTGGCAAAATACCGTGAGTCTTTGTCTATCCCACCCTCGAACCAGCGCAAGCAATTGGTTTGATCAGCAACGAGAAGGAAGACCTATGCAACTAAATATCACCGGGCAACACGTTGAAGTTACGGCTCCTCTGCGCGAATACCTCAACACCAAGTTTGCCAAGCTTGAGCACTACTTCGACCGAATTAATCAGGTTTACATTGTGCTGAAAGTGGAAAAAGTGATGCAAATTGCTGAGGCAACATTGCATGTCAATGGGGGTGAGCTACATGCGACAGCTGAAGCGGATGACATGTATGCGTCGATTGACAGCCTGGTCGATAAGCTGACTCGTCAGCTGAACAAGCATAAAGACAAACTCAAACAACATTAATTTTATAACCGCATGATGGATCAACGAACGGCAGCCTGTCTGCCCGACGCAAGGGGCGAATTTATTCGCCCCCTTTTTCCATTCAGGCAAAATGCCACCTCAGTTTTTGCTGCTTTTCCCGCCTGAAGGCGCGTAAAGTGAATGGCTGCATCCGTGGCACGTGAACACGTAAGTGAAACTATGATGAATAACGATCTGACCCTGGAACTCCGTTCTGTTCTTTCCATCGAATGTACCCGCAGCGGCGTACATTGCCAGAGCAAGAAGCGGGCACTGGAAATCATCAGCGAACTGGCGGCGAAACAGCTTAACTTGCCGCACCAGACGATTTTTGAATCCATCCTGACGCGCGAGCGTATGGGAAGTACAGGCATTGGTAACGGCATTGCGATTCCTCATGGCAAGCTGGAAGAGGATACGCTGCGTGCAGTGGGCGTCTTTATTCGTCTCGATCAGCCCATTGCGTTTGACGCGGTGGACAACCAGCCGGTTGATCTGCTGTTTGCGCTGCTGGTACCAGCAGACCAGTGCAAAACGCACTTACATACCCTCTCTTTAGTGGCCAGGCGTTTGGCCGATAAGAGCATTTGTCGTCGCCTGCGTGCGGCCCAAAGCGATAATGAACTGTATGAAATCATCACAGAATCTCAGGATGAGTCGCAATCTTAATGCCGGGTTAAACAGGAGAGAGAATTCATGGTGCTGATGATTGTCAGTGGCCGCTCTGGATCGGGCAAATCGGTAGCGTTACGGGCCCTGGAAGACATGGGCTTTTACTGTGTCGATAACTTGCCGGTTGTGCTGCTTCCCGATTTAGCGTCATCGCTGGCGGAGCGAAATATCTCTGCCGCAGTGAGCATTGATGTTCGCAATATGCCGGAATCGCCTGAGGTATTTGAAAAAGCCCTCACCAGCCTGCCGGACAGCTTTTCGCCGCAACTGCTGTTTCTTGATGCCGACCGCAATACGCTGATTCGTCGTTACAGCGATACGCGTCGCCTGCATCCTCTTTCCAGTAAAAATCTCTCTCTGGAGAGCGCCATTGATGAAGAGAGCGATCTGCTGGAGCCTTTACGCTCACGCGCCGATCTGATCATCGATACCTCAGAGATGTCGGTGCATGAACTGGCTGAGATGCTGCGTACTCGGCTGCTGGGCAAGCGTGAGCGCGAACTCACTATGGTGTTTGAATCCTTTGGCTTTAAACACGGTATTCCCATCGATGCCGACTACGTTTTCGACGTGCGCTTCCTGCCCAATCCCCACTGGGATCCAAAGCTGCGACCGATGACCGGGCTCGATCGACCCGTCGCTGCCTTTCTTGATCGCCATACCGAAGTGCACAACTTTATTTATCAAACCCGCAGCTATCTTGAATTGTGGTTGCCGATGCTGGAAACCAATAACCGCAGCTACCTGACCGTGGCCATCGGCTGTACTGGCGGTAAGCATCGTTCGGTTTATATTGCCGAACAGCTGGCTGATTACTTCCGTTCGCGTGGCAAAAATGTGCAGTCACGTCATCGCACACTGGAAAAACGCAAATCATGACCGTTAAGCAGACCGTTGAGATCAAAAATAAGCTGGGCATGCACGCACGTCCGGCAATGAAACTGTTTGAGCTGGTGCAGAGTTTTGATGCTGAAGTGCTGCTGCGTAATGAAGCGGGCACCGAAGCAGAAGCCAGCAGCGTTATTGCGCTGCTGATGCTTGATTCCGCCCAGGGTGGACATATTGAAATTGAAGTACAGGGCCCGCAGGAAGAAGTGGCTTTAGCCGCGGTGATTGAGCTGTTTGAGTCGGGTTTTGACGAAGAGTGATATCGCGCACCGGCAGCCTTCCGGTGCGCGTGGCCTACATCAGCTTATGCTGGACCAGAAAGCCTTCACCGCCTAGCTGGCGCATCTGCTGCATGATCCACTGCTGACGTTGACGAACGTAGGCGCCCGGCGCGTCGGCACGAAAGCGCAGCGGATTGGGCAATACCGCTGCCAGTAGCGCGGCTTCGGAAATGGTCAGCTTACTGGCGGGTTTGTGGAAATAACGCTGTGATGCCGCTTCCACGCCAAATACGCCTTCACCAAATTCAGCGACGTTGAGATAAACCGTCAGAATACGTCGTTTGCTCCAGACCGTTTCAATACCGACCGTTAAGCCAGCCTCCAGCCCTTTGCGCACCCAGCTGCGGCCATCCCATAAAAAAACATTTTTAGCCGTTTGTTGAGAAATGGTCGACGCACCACGCATGCGCCCTTTTTCGCCTTTGTCGAGGACTGATTCAATTGCATCAACGTCAAATCCCCAGTGTGTCGGGAACTTTTGGTCTTCTGAGGCGATAACCGCCAGCGACATCCAGGGCGAAATCTCATGGGTTCCTGCCCAGCTGGAATGCGCAACGTAACTCACATCACCGGTCAACCAGGCCGCAAGCTGTCGTTCAACCATCACGGCTGAAAACGGTACCGGAACAAATGAAAACAGCAAAATGCTAGCAATCCAGATCGCTAATACAGAGAGTACTGTCCGTACCAGCAACCGTTTTATCTTCTCCAGCCTGCCTTCCTTATGTTTAGCCATGTTAACGCTTACCTTTCATGTTGCCGGAGCTTATCAATTACTGAACCTTTTGGAACGTTTCAGCGATGTTATGCATTGATTTTAGGTGAGAAACGCCTGGAGCGGAAGTGCAAATAAACGCCAACGCCCTGCGCCGGGTTTGTAATATCTTGTCGTATCTCATGCACTTCCTGAAATAAGGAATCGGTTCCATGCCGTTTTATTAATCAGCACAACGCTTTTTGGTTTTAATGATTACGGTGAAGTCACTGCAAAACGAAACATTCACTTTTCTTATTTATCATGTTGCACCATACAGGATAATCGTCATTGAAAAGTTGATAAATGGTGTAAAGAAAATCTGCCAGAGACGGCAGAACATCGTTAAACTCTGAGCAAGAAAGCTTATGATAACGATGGATAAGTGTTTTTTAACAGGTAGAAACTTACTTTGTTACGTGGAACATTGTTAAGCCACGGAGCCAACAGCATCGAAACGTTTCTTTATAGAAAAAGCATGTTATTCAGGCAATTACAAAAAAATAAAGTGGCTTATAACCTGCTGGCATTTGCATATATCCTGTGACGCAGATCCCGTAAGTGAAGCCTTTAACGGCATTTAACAAAATCATTACATTCGCTGAAATTTCAGGCAGAGAGATCAATAAAATGATTCACAGCTTGACTGTGTTGCCAAATTAATGTTTTCTGTACGGAGACGCTGCTCTACATCACAGATTTTAATCAATCTTGTCGCAGCGTTTTACATATTTGCTAAGGTATTTATCAGGCACTACCCAATACCAAACTGATGCCCTGTGATAACAGATGTTAATAACGGCTTCAGTACCCTTTTCCCTGGTGTTGGCGCAGTATTCGCGCACCCCAGCTCAGCTGGGGTCATTTTTTTCTACCGTCTCAACCCACGCTTTCAACACGTCCACGTCGTTTCGCCACTCCTGGTTGAGCTCGTCGACCCACTCCTGAACATTATCCCACCATGCAGGCAATTCCGGGCTTTGAATCTGTTTAGCGAGCTGCTGCAAATGCAGTAATCCCACGGCACCTGCCGCGCCTTTGATTTTATGGCCCTCTTCGGCAATGCCCTTTTGATCGCGCGCCATCATGTTAGAGTCTAGCACCGCCAGATATCCCGGCATCATCTGTTCAAACATCGCCAGGCTTTGACGAATTAACCCCGGCCCGACCAGGTCGATATACTGCTCCAGCACGGGAATATCGAGCAGCGTCAACCGGCTGTCCTCTTCCTCGATCTCAGTAACGTCACCGTCGTCATCATGATAATCCCAGTACTTCTTGATGATCGCCGTCAGCGCCGGTACCGCCAGCGGCTTACTCAGCACATCATCCATGCCCGCTTCCAGATATTCTCTTTTATCTTTGAGTACGTTAGCGGTTAATGCCACCAGCGGCGGCAGCTGCGCCTGAGGATGCTGACGATGGATTTCACGCGCAACGTCCAGCCCGGTCATATCAGGCAGTTGGATATCCAGCAGCACCAGATCAAACTCATCCACCTGGAACATACGCAGCGCTTCGCCGCCGGTCATCGCCACTTCTACGCTACAGCCGAGTTTTTCCAGCACCGAGCGCGCAACGACGACGTTGAGTTCAATATCCTCCACCAACAGGACGTGAAGTGCGGGCAGTGGCATCTCTTCTTCTGACTGTTCATCTTCCACTTCATCCGCAATCCGCGGTGCCTGAACGGTGACGGTAAAGCAGGATCCTGTGCCCGGCGCGCTTTGTACGGTGATATCACCGCCCATGCTTTGCGCCAGCCGCCGCGATACCGCCAGCCCGATACCGGTGCCGGTTGCCGGTTTGCCGCCGTGCTGGTCTTTCACCTGGTAATACATGGCGAAAATTTTATCCTGCTCATCCTGCGGAATCCCCATGCCTGAGTCGATGACATCAAAGCGTAGCGTTTCGTCCGGCTGATAATTAACCCGCACGACAATCTCGCCCTGTTGGGTAAATTTCACCGCATTGCCAATCAGGTTCCATAAAATCTGTCGCAGCCGGGTGCCATCAGTAATGATTTTATGCGGCACCGGCGATTCAGGCTGCAATACAAATTTCAGCCCCTTCGGCTGAGCCAGCAGGCCAGAGAGATTTTCAAGATCGGCGAGGAAGCCGGTAAAGTCCACCGGCTGATTATCAAGCTGCACCTTACGGCGCTCGATTTTGTCCATTTCAATCACATCGTTAAAGATGTTGCCCAGCGTAATAGCCGAGACGTGAATGGTCTTCAGATAATTTAGCTGCTCCTGATTTAGCTCGGTATCCAACAGAATACGACTCAGGCCAACGATGCCATTAAGCGGCGTACGCAGCTCGTGGCTGATCGTAGAGATAAAGGTGGTCTTCTCGCGACTGGCGTTCTCCAGCGCATCCTGATAACGCTTACGTTCGGTAATATCGCGTCCAAAGCCCATCAGGCCACTGCGTTTGCCGACGCGATCGTAATAAGGCACCTTACGAATTTCGAAACAGGCTTTGCGGCCATCGGGATATTGCAGCCACTGTTCATAGGTCAGCGAGACATTATGACGAAACACCTTCTCATCGGTTTCCAGCACCTTAGTCGCGGCTTCATCATCATAGACATCTTCCGGCGTCAGCCCGATCAGCTGCTTTTCACTTTTGCCGGTCAATAATTCCATGGCGCGATTGCAGCCGGAAAATTGCTTGTCGATGTTGCGATAAAACACCAGGTCAGGCGAGGCATCCAGAAATGAGCGTAAAAAAGAGGATTGCTGTTCAAGTTCGATTTGGGCCTGCTCGCGGCGCGCCATCTCTTCAGTGAGCTTTTCCATCGCCTGACGTCGCGCTTTTTCCGCCTTGATACGATCGGCGATCTCCTGATTCAGCTGGGTAATGGTGAGCTGCATCTGTTGGTTTAACTCAAGGTCGCGATTGCGCATCTCCTCCAGTTTATCCACCAGCCGCGCCAGGCGCTGTCGCGACTCTTCCAGTTGCTCCACCACCACAGAAAGAAAGTAGACCGCCCAGGGAGTAATCAGCAGGCCAAAAAAAACAGAACGTACCATGTCGATGCTTTCTACGTGACCGCGCAGCACCAGGGTCACCGCCATTTGCACAATCATCGCCAGCACCACCAGCGCCGATGCCAACAGCAGAGAAAAACGCACCAGGCCAAGTTTGACCATCAAATCAACATAGTACTGTGCCAAAAGGCGAATTTGTTTCATGATTAATCCCTGTTCAAAGCAAGTCACCATCATAGCGTATTTTATTATCGGCACCATTGACGCAAACCCGCGCCGTTGCACTCTTTAAGTGCATTGCCGGCTTAGTTTGCATGCTGGCAACGCTCTGGAGACAAAGGGCTTGACTAATTATGATGACCGCTTACATTGATAACCCGCTCGTTTGTGAGCAATCTCGCTGTAATTCCACTCTTTTTGTGCAGTAACGCCGTTACCTGCGCCTGATTCTTATTTCCTGAACGAATAAAAATTCATCTTTTTCGCTGTTTTAATCACCCACTGCGTAATTAATTTTACTAATACAAAAACGCAGTTTGATTCAAAACGATGCCTGGGTGAAAAACAGATTGTTAGCAGGCAGCGGCGCAGCTAATCAGTGTATTATGCTGTAAAACACGCCAGCACCAGCATGGTGCAGAGATTCCGGCGCTGCACTACAGTGGGACGATTCAGTATGCACTGAATTGAAATAGACCTTCGATTGCCACTAATTTCACCTTAAATACTTTTAAAATCAAAATCATACGCACATAAAGAGCGATAAACAGCTGATTAACGTCGCTATTTGACCTGTGTGCGCTTTCCCGATAAGTTGGAAATCCGCTGGAAGCTTTCTCGACGGATGTTCCATCCGCCATAATTATGCAGTAATTGAGATTCCCTCTGAAGCAAGTCCGCAATACTTGTGACACCGACATAAAAGGCCATCAGGAAAGAGGCGAGTAGCGAAGTGACCATCCCTTCGTCATAACAATCGCGCCTCTTTGCTACGCCTGAGCGCCGTCGGAAATGGGGATCCACAGAGCCTGGGGAGGTTCACTGATATGTTGTACGATAAATCCCTTGAAAAGGATAACTGTGGTTTCGGCCTGATCGCCCACATAGAAGGCGAACCTAGCCATAAGGTGGTGCGTACCGCTATTCACGCACTCGCCCGTATGCAACACCGTGGCGCGATCCTTGCTGACGGCAAGACCGGCGACGGCTGTGGTCTGTTATTACAGAAACCCGATCGCTTTTTCCGCGTGGTGGCCGAAGAGAAAGGCTGGCGCCTGGCAAAAAACTACGCCGTTGGCATGCTGTTCCTCAACCAGGATCCGGAAAAGGCTGAGGCGAGCCGCCGCATTGTGGAGGAAGAAGTTCAGCGTGAAACGCTGTCGGTAGTGGGCTGGCGCGATGTGCCGACCAATCAAGATGTGCTGGGTGAAATCGCCCTCTCCTCTCTGCCACGTATTGAACAACTGTTTATCAATGCTCCGGCCGGCTGGCGCCCGCGCGACATGGAGCGCCGCCTTTATATGGCGCGCCGTCGCAGCGAAAAACGCATCGAAGCGCTGGCTGACAAAGAGTTCTACATCTGTAGCTTCTCTAATCAGGTCAATATTTATAAAGGGCTGTGCATGCCCGCCGACCTGCCGCGTTTTTATCTCGATCTGGCGGATCTGCGTCTGGAATCGGCCATTTGCCTGTTCCACCAGCGCTTTTCTACCAACACCGTTCCGCGCTGGCCGCTGGCGCAGCCGTTCCGCTACATGGCGCACAACGGTGAAATCAATACCATCGCCGGTAACCGCCACTGGGCGCGAGCGCGTGCCTATAAATTCGATACGCCGCTGATTCCCGATCTGCAGAACGCCGCGCCTTTTGTCAACGAGACCGGCTCTGACTCCAGTTCAATGGATAACATGCTGGAACTGTTCCTGAGCGGCGGCATGGATTTGATCCGTGCGATGCGCTTACTGGTGCCGCCAGCCTGGCAAAATAATCCGGATATGGATCCGGAACTGCGCGCCTTTTTTGACTTCAACTCCATGCACATGGAGCCGTGGGATGGCCCGGCGGGCATCGTGATGTCCGATGGCCGCTATGCGGCCTGTAACCTTGATCGTAACGGTCTGCGTCCGGCGCGCTATGTCATCACTAAAGACAAGCTGATTACCTGCGCCTCGGAAGTGGGCATCTGGGATTATCAGCCCGATGAAGTGATCGAGAAAGGCCGCGTTGGCCCTGGCGAACTGATGGTCATCGATACCCGTGCTGGCCGTATTCTGCACTCAGCGGAAACCGACAACGATCTGAAAAGCCGCCACCCTTACAAAGAGTGGATGGAGAAAAACGTCAAACGTCTGGTGCCGTTTGAAGATCTGCCCGACGATCGGGTGGGCAGCCGCGAGCTGGATGACAACCTGCTGGTGACCTTCCAGAAGCAGTTTGGTTACAGTGCCGAAGAGCTGGATTCGATTGTTCGCGTACTCGGCGAAAATGGTCAGGAAGCGGTGGGATCGATGGGCGATGATACGCCATTTGCCGTGCTCTCCAGCCGACCGCGCATAATCTATGACTATTTCCGCCAGCAGTTTGCGCAGGTGACTAACCCGCCCATCGATCCGCTGCGTGAAAATCATGTGATGTCGCTGGCGACCAGCATCGGCCGCGAGATGAACGTATTCTGTGAAGCAGAAGGCCAGGCGCATCGCGTAAGCTTTAAATCGCCAATCCTGCTCTATTCTGACTTCCAGCAGCTCACGACCATGCAAGGCGAATACTATCGCGCTGATACACTGGATTGCACCTTTGATCCGGCGCTGCAGTCGCTTGAGCAGACCATTCACCAACTGTGTGAGCAGGCGGAAAGCATGGTGCGTAACGGTACCGTACTGCTGGTGCTCTCTGACCGCGCGATTTCGGCCACGCGTTTGCCGGTTCCGGCACCGATGATTGTCGGTGCGGTACAGGCTCGGCTGGTGGATAAAAATCTGCGCTGCGACGCCAACATCATTGTCGAAACGGCCAGCGCCCGCGATCCGCACCATTTCGCTGTGCTGCTGGGCTTTGGCGCGACCGCTATTTATCCCTATCTCGCCTATGAATCACTGGCGAAGATGGCCGACAGCGGCGTAATCGAAAAAGATTACCGCAGCCTGATGTTGAACTACCGTAACGGCATCAACAAAGGCCTCTACAAAATCATGTCCAAAATGGGCATTTCGACCATCGCCTCTTATCGCTGCTCGAAGCTGTTTGAAGCGGTGGGTCTGCATGCCGATGTCTCAGGCATCTGCTTTAACGGCGTGGTCAGCCGTATCAGCGGTGCGAACTTCGCTGACTTTGAGCAGGATTTGGTTAACCTGGCGAAACGTGCCTGGCTGGCGCGTAAACCGCTGGATCAGGGTGGATTGCTGAAATACGTTTATGGCGGTGAATACCACGCCTATAACCCGGATGTTGTTGGCACGCTGCAAAAAGCGGTGAACAGCGGCGAGTATGCGGATTATGAACTTTACGCGAAGCTGGTTAACGAACGTCCGGTTGCAGCGTTACGCGATCTGCTGCAGCTGCAATCCTCCGGTGAATCGGTGCACATCGATCAGGTGGAATCCGCCAGCGAGTTGTTCACACGCTTTGATACCGCAGCGATGTCGATCGGTGCGTTGAGTCCTGAAGCCCATGAGTCGTTGGCTGAAGCGATGAACAGCCTCGGCGGTTACTCTAACTCCGGCGAAGGCGGTGAAGATCCGGCACGCTACGGCACCAATAAAGTGTCACGCATCAAGCAGGTGGCTTCTGGCCGTTTTGGCGTTACGCCAGCCTATCTGGTGAATGCCGATGTGATTCAAATTAAAGTTGCTCAGGGTGCAAAACCTGGCGAAGGCGGCCAGCTGCCGGGCGATAAAGTTACGCCGTATATCGCTAAGCTGCGTTATTCCGTGCCTGGCGTTACGCTGATTTCGCCACCGCCGCATCACGATATCTATTCCATCGAAGATCTGGCGCAGCTGATTTTTGACCTTAAGCAGGTCAATCCAAAGGCGATGATTTCGGTGAAGCTGGTTTCTGAACCCGGCGTTGGCACCATTGCCACCGGCGTGGCAAAAGCCTATGCCGATCTGATCACCATTGCTGGCTATGATGGCGGCACCGGTGCCAGCCCGCTAAGTTCAGTGAAGTACGCGGGCTGTCCGTGGGAGCTGGGCCTGGTCGAAACCCAGCAGGCGCTGGTTGCTAACGGCCTGCGTCACAAAATCCGTCTGCAGGTCGATGGCGGTTTAAAAACCGGCCTCGATATCATTAAGGCAGCCATTCTTGGCGCCGAAAGCTTCGGCTTTGGTACCGGTCCGATGGTGGCGCTGGGCTGCAAATATCTGCGTATTTGTCACCTCAACAACTGCGCAACGGGCGTGGCAACGCAGGATGAGAAGCTGCGGAAAAACCATTACCACGGCCTGCCTTATCGCGTGACGAACTATTTTGAGTTTATTGCGCGTGAAACTCGCGAGCTGATGGCGGAACTGGGCGTGAAGCGCCTGGTTGATCTGATTGGTCGCACCGATCTGTTGAAAGAGCTGGATGGTTTTACCGCTAAACAGCAGAACCTCGATCTGTCGGCGCTGCTGAAGACCGCGGAGCCAATGCCGGGCAAAGCAGTATATTGCACCGAAAGCAGTAACCCGCCTTTTGATAATGGTGTGCTAAACAAAGCGTTGCACGATCAGGCGCTGCCGTATGTTGAAGCGAAGCAGAGCAAAACGTTTTACTTTGATATTCGCAACACCGACCGTTCGGTAGGCGCGACATTGTCCGGTGCGATTGCCGCATTGCATGGCGATCAGGGCCTGGCTGCCGATCCGATCAAGGCACATTTTTCTGGCACGGCCGGCCAGAGCTTCGGCGTCTGGAATGCGGGCGGCGTAGAGTTGACGCTTACCGGTGATGCCAATGACTATGTCGGTAAAGGTATGGCGGGCGGCATGTTAGCCATTCGCCCACCGGTTGGCTCAGCTTTCCGTAGCCATGAAGCGACTATCGCGGGCAACACCTGCCTGTATGGCGCAACTGGCGGCAAGTTGTTTGCTGCAGGGCGTGCCGGTGAGCGCTTCGCCGTACGTAACTCTGGCGCCATTACCGTGGTGGAAGGCATTGGCGATAACGGTTGTGAATACATGACCGGCGGCATTGTCTGCGTGCTGGGTCGCACCGGCGTTAACTTTGGCGCAGGTATGACCGGTGGTTTTGCCTATGTGCTGGATGAAGATGGCGAATTCCGCAAGCGCGTAAACGCCGAGCTGGTGGAAGTGCTGAGCGTGGATGATCTGGCGATTCATGAAGAGCATCTGCGCGGCCTGATTACCGAGCACGTCCAGCAGACCGGATCTTCACGCGGTGAAGAGATCCTCGCCAACTGGCATGCATGGTCAGCGAAGTTTGCTCTGGTTAAACCGAAGTCCAGTGATGTTAAAGCATTGTTGGGTCACCGTAGTCGTTCCGCAGCAGAGCTGCGGGTGCAAGCGCAGTAAGAGGTTGAGATGAGTCAAAACGTTTATCAATTTATCGACTTGCAGCGCGTTGATCCGCCGAAAAAACCGCTGAAAATCCGTAAGATTGAGTTCGTAGAAATCTACGAACCCTTTTCAGAAAGTCAGGCCAAGGCGCAGGCAGATCGTTGCCTGTCCTGTGGCAACCCTTATTGCGAATGGAAGTGTCCGGTACACAACTACATTCCTAACTGGCTGAAACTGGCCAATGAAGGCCGCATTATTGAGGCCGCTGAGCTGTCGCATCAAACCAACAGCCTGCCAGAAGTGTGTGGCCGCGTCTGTCCGCAGGATCGTCTGTGCGAAGGATCCTGCACGCTAAACGATGAGTTTGGCGCCGTGACCATCGGTAACATCGAGCGCTATATCAATGATAAAGCGCTGGAAATGGGCTGGAAGCCCGATCTGTCTCACGTGAAACCTACCGGCAAACGGGTGGCGGTCATCGGTGCCGGTCCGGCCGGACTGGCGTGCGCCGACGTCTTAACGCGTAATGGCGTGAAAGCGGTGGTTTACGATCGTCATCCTGAAATCGGTGGTCTGCTGACCTTCGGCATCCCGGCCTTTAAGCTGGAAAAAGAGGTGATGATTAAACGCCGCGATCTCTTCACCGGCATGGGTATTGAGTTTCAGCTCAACACTGAAGTTGGCCGTGATGTGCAGATGAGCGACCTGATCAATGACTTCGATGCGGTATTCCTCGGCGTCGGCACCTATCAGTCGATGCGCGGTGGTCTGGAAAACGAAGATGCGCCGGGCGTTTACGATGCGCTGCCGTTCCTGATTGCTAACACGATGCACACCATGGGCTTCGCTGAAAAAACCGAGCAGCCTTACACCAGCATGGAAGGCAAGCGCGTGGTGGTACTGGGCGGTGGCGATACTGCGATGGACTGCGTGCGTACGTCAATCCGTCAAGGCGCAACGCACGTAACCTGTGCCTATCGTCGTGATGAAGAGAACATGCCGGGTTCACGTCGCGAAGTGAAGAATGCGCGGGAAGAAGGCGTGGAATTCCAGTTTAACCTGCAACCGCTGGGTGTGGAAATCAATGCCAACGGTCGGGTAAGTGGCGTGAAGGTTGCGCGTACCGAAATGGGCCAGCCGGATGAGCATGGCCGTCGTCGTGCAGAAATCGTGCCGGGCTCTGAGCATCTGCTGCCTGCGGATGCGGTGGTGATGGCGTTTGGTTTCCGTCCACACAAAATGAACTGGCTGGCCGACTTCAGCGTCGAGCTTGACGGTCAGGGACGTATCATCGCACCGGAAGGGCCTGAAAAAGCGTTCCAGACCAGTAACCCTAAAATCTTTGCTGGCGGCGATGCAGTGCGCGGCTCTGATCTGGTGGTGACCGCCATTGCTGAAGGCCGTAAAGCGGCAGAAGGTATTATGGATTATCTGGAAGTGTAATATGTTCACGGGCGGCGAGTGCGTCGCCCAAATCTGCGGATAAAGGCCATAAAAAAACGGACCCTAAGGTCCGTTTTTTATTTCACGACACGCAGTGCCGGTCGTCCACCACCGCGCGGCGGCGGCGGCTCGTCATCAGAATGATCGTCTTCGTTACTGCCCGCATCGTCAGGCTTATCGCCATCAATCACAGACATTACGGTTTCATCCTGAGCCGTATCATGATCCAGCTCATCAGCGCCTTCGTAAGCCGGTTCCGGTTCAAACATCGTTCCGGCTCCGTTTTCACGCGCATAAATTGCCATCACGGCCGCCAACGGTACGGTCACCTGACGCGGCACGCCGCCGAAGCGCGCGTTAAAACGCACATCGTCGTTGCCCAACTCAAGGTTGCCGACGGCGCGTGGCGCGATATTCAATACGATTTGACCATCGCGCGCATATTCCAGCGGCACCAGCACGCCTGGCAGATTGATATCCACGACCAGATGTGGCGTCAGCTGGTTATCCAGCAGCCATTCATAGAATGCACGCAGCAAATAGGGACGACGAGCGGTAAGTTGCGTCATATCCATAGCATTAGCCTCGGGCTTGCAGGCGCATTTCACGTTCAGCTTCAGTCAGAGAAGCGAGGAAAGAATCACGTTCAAACACACGATTCATATAGCCTTTCAGATCTTTCGAGCCGGTACCGACTAGCTCAATGCCCATTTGCGGCAAACGCCACAGCAGCGGTGCAAGGTAGCAGTCAACCAGGCTGAACTCTTCGCTCATGAAGTATGGCGTGCGTGCAAACAGTGGCGCGATAGCCAACAGCTCTTCACGCAGTTGCTTACGCGCGCCTTCTGCTTCCTGCGCCGAACCGTTAACGACAAGGCGCATCAGGCTATACCAGTCTTGCTCGATGCGATGCATCATCAGACGGCTCTCGCCACGCGCAACCGGATAAACCGGCATCAACGGTGGATGCGGAAAACGCTCATCAAGGTATTCCATGATGATGCGTGATTCATACAGGGTCAGCTCACGATCTACCAGCGTTGGCACGGTGCGATACGGATTGAGGTCAATCAGATCCTGCGGCAGATTATCCGTTTCAACCTGCTCGATCTCTACGCTGACACCTTTCTCAGCCAGTACGATACGTACCTGATGGCTGAAAATGTCAGTCGGACCAGAAAACAGCGTCATTACCGAACGTTTGTTGGCAGCGACAGCCATGAAAACCTCCAAGTTTATCCAGAAAAGTACTGCGAGTAGCCAGCCATAAGGCAGGTAACCTGCTTGACATCACCGCACGCAGCCGGGTTGCTGCTGTCCCCTATCCTGACAGGACGTTTGTATTCAGCAGACGGGCTAAGCGGGCGCAAAGTGACAGAGAGTTTACCAGATTTTAAGTACGTTGTGGGCGCGGCACGCAATATTTGCGCGGCAGGCCACACACAGTGCCTTTAGATTCAGCAGGTTAGCGTTTTTGCTGCGTGCATAAAAAAACCCGCCGAAGCGGGTTTTTCGTAACAATCCTCTGCCGAAGCAGGAATTATTAACGCTTGGAGAACTGAGGACGACGACGTGCTTTACGCAGGCCGACTTTCTTACGTTCAACCTGACGAGCATCACGAGTAACGAAGCCTGCTTTACGCAGTTCGCCACGCAGAGATTCGTCATATTCCATCAGAGCACGAGTGATGCCGTGACGGATTGCGCCTGCCTGACCAGAAATACCACCACCTTTAACAGTGATGTACAGGTCAAATTTACCAACCATATCAACCAGTTCCAGCGGCTGACGTACTACCATGCGCGCAGTTTCGCGGCCGAAGTACTGTTCCAGTGTACGCTGGTTGATTACGATGTTACCACTGCCCGGCTTGATAAAGACGCGAGCGGCAGAGCTTTTGCGGCGACCAGTGCCGTAGTTTTGAGTTTCAGCCATTGCCTGTAATCCCGATTAAATGTCAAGAACTTGCGGTTGCTGTGCCGCATGGTTGTGCTCGTTGCCCGCGTAAACTTTCAGTTTACGGTACATAGCACGGCCCAGCGGGCCCTTTGGCAGCATGCCTTTAACCGCGATTTCAATCACACGCTCAGGACGGCGGGCAATCATCTCTTCGAAGGTCGCCTGCTTGATACCACCGATGTGGCCGGTGTGATGATAATAGATCTTATCGCTACGCTTGTTACCGGTTACGGCAACTTTCTCAGCGTTAAGAACGATAATGTAATCACCAGTATCGACGTGCGGAGTATATTCCGCTTTATGCTTGCCACGCAGACGGCTCGCCAGTTCAGTCGCCAAACGACCTAAAGTTTTGCCTGTTGCGTCAACAACATACCAGTCACGTTGGACGGTTTCTGGCTTAGCTGTAAAAGTTTTCATCTAAAAGCTTACCCAAATTAAGTTACACGTTGGTGAAATCCCAAACGCTTGAATAAACGGTTGAGGCTCACACGACCATCTTGACCAGCAAGCCCACCCCTTCGGATAGAGTTACCGGAGCACATCGAGTTTTGGGAAAAAAACTGATGTCGTAACGTGGGGTCGCAAGATTATAGGGAAGTCGGTGCTAAAGATCGAACCTTTTCTGCGTTTAATTTATACCTTTCTGCCGCGGCATTTCAGGGCAGATGCGGCAGGCGCAAATACTCTTCGCTTTGCATCTCCTGAAGACGCGATACGCAACGCTGATACTCAAATTTCAGCCGCGTACCCTGATAGATTTCAAACAGCGAGCTTTCCGCGGCGACGACCAGTTTTACGTGGCGTTCATAGAATTCATCCACCAGCGCCAGAAAGCGGCGCGCCTGATCTTCGGTTTTATAAATCATCACCGGCACATCAAACAGCAGCACGCTGTGAAAACGCCGCGACAGCTCAATGTAATCATGCTGGCTGCGCCCTTCCCCGCAAAGCGTGACAAAATCGATCGCCAGCACGCCCTCACGAACCCCTTTGGTCGGCATCGCGCGATGATTGATCTCCAGCACTGGCGCTTCTTCCCGTCCGCCGCCGGAAAGCGCTTTAAACATTCGATCCATCTCTTTTGCGCTCGCCTCGTTCAGTGGCGCATTCCATAAATGCGCCGAGGTCAGCGTACGCAGGCGATAATCGATGCCGGCATCAACGTTCATGATGTCGCAGTGCTGCTTGATCTGTTCAATGGCTGGCAGAAAACGCGCGCGCTGCAGGCCGTTGCGGTAGAGATCGTCTGGCGGAATGTTCGAGGTGGCAACCAGCGTGATGCCGCGTGCAAACAGCGCTTCCATGAGCGTTCCCAGCAGCATGGCATCGGTGATATCAGAGACAAAGAACTCATCAAAGCACAGCACGTCGGTTTCCGCCTTAAAGCGATCGGCGATGACATTTAGCGGATCGCTCTGGCCCTGCAGCTGCGTCAGTTCCTGATGCACGCGCAGCATAAAGCGATGGAAGTGCAAACGCAGCTTACGGTCGCCAGGAATTGACTGAAAAAAGAGATCCATAATCCAGGTTTTACCGCGACCCACGCCGCCCCACATATAGAGGCCACGCACGGGCGTTTGCGCCGCGCTTTTCTCTTTGCCAATCAACTTATTTAGCCGACCAAACAGCCCTTTTGCAGGCGCAGCATCGGCAGGTTTTAAAGCGACTAACGCCTGTTGAATCGCGTCCAGACGGCTAATCGCCTCACGTTGAACCTCATCAGGTTTGAATTCATTACTGGCCAACGCCTGTTCGTAAAGCGCTAAAGGTGACGGGCTATGCATGATGCTCTCTGCTTCCATGAAAAATGGGTCAACGCCAGGTTGATCGTCGAAAAAAAGGCCGTTCTACACTAAGCGATACCGCGGCAGGATTCCACATCGGTAAGATTACCGGTTATAGTGACACTGTGGTATGCCCTACGGACAACGAAGACAATATGGGAGTCATTATGACCTGGGAATATGGGCTGATTGGTTTAGTGATTGGCATTATTATCGGCGCGGTTGCTATGCGCTTCGGCAACAAGAAGCTGCGCGAGCAGCGTAGTTTGCAGTATGAGCTGGAAAAATCTAAATCGGAATTAGCAGATTACCGTGAAGAACTGACCAATCATTTCGCCCACAGCGCTGAGCTGCTGGATAATATGGCGCGTGATTATCGTCAGCTTTACCAGCACATGGCAAAAGGTTCGAACGATTTACTGCCTAATTTACCGGGTGAGAAAAATCCCTTTGCGTATCAACTGACCGAAGCGGAAGCGGATAACGATCAGGCGCCGGTGCAGATGCCGCGCGATTATTCTGAGAGCGCGTCAGGCTTGCTGCGCAGCGAACGTTCACCTCGCGATTAAGCAGATTTTCAGGGCGCCTTCAGCGCCCTTTTGCATACCGGATACCACAGTGTTTGCCAATGTAAGGCGAACCTTCGTTATATTCCACCTTACGCAGCGAGAGCGTTGTCACGATGAAAAAGAAATCACTTTTGTTTAGCGCATTAGCATTGAGCATCGGCATCAATCTCGGTGCGATGCCGTCAGCCATGGCGACATTACCGGCGCAGATTCAGGGTCAGGCGCTGCCGAGCCTGGCACCGATGCTGGAGAAAGTCCTGCCTGCGGTGGTCAGCGTGCATGTTGAAGGCACCGCCACGGAAGACCGCCAGGAGATTCCTGAACCGCTGAAGCGTTTCTTTGGCCAGCAGCCGGGCGATAATCAGCCGCAGCCTTTTGAAGGCTTAGGTTCCGGCGTGATCATTGATGCGGCTAAAGGTTATGTGTTGACCAATAATCACGTGGTCAACGGCGCAGACAAAATCAGCGTTCAGCTCAGCGACGGCAATGAATATGATGCCAAACTGATCGGTCATGATGAGCAGACCGATATCGCGCTGATCCAGATTCAGGGCGCTAAAAACCTGACGCAAATTAAAGTGGCTGATTCCGATGCGCTTAAAGTTGGCGACTTCGCCGTGGCTATCGGCAACCCGTTCGGCCTGGGCCAGACGGCAACCTCGGGCATTATCTCTGCGCTGGGCCGCAGCGGGTTGAACCTCGAAGGGCTGGAAAACTTTATCCAGACCGATGCGGCGATCAACCGGGGTAATTCCGGTGGCGCGCTCATCAATCTTAATGGCGAACTGATTGGTATTAACACCGCCATTCTCGCCTCCAGCGGCGGCAACATCGGCATTGGCTTCGCCATTCCGGGCAACATGGCGGTTGAACTGGCGAAGCAGCTGATTGAGTTTGGCGAGGTTAAACGCGGTCAGTTGGGCATCAAAGGCACCGAACTAACGCCAGACATCGCCAAAGCATTTAACGTCGATGCGCAGCGCGGAGCTTTTGTCTCAGAAGTGCTGCCGCAGTCAGCGGCGGCAAAGGCGGGCATCAAAGCAGGCGATATCATTACCTCGCTGGATGGCAAAAACATCACCAGCTTTGCTGAGCTACGCGTGAAGATTGGCACCACCGCGCCGGGCAAACAGGTAAAAGTCGGCCTGGTACGTGAAGGCAAGCCGCAGAGCGTCACGGTGACGCTGGAACAGAGCGCGCAATCTACCGCCAGCGCGCAGCTGATGTCGCCAGCGTTGCAGGGTGCAACCTTAAGCGATGGCCAGACCAAAACCGGTGACAAAGGTGTGAACGTTGATGCCGTCGACAAAGGCACGCCGGCTGAACAGATCGGTTTGCAGAAAGGTGACGTTATCGTCGGCGTTAATCGCAGCCGCGTGCAGAATCTGGCAGAGATGCGTAAATTCCTCGATGCCAAACCGGCGGTCATGGCGCTTCACGTCGTACGTGGCGAAGACACCATTTATTTACTGTTGCGATAAGTCTCAGGAAGCGGACACAACAAGGTGTGTGTCCGCTTAACTCATGTTATTCTGCCTTCCGTTCATTCCTGGCTTAAATTACACCATGTTTATCAAACTATTGCGCTCAGTGATCCTTGGCCTGATTGTCGCAGGCATTTTGCTGCTGGCTCTGCCTGCCCTGCGCCTCGGCGGCACCCTCGTGCCCGCGAGTGAAGATAGCGCTGACGAAACGCCGCTAAGCTTTAACCAGGGTGTACGCCGTGCCGTGCCAGCGGTGGTGAACGTCTACAACCGCAGTGCCGGCAATGGCGGCAGCGCACGCGCCACCACGGTGCTCGGCTCTGGCGTAATCATGAACGCCAAAGGCTATATCCTGACCAATAAACATGTCATCAATGATGCCGATCAGATCATCGTGGCCCTGCAGGATGGCCGCTTTTTTGAAGCGATGCTGGTGGGTTCTGACAGCCTGACCGATTTAGCCGTGCTGAAAGTGACCGCATCGACCCTGCCGGTCATCCCCATCAATACGCAGCGTGTCTCGCATGTTGGCGATATCGTGATGGCGATTGGTAACCCCTACAATCTGGGACAAACGGTGACGCAGGGGATTATCAGCGCTACCGGCCGCGTTGGACTCAGCCCATCCGGGCGCCAAAATTTCATCCAGACCGATGCTTCCATCAATCACGGCAACTCTGGCGGTGCACTGGTCAATTCACTGGGCGAAATGGTGGGCATTAATACGCTCTCTTTCGACAAGAGCAACGACGGTGAAACACCCGAAGGTATAGGCTTTGCCATTCCCACGCAGTTAGCCACCAAAATTATGGATAAGCTGATTCGCGACGGTCGGGTCATTCGCGGCTATATCGGCATTACCGGCCGTGAGGCGCCACAGCTGCACGGCCAGGGCAGTAATATCGATCGTATTCAGGGCATTATTGTCAGTGAGGTTGCGCCGAATGGCCCCGCCGCGAAAGCCGGCATTCAGGTCAACGATGTGCTGGTTAACGTTAACGGCAAACCGGCGATTTCTGCGCAGGAAACCATGGACCAGGTTGCCGAGATTCGCCCCGGTTCTGTGATCAACGTCGACGTGATCCGCAACGAACAAAAACTGACGCTGCCGGTGACTATCCTCGAATATCCCACGCAAAATTAGCCATCAGCCATAAAAAAAGGAGCCCTGCGGCTCCTTTTTATTTCGGGCTAGCGCTTACTTAACAAACTCTTCGCCCTGCTGAATATCTTTTTTCAGCGTATCCAGCATGCCATCCAGCGCCTGCTGTTCAGCACTGCTCAGCGTGCCAATGGGCTTGCGCTCAACGATACCATTTTTGCCCAGCAACAGCGGCTGTGAAAAGAAGCGCGCGTGTTCGCCATCGCCTTCGACATAGGCGTATTCCACCACGTTGCTTTCACCCTGCAGTGCACGTACCAGCGCGAGACCGAAACGTGCCGCGGCCTGGCCCATCGACAGCGTGGCCGATCCGCCACCCGCCTTGGCTTCCACCACTTCGGTACCGGCATTTTGAATGCGTTTGGTCAGTTCAGCCACTTCCTGCTCGCTGAAGCTGACGCCTTCTACCTGTGACAGCAGCGGCAGAATGGTTACACCAGAGTGACCGCCGATCACCGGCACGTTAACCTGCTCTGGCTGCTTGCCCTTCAGTTCGGCAACGAAGGTGTTGGCGCGAATAATATCCAGCGTGGTGATGCCAAACAGACGGTTTTTGTCATACACACCCGCTTTTTTCAGTACTTCAGCGGCGATCGCCACCGTAGTATTGACCGGGTTAGTGATGATGCCGATCAGCGCTTTCGGTGCCGTGGCCGCAACCTGCTCAATCAGGTTACGCACAATGCCAGCGTTGACGTTAAACAGATCGGAACGGTCCATGCCTGGCTTGCGTGCCACACCGGCGGAAATCAATACCACATCCGCACCTTGCAGCGCTGGCGTTGCATCTTCACCACTGAAACCGGTAATTTTTACCGCCGTTGGGATATGGCTCAAGTCAACCGCCACACCCGGTGTCACCGGCGCGATGTCATAGAGAGTGAGTTCTGAACCCGCGGGTAACTGGGTTTTAAGCAGGAGCGCGAGCGCCTGTCCAATGCCGCCTGCTGCGCCGAGAACTGCAACTTTCATCCTAAACTCCTTATAATGGTGAGGCGGAAAAGTGCGAAGAATCCCTTTTCACAGGACCCCCGTCAACCTGAACGCCAGTGGCGAGTGCGACAGGTAGCTTTTGTCTGTTGTCGCACTCATTCAGACAATCGGTATTTATCTGTCTTGATTGTGAGCCGGTGTGAATGCCATGCCGTCCCACTGAATGAACATCAGCAATTTTATAACAATTTGTTCACTTTTTCCTCTGACCCAGCGCACAGTTAACGCACTTGATTCATAAAACATTTTTGTTAAGATGCGCCGCCTGAATAATTTCCTCGTAATACCCAGCAGACTGTTTGCATAAAAATTCATTTATATGCATAATAATACAGTAACCACCCCGTGAACTGGCCCATTTCACTCTTAATTTCGGTAAAATATGCGTAATCCATCCAAGCAGGAAGATCTGGTCAAGGCCTTTAAAGCCTTATTAAAAGAAGAGAAATTTAGCTCTCAAGGCGAGATCGTATTAGCGCTGCAGGAAGAGGGCTTCGAAAATATCAATCAATCCAAAGTGTCGCGCATGCTGACCAAGTTCGGTGCCGTACGCACGCGCAATGCGAAAATGGAGATGGTTTACTGCCTGCCCGCTGAGCTGGGCGTGCCCACCACCACCAGTCCGCTGAAAAATCTGGTGCTGGATATCGACTACAACGATGCACTGGTCGTGATTCATACCAGTCCTGGTGCAGCGCAGCTGATTGCCCGCCTGCTGGACTCACTGGGTAAAGCGGAAGGCATTTTGGGCACCATCGCCGGAGATGACACCATCTTTATCACGCCAGCACGCAGCTTTACCGTGAAACAGCTGTATGACGCAATCCTGATGCTGTTTGAACAGGAACTGTAATTGCTCTGCCGACAGCCAGGCTGTCGGCGCCCTTTTCGCATCTGCCTCTTTCTTTACCTCCATTTCACCACTACCTCGCTAATACGCTGCTTCACGGGCTGAAAAGCAGTGTAATATTCCATGATCTGTCTCAACGCAGGTCGATATATGGCAGCAGAGAGCACAAATAGCGCATTCTCACTATCCTTATGATTTTTGAAGGATTGATGAGCAGCAGTGCGAAATATAAGCATTTTTTATAACCTGTAGTTATTAAAAAGCTACAACTGCCTAAAGTATCCCACCAAAATATTATTAGCCGAATAATGATTTCCTGCGTTATTAGATATACACTTATTTTCGTGATGAGAATCACAGTAAGCAATCTAATAAAAAACATTAACGAGGAATCTCACATGAACGTTAAAACCACTCTTGCTGCACTAAGCGTACTTTCTGCGCTCTCTTTCGGCGCCAGCGCAGCCGACTTGGTCACCAACGAGCAGGCACAAAACCTGCAGTCAGCGGGCACCGTGAGCGTTAGCGGTCTCGACAGTTCGCCAATGACTATTCGTCAGGCGCTGTCCGATAAAGCCGATGCGCAGGGCGCCAGCAAATATCGCATTATTGAGGCGTATAACAACGGCAACTACCACGCTACCGCTGAACTCTATAAGTAACAGCGCGCGGTAGTTTTTTGAACGACATCACTATCTCTGACGACCTGACCTACTCTGTTTAGCCTGCAGGTTGTTGACCCGAATGAGGAAAGACACCATGAAAATTAAAGCGACACTTGCAACGTTAAGTCTGTTATCCCTGCTTAGTTTTGGCGCTTCGGCGGCTCAGCTGGTGACCAGCCAGCAGGCAGCGGATCTGCAGCCAGCAGGAACGATCAGTATCAGCGGCATCGGTGGTGCGCCAACAGATTACCGTGCGGCCCTGTCACAAAAAGCTGATGAGCAAGGCGCCAGCGCCTATAAAGTGATTGAAGCACGCACCGGTGACAGCTACCACCTGACTGCTGAACTCTACAAATAAGTTTCCCCGTCACCTTGTGACGAAGATTTTGCCCCGCCATGCGGGGCATTTTTTTGCGTGGTGTTAACGAATGGAAAACAGCAGGCGGCCTTCCAGTTCCGCTTCGGCCTCTTCAAACAGCAGAATCAAAGCGCCATAGCGACGTTTCTGTCCGGCGCCAAGATGGATAAACTCAACTTCTATTGGCAGCGGCATGGCAGGCCCCATCACCGCATCCCATAGTTCATCGAGATCGTAAAATGTCTCTCCATGCGCAAAGCGTTCGCTAAACTGCCGCAAGAAATGGCTCTGGTCGACAATCTCGTTAAAATCAAATGTCGTTTTATTCATGATGGCCGCTCCCGCCATACAATCGGGCAGCTTGCGCTGCCCGGGATTTTAGAGTCCGCCGATGTGCAGCGCTTTGACCTGTAAATACTCTTCCAGCCCCAGCACCGATCCTTCACGACCCAGTCCCGACTCTTTAACGCCACCAAACGGCGCCAGCTCGGTAGAAACGGCACACTCGTTGATACCCACCATGCCACTTTCCAGCGCCGCAGCGACCCGGAACACGCGCTGCAGGTTCTGGGTGTAGAAGTAGGCGGCCAGGCCATATTCAGTGTCATTGGCGCGACGAATCACCTCTTCTTCGTCATCGAAGCGGAAACAGGCAGCCACTGGTCCGAAGGTCTCGTCGCGGGCCAGCTTCATATTTTCACTGGCGTCGGCAATCACCGTCGGCTGCCAGAAGTTGCCGCCCAGAGCATGCCGCGCGCCACCTGCCACAACGCGTCCGCCGTTAGCAACGGCGTCCTGCACATGTTCTTCAACTTTTTCCACCGCTGCCGCATTGATTAACGGCCCCACGACTACCCCTTCCTCCATGCCGTTGCCGACCTTGAGTGCCTTAACTTCATCAGCCAGTTGGGTCACAAAGCGATCGTAGATAGCGTTATGAATAAAGAAGCGGTTCACGCTAACGCACACCTGACCTGCATTGCGGAATTTATTGGCAATCGCGCCTTTTACTGCCGCATCGATATCAGCATCCTCAAACACGATGTAAGGCGCATTTCCACCCAGCTCCATTGAGACTTTCTTCATGGTTTCCGCCGCGTTGCGCACCAACAGCTTGCCAACGGCGGTAGAGCCGGTGAAAGAAATTTTGCGTACTACGCTGCTGGCCATGATTGCATCGCTGATGGCTTGCGTATCGCCCGCCACCGCATTCAGCACGCCGTCCGGTATGCCCGCCTGTTTTGCCAGCTCAAGCAACGCAAAGGCGGAAAGCGGCGTATTATTGGCTGGTTTGATCAGGCCGGTGCAGCCCGCGGCGAGCGCCGCACCCAGCTTGCGTGTCAGCATGGCCATCGGGAAATTCCAGGGGGTGATCGCGGCGACCACACCTACCGGTTCCCGCGTGGCCAGAATGCGCGATCCCGCTTTGGCCGGAGGAATAATCTCGCCGTTGGCACGCTTTGCCTCCTCTGCAAACCACTGAATAAAGCTGGCGGCATAGTCTACTTCCCCTTCTGCCTCTTTCACCGGCTTGCCCTGCTCGGCGGTCATCAGCTCTGCCAGCCAGCGCTTGTTCTCGATTATCAGCTCGTACCAGCGATACAGATATTCAGAACGCGCCTTGGCGGTTTGTGCACGCCAGCCGGGGAAGGCCTGCTCAGCGGCAGCAATCGCCTGCTCCGTTTCCTGTTTGCCCGCGTTGGCAACTCGGGCAATGACCTCGCCGGTGGCCGGGTTCAATACATCAAAGGTGCTGCTCAGGCTCTGCCAGCGGCCATTGCTAAGGTAGCCTGTCTGGAAAAGCGGGTGATCGTGCAGGGACTGTGACATTTCTCCTCCTGGCGGAATTTACCATCATGTTTTCATCATTATAGTGGTGAATCGTGACGGCCGCGGCGGTGAGGCTGGCAGTGCGGCAAGAAAGTGGACAAAAAAAAGCCGCCCGCAGGCGGCTGACGATCATATTTTTATCATGGTGCTTTGATAGCGCTGCAGGATATCTGCCAGCCGGTGCACCGGTTCGGTGACGGTTGGCGGCGCGGCATACTGTGCCAGCTTTTGCTGGTAGATCTCCAGCTCCTGCAACAGCCGCTGATAATAGTACAGCCGCTTATCGTCGCTGCGTGCGGCAATGACCCGATCGGCGGTATAGCGCATCTGCTTATGCCAGGCGGAGAGATCGTCATTCACCGGAATCTCCGCCGCACGCAGCCGTTGATGGCCGATAATCAGGGTCAGCGCCAGACGGAACTTGTTAATATCTCCGGGAAACAGGTTTAACAGCAGGAACAGCTGTTGATAAAGCGCCGGTAGATGATTTTCACGACGACGGGCCTGATTGGTGGTCATCGCCGCCACCGCGGCATACATAAAGCGGTTCAGCAGCTTGCGGCCGGTGCGCGCCTTCGACTTATCGCGAATCAGCAGAATCACCAGCAGCGCCACAAAACAGCCAATCACCTGGCCAAGCGCATTGTCGAGAAACACGTTGACGCGAAACGTCATTGGGTTATCCAGCACCAGAATATTGAGCGTGCCGACCAGTGCGCCCAACGTGCCGATTTGTCGCCGCTGGATAAAAATCCCCCCCACAAACGCCAGCAGGCCGATCGCAATCGACAGCAGCAGCGCGCTCTGCTGCGTAGCGGGCAGAATATACATGAAGTAGATGCCGCCCAACGGCAGCGCAACGGTCATACCGTAAAGAAAATCTTTGGCGATCATCAGGGGATTCGGCATGCGCATGGCCAGCGCAGTGATCACCGCCAGCATCACCATACAGCCGCTGCCCGAGGTCCAGCCGGAATAGAGCCAGAACAGCGAACCCGCCGCCGTAGCAACAAAGGTGCGAATGCCGTTAATCATCGCGTGATGGGTTTCTGCCGAGCGGGCTTTTATCACCACTTCGCCCTGCAAAATCTGCTCTTCGATATGGCTGATGCGGCTGTTGGTTTGAATGCCTTTCATCAGCAGCGTGTACTGCGATGCAGCGCCCACCCAGCTGGCCAGCGTAAGCGGCAGGGATTTACTGCTACTGGCGGTAATCACCCGGCGCAACACCTTCAGCCGTTTGCGCACGTCGTTAACATCGTTGACCTCGCGATCCAGCAGCAAGCGATACTGCGGCGCGATGTAATCCGGACGGCTGTTCTGCACCAAAAAAGTTTCAGCAGCCTGAGTAATCAGCGTGAGCGAGAGCGTATTCAGCATATGTAAGCGGCGACTGACCCGCTGCCAGCGTGCCGATTCCATCATCAGCTGGCTGCGCATGCCGCCCAGCGCGGTGGTCCGACGCACCAGCCCGCTCCACGCCTTATCCACGGCGTCTTTATCGTCGTGCGCAACGCACAGTTGCAGCAGTTTGTAATGATCGACCAGCAGCGATTCCACTTCGCGATCGATCACTTTTTTGATCGATCGCGGGGAGAAGATCATGTCCGCGACAATGGCGCAAACAATACCCAGCACGATCTCGCTACAGCGCTCCACCGCATATTGCGGCGCCAGCGTCAGCGCGCCATTGGCGTCGGCGGTGACCACGATAATCAGCGCCGTATAGCCCGCCAGGCCAAGTGCATAAGAGTTCTCTACCCGAATCAGTGACGACAACCAGACGCAGATGCCCGCCCACAGACAGCAGAGCAGTAGCATTACCACCGGTGCGCGAATCGTGCCAATCATGATGGCAAGTGCCGCGATACAGCCGAGAAACGTGCCGATAATACGCAGCACGCCACGGTAACGCAGCGCGCCCGAATAGGGATCACCACCGGCAGCAAAAGCCGTACCGCCAGCCACAATGGCAGCGGTCATCACCGCCCAGCGCGGCGTTTCCAGATTGAAATGAAATCCAATCATCAACGCCGCAACAACGGCAAAGGTCAGCTTGATCGGAAAGCGCAGCGTTTCAAGTTGCATCATCGCCCGGCCTAACCAAACTCACGCAGGCGATTGAAAAAGCGCATCACCGGCGAGGCAGGTTTTTGCTGGCGATCTTCAGGCCCGGTCACTACAACGGTTGCGGTGGTGCCCGAAGGATAGAGATTGCCGATCTGCTCATCAAGATGGATACGCACCGGCACACGCTGCGCCAGACGAACCCATTCCAGATTAGAATCGACCGTGGCCATGCCTTTGCTATCGACGCTGCTGCTGCTGTTGGTAATACCTGCTGCGATGCTGTTCACCGTGCCATGCAGCACGCGGTTACTGCCCAGCGGCGTGATTTCAGCGCGGTAGCCAGGGCGAATGCCATCAAGCTTGGTCTCTTCCATATACGCCAGCACGTAGAACGAATGTTGTTTCACCAGCGCGACGGCAACCGATCCGCGAGTGATAAACTCACCCTCGAAGGCGTTCAGGTTGGTTACCCAGCCGTCAGAAGGCGCACGCACGGTGGTACGTTGCAGATCCAGCGCGGCTAAATCACGCGTAGCGGCAGCTTTTGCCAGCTGATGCTCGGTGGTTTGCAAATCGTTATTGGCCTGCTCAATCTGCTCGCGTGACATCGCCTGCACGCCAAGCTGGTTGCGACGTGACGCTTCTCGCCGCTTTTCACTGGCGATAGCCTGGTAATATGCGACGTCGGCCTGAGCTTCATCCAGCGCTTTCTGAAAACGTGGACGATCGATCACAAACAGCACATCGCCTTTCTTCACCAGCTGATTGTCATGCACCGGCACCTCGGTGATCAGCCCGGTAACGTCGGGCGCAATGGCCACCACATCGGCGGTAAATTTGGCATCCCGCGTCCACGGCGATTCGGTGTAGAACACCCAGGCACGAAAAATAATGACGGCGGCGATGATCACCAGAATAACGGTCACTGCATAACGCGCGACTTTTCTTATAAGCGCTTTCACTTAAACCTCAGACCAGCAGACAGGAAACGACGTAAAACACACAGCAGTACAGCGCCGTATTGAACAGGGCCGGATGCCAGACCATATCGTAAAGACCGGTAGGCGTTAACACACGGCGTACCAGCCAGAACAGCGCCAGCGACAAAATCAACTCAACGAAAATGGGCGGGAAAGAGAGCCCAAATATAACGATAACCGGAAGCACACTCATCTTTTATCCTTAAACAAACCATGCCGGGAACGCCCTGCGATCGACGCGCTCTCCTGGAATCAGGATAAATACGCACAGCGGTAACTGCATACACTGCAGTAAAGGGATTACCGTGACGCAATGAATAATAGCTTAGCCTCAGGCAACTAAAACGAGAGAAAAGCGTAAAGGGTTTTCGCGGCGTTGCTATAGTAACGCGGCTGACTATATGTTTTCTACCAATTGTGATCTAAATCACTTTTAAGCCAGAGTGAATAATGGAACGACTAAAAAGTATGTCGGTGTTTGCCAAAGTGGTTGAATTAGGTTCGTTTACCGCTGCTGCGCGCCAGATGCAGATGAGCGTCTCGTCAGCGAGCCAAATTGTGGCAAAACTGGAAGATGAGCTACAGGTAAAGTTGCTGAACCGCAGCACACGCAGTATTGGCCTGACCGAGGCGGGCAAAATTTATTATCAGGGCTGCGGTCGAATGCTGGCGGAAGCGCGACAGGTGCACGAGCAGCTCTACGCCTTTAACAATATGCCGATTGGCACGCTGCGCATTGGCAGCTCCTCGACCATGGCGCAGAACGTGTTATCGGTGATGACGGCGGATATTCTGCGTGAATATCCGGGCCTGACGGTCAACGTAATGAGCGGCATTCCCGCGCCCGACCTGATCGCCAACGGGCTTGATCTGGTTATTCGCGTTGGCGCACTGCAGGATTCCAGCCTTTTCTCACGGCGGCTTGGTTCGATGCCGATGGTGGTGTGCGCCAGCAAGCACTATCTCAGCCAGCACGGCACACCGGAAAAACCTGCCGATGTGGATAAGTTCTCCTGGCTGGAATACAGCGTGCGGCCCGATAACACCTTTGAACTGATCTCACCAGAAGGTCTGGTCACGCGACTGGCACCGCAGGGACGCTTTGCCACCAACGATTCGCAAACGCTGATTCGCTGGCTGAATGCCGGTGTTGGCATTGCGTATGTGCCGCTGATGTGGGTAATTGATCAGATCAATGCCGGTGAAATCGACATTCTATTTCCGCATTATCAGTCGCATCCGCGGCCGGTCTACGCGGTGTATACCGAAAAGGATAAGCTGCCGCTCAAGGTGCAGGTGTGCATCGACTATTTAACGGATTATTTTCAGCAGGTGGGAGCGGTTTATCAGGCTCATCGGGCAGGATAATAAAACGGCGGGCAACATGCCCGCCGTAGTTTGTCAGGCGGTGCCGCCGACGGTGAGTTTGTCGAGCTTCAGCGTTGGCTGACCAACGCCCACCGGCAAACTTTGTCCCTCTTTACCGCAAACGCCCACGCCTTTATCCAGCGCCAGATCGTTGCCGACCATAGAGATTTGCTGCATCGCTTCGATGCCAGAACCGATCAGAGTTGCGCCTTTCACCGGCTTCGTCACCTTACCGTTTTCAATCAGATAGGCTTCAGAAGTCGAGAAAACGAACTTGCCGGAGGTGATATCCACCTGGCCGCCGCCGAAGTTAGGCGCATACAGGCCGAACTCCACGCTTTCGATGATCTCCTGCGGCGTGGATTGACCCGCCAGCATATAGGTGTTGGTCATACGTGGCATCGGCAGATGTGCATAGGATTCACGACGGCCGTTACCGGTCGGCGGAACGCCCATCAGACGCGCGTTCAGCTTGTCCTGCATATAGCCTTTGAGAATGCCGTTCTCAATCAGCACGTTGTACTGGCCGGGAACGCCTTCATCATCAATAGCCAGCGAACCGCGCAGGCCGTCAATGGTGCCGTCATCAACCACGGTACAGAGTTCAGACGCCACCAGCTTGCCCATCTGGCCGCTAAACATCGAGGTGCCGCGACGGTTAAAGTCGCCTTCCAGGCCGTGTCCAACCGCTTCATGCAGTAGTACGCCAGGCCAGCCAGCGCCCAGCACCACCGGAATCGATCCGGCCGGGGCGGCGACAGCAGAGAGATTAACCAGTGCCATGCGCACCGCTTCGCGCGCCCAGGCTTCCGCCCGCACTTCGCCATTTTCATCGGCGAGGAAAAACTCATAGCCGGAACGACCGCCGCCGCCGCTGGAGCCACGCTCACGCTTGCCGTCATCTTCGACCTGCACGCTCACGGAGAGGCGCACCAGTGGACGCACGTCGGTAGCCAGCGTGCCATCAGTGGCGGCAACCAGCACCAGTTCATAGACGCCGCTCAGGCTGGCGCTGACTTCCTGCACGCGCTTATCGGCGGCGCGTGCCGCACGATCGACCCGGTGTAACAGATCAATTTTCTCTTCGCGGGTCAGGCTGCTCAGCGGATCGCGCGTGGGATACAAGGCGCGATGGTTCACTGCCGACAGCGTATGCGCTTTGCCGTTGCCCTGTTCACGTACAATGCTGCGTGCTGCTTCAGCACTCAGCGTGAGCGCATTCAGGGTGATCTGGTCCGCATAGGCAAAACCGGTTTTTTCACCGCTGACGGCGCGTACCCCGACGCCCTGATCGATATGATAAGAGCCATCTTTAATGATGCGATCTTCCAGCACCCAGGATTCATGGTAGCTGGACTGGAAATAGAGGTCGGCATAATCCAGGCGACGTTCTGAAAGCTGCCCCAGCAGGGCATACAGATCTTGCTGATTAATATTGTTAGCAGTCAGTAACTGCTCACTTACCAGATTCAGACTCATCGTTTCTCACTTGTTAATTAGCCATCAGTACAGCCTGCGGGAATTCCTCAGCGCCGTCAAATCACTTCGCGGAGGCGCCTTTGGTTTCGCGCGGCGCCCGCGATACTTCATCAATTTCAGGTTTATCAACCGGCCCGCTGATGTGATAACGCAAGACTGAAATTTTGTTCCAGAGCGGTGCCAGCGCTTTGCTGGCGGCGTACACCGCGGCACCGACTACCGGATTAATAGCAAAGGCGGTAGCGACGCCCACCGTGGCGGAAATTTCTGGTGCGACCACCGCTTCCATATCGATGCGGCGACGCACTAAATCGACCTTGCCCTGCATCGCAATATCGGCTTCGATGCCGTCAACGAGCAAATTATCGGTTTGTAACTGACCGTCTTTAATCCACGCGGTACCGTTAATACTATCAAAATAGAACCCCTGGCCGAACGTATCGCTGAAATCGAGACGAAGCTTACGCACCAGCGAATCGACGCTGATCAACCGCAGCACCTGCCCGGCGCTGCCGGTATCGACATCAGCAACATAGCCTTTGCCAAGATGGGATTTTAATACGCCGGTTAATGTCGCTTCCGAAGGTTGCCACGGCGTAGAGCGCCAGTGCAGATCGTAGTGCAGGTTGAACGGCGCATCGTGCAACGGCGAGTTAACGCCGAACCAGTTAGCCGCCTCATTGATGCTTTTACCGCTGAGCTTGCCTTTCAGCGAGGTGCGCTGGCTGCCTGGACGGTTTACCCATTCGCCCTCAACCGCCAGCTTCGCGCTACCGGTGTCGATCAAACCGTTAGTAAGCGCTAACGTATCACCATTGATGCGTGTCTCAGCCTGAATGCGACCCACATTCTGGCCGCGCAGCCAACACTCATCACACGCCAGACGCAGCGCGGGCCAGCCGCTGAAATCAATGGTGCTGTCGCCGCTGCCGGTGCTGCTGGCCTCAGCCGTTTTCCATTCAGGATTGTAGTAGAGATAGTCGAGATGCAGTTGCCAGTTGTTGCTGCCTGGAGCCGCGAGACTGCCGCGAATCTCTTTGCCTTTTGCCGTGGCCTGCATGCCGCCCGCCATCAACTGATTCAGGGTAATTTCCAGATCGTGCCACTGCTGGCCGCCGAGGGTCAGCACTGGCGTACGTAATACTATGTTGCCCGGCAGGCCCTTGCCCGGTAAGGCTTTATCGCCGCCGGACGCGCCGCCAGCCTTGCTTAATCCTGCCATCAGGCCCAGCCAGGCTTCACCGTTCAGCGCCGGGAGATTGACGATCATAGCCGGCCGTTCCGGCAGTGCAGGCGTGCTTTTTGCCTCGTTCAACCAGATGCCACGTTCAACGCGCAGGCCATTCTGCAACAGCCAGCGGCTGTTAAAGCGGTGGCGGCGATCGACGCTGCCGCTGAGGGTAAAGCTGTTCAGGTCGCCTTTGACACTGACCTCAACCGGCAAAGCACTGCCCGTTGCTTTATCGAGTGGCGCAGGTAAGTGACTACTTACATTTTTACCTTCCGCCTTCACATCCACGCGATAGCTGGCACCGCCCTGATGGGGCAGATCAACCGCTACCGTGCCCTGCCACGGCAAATTGCCCTGAAGTTTTTGCGCCACTGCCGCAGGCAATAGCGTGACTTTGCCCGGTTGCCAGTCACCCAGCAGATTGACGTTGATCGCCATATCCTGCTTGTTTTCCTGGGTAGTAAATTTCACGCTCAGCGGTTGACCAAACCAGTTGCCGTTCAGCTCTTCACTCTCAAGATTGCCATTATTGAAGCGGAAACGGCCGCTGAGGTTCTTTACCGTGCTGTCGAGCGGCTTGATGTAGAGATCGTTATTATTCAGCACCACGTTGCCGCTGGCGTGCACCTGCTGACCATCCAGCGGGATGTCGAGATTGAGCTTTCCGCGGGTTTTGCCTTTGACCTGCAGTTCCTCCAGTGCGCTGCCCAGTGAGCTTTTCAGCGGCGTTTGCTGGAAATAATCGCCGATATCCTGCCCTGCACCGCTGACGTTACCGGTGATAATCAGTTTCTCTTTCAGGTAATCGGGAATGATGGCGCTGATGTCGGTGACGCTGACCTTGCCCAACATCGCCTGCTGCGCTTTCATCCATAACCCATCATTCAGGAAATCGAGATCGATATCGAGGTTCTCAATATCGGGCCAGCCCGGCTGGAAAGCGTAGGTCGCGTGGCGCAACGGCACGGTGACTTCAAACATGCCGTCGTTGTGTTTGAACGGAAAGAGCTGCGGATTCCCGGCAAACAGCAGAGTCGCATTGCTGACCTGGCCGCCTTTTATCGCCCCGCTGAGATAACGCGTCAGGTTCGACCCCAGCAACGGCTGCGGGAAATAGCGCCATGCATCGCCGGCGTTGGTGACGTTAATGCCAGCAAGGATATCGAGCTGAGGCGCGGCTTTCTGCGGCTGTTGATAGCGGAAATCGCCGCGCGCGTGCAGCGATCGCGCCTGTACGTCCAGATCGGTGCCCTCTAACGTCAGACTGTCGCCGCTGAGCTGCCAGCCGATTGCGCCGGTGGCCTGTTTGATTTCCAGCGGAGCTTTGAACAAGGTGCCGTAAGGCAACGTGGCGTTGTTGATGGCAAGATCAAGCCGACCATGCGCAGCGCTGCCGGTCAGGCTACCAGCGAAATGCTCCATGCCCGGCAGCAGCTTCCAGTGTTGCCAACTCAGGTCGTGCCAGTGCGCGATAAAGCGCGTCTCTTCCGGCTGTGAAAGGGGCACATCCAGCGCCAGCGCATCGATTACGCCGCGTGGCTGCAACTGCTGCCAGTTTTCCAGCAGCTGCGGCGACAGGCGGGAGAACAGCGGAATCAGCGGCGCCAGCCGTTGCAAATCCAACTTAGTCGCACGAGCGCGGAACTCTGCCTGTCGATCCGGGCCAGGTAACAAGCCGCTCTCCGGCTGCCAGAGCAGCGAGAAGTGGCCTTCAGGCCAGGCGATGCCATCGGTGCGCAATCGTGTCTGCGGCACGGTCAGGCTCCAGCCATTTTTAAAACGGCTGAGATGGGCCGTCAGGTTATCCACCGTCATCTGATGGGTCTGCTGCTGTTCACCCAACCATTGCGCGCCACCCTGCTTCAGCTGCACGTCACCCTGATACAGTTCGCCCTGCCGCAGCTCGGCCCAGGCCGCCAGGCTAAAGCGCGCGCTTTTTAAGGTGGTATTGTCCTGCATCCATTGGCCCAGCCATGGCCGCACATCCACATCATCCGCCTGCATCCAGAGGCGACCGTTGTTCAGCAGGCCGTTGCTGTCATCGAGATTAAGCCGTACCTGTACCACGCCATGTTGACCAGTGAAGCTCGATAAGCTCACTTCCCCTTCCGCACGGTGTCGCGCTTTTTCATTCAGCCAGCTCAGCCGTGGAATAGACAGGCGGGCGTGCTGGCCGGATGGTGTCAGAAAGCTGATGCTGCTGTCGCGCAGATCGAAATGGTCGAACTGGCGCAGAAAGAGATCGCTGAGCTGGCCGGGTTTTAAAGTGTGATGCTGGCTGTCGCTGGTGAGCAGCGGCGTGTTGGTGTGCAGTTGAAGCTGCCAGAAAGTGAGCTGACGAAACTGCCAGCGAGCGTGAAGCAGAGATTGCCAGACATCCAGTGCCAGCGTGACGCGCGAAATCTTCAGCGAATCGCCTTCGGGTAACGTGACGTTGATGTCACGCACATCCAGCGTGGGGCCAAAGTTTTCCCATTTGCCGTGCAGCGAGGCCGCATTGACCGGTGTGCCACTGGCAGAGGAGATCGCCTTGAGGATCGGCTCACGCCAGTTATCCATCTGCGGCATCAGCAGACGCAGGCCGCTGACCAGCAACGCCACGATGACAATTAAGGTGGCTGCCGTCAGTAGCAGGATTCTGGGCAGCTGCCTCACTTATCTCTCCTTGTTTTGTGCATTCTCAATACGAAAGTCGTCAACAACCTACATCATCACCACGTCAAACTGTTCCTGAGTATAGAGTGGTTCAATCTGCACTTTGACCTGCTTACCAACAAAAATTTCCACTTCTGCCAGCGCATGGGATTCATCGCTCTTCAGCGCTTCGCCTACCGCCGGGGAAACATAGACCAGGAAACGGTCGGACTCGTAGGCATGATGCACGCGGACGATTTCACGCATGATCTCATAGCAGACGGTTTCCACCGTTTTTAGCGTGCCGCGCCCTTTGCATACCGGGCAATCGTGGCACAGCACATGCTCAATGCTTTCGCGCGTGCGCTTACGGGTCATTTCCACCAGGCCCAGCGCCGAGAAGCCGCTGATGCCGGTTTTGACCCGATCTTTACTCAGGGCACTTTCCAGCGAATGTAAAACCCGACGGCGGTGATCTTCATTACTCATGTCGATGAAGTCGATGATAATGATGCCGCCCAGATTGCGCAGTCGCAACTGCCGGGCAATCGCCTGCGTCGCTTCGGTATTGGTGTTAAAAATAGTTTCATCGAGATTACGGTGGCCGACAAAGGCGCCGGTATTAATATCGATGGTGGTCATCGCTTCGGTCTGATCGATGATCAGATAACCGCCCGACTTCAGTTCAACCTTGCGTTCCAGCGAGCGCTGAATTTCGTTCTCAACGTCGAACAGGTCAAACACCGGCTGTTTGCCATTATAGAGCTCCAGCTTGTCGGTCATTTCCGGGATATATTCCGCGGTAAATTCACGCAGCAGCTCCCAGGTTTGCCGGGAATCGACGCGAATGCGATCCAGCGCGGCACCGGCAAAATCGCGCAGGATACGCTGCGCCAGAGCGCGTTCACCATACAGGCGGCAGCGCGTCTGGTTACGTTTTTTACGCTCGATCACTTTGGTCCACAGGCGCTTGAGGAACGCGGCATCCTGCGCCAGCTCCTCTTCGCCAATGCCTTCCGCCGCGGTGCGGATAATAAAACCGCCGTGCTCATCGCAATAGTTGGCGACCACCGCCTTCAGACGGTTGCGCTCGGCTTCACTCTCGATACGCTGCGACACGCCGACGTGTGAGGCACCAGGCATAAACACCAGATAGCGCGACGGCAGCGTAATGTCTGTGGTCAGACGGGCACCTTTCGTGCCGATCGGATCTTTCACCACCTGCACCATCAAATCCTGCCCCTGATGCACCAGCTCGACAATATCGCGCACGTTGAATTTTTTCTGCTCTTCACCAGCAACGCATTCGGTGTGCGGCATGATGTCAGAGGCGTGCAAAAAGGCGGCTTTATCCATGCCAATATCGACAAAGGCAGCCTGCATACCCGGTAAAACCCGGCTCACGCGCCCTTTGTAGATATTGCCAACGATGCCACGACGCGCTTCGCGTTCAATATGAATTTCCTGCAGGATGCCGCCATCAATATAGGCAACCCGGGTTTCTGAAGGCGTGACATTGACCAGTAATTCAGCCGTCATTTTATCCTCTCAAGGCACGCAGCGCGTGAAAATGGCTAACCAGTTCGCTGGTTTCTACCAACGGTAATCCCACGACGGCATGATAACTGCCATTAATTTTACGGACGAAGTTGCCGCCAATGCCCTGAATGCCGTAGGCGCCCGCTTTGTCCATCGGCTCACCGGTGGCAACGTAGGCGGCAATATCGTCTGCGGTTAAGGTGCGGAACGTCACTTCCGTGGTCACCAGGCAATCAAGCTGCTGCTGCCGATCGGCCAGCGCTACTGCGGTCATCACCCGGTGCGTCTGGCCGGAAAGCATAGCCAGCATCGCGGCAGCATGATCGGCGTCGCGCGGTTTTTCAAGAATTTCACCTTCCAGCACCACCAGCGTATCCGCGCCCAAAACTGGCAGATCGGTAGGTGCCACCGCCACGCCCGCGCGCGCTTTATCCAGCGCCAGACGACGCACATACTGCTCGGCAGTTTCGTGATCGTCACGCTGCTCAACCACGCTGGTGATCAAACGCTCAAATTGCAGGCCAAGCTGCGTTAACAGTTCACGTCGACGCGGTGAACCGGAGGCGAGATAGAGGGATAGCATACTTTTCCTTATTGAACGGCAAACTGACGGCGGATTTTTCTCATCAATAAGAATAGCCAGGGCCAGAGGATCCCGTCGATGACGCTGCTCCAGAATATTTCCGGACGAAACGAGATATCGATCACAAGAAATTCAGCCCAAAAAACAATGACATCCATGGCAAGCGACAGCACCATAACCATTAATGCCTGTTGCCACAACGCGAGGTTGCGGAAAAGCTGAAATTTGAAGGCCACCAGGTAAGCGATGATGCTTAATGCCAGTGCTCTCACACCTAAGGTGGAGCCGGCAACCAGATCCATGATGCCGCCCATCAGGAAGCCGGTGCCGACGCTAACCCGGTGTGGCAGCGCCAGCACCCAATAAATCAGAATCAGCAACAGCCACGATGGCCGGAACATATAAAGCTGTTCCGGCCAGGGCATAATTTGCAATATCAGCGCCATAAGAAATGAGAGCCAGATAACCCAGCGACCATGGCTGCGATAGCTGCTCAAGGCTGACCTCCGCGCGTGGTGGCCGGGGTACCGTTGCTGGCGGGCGCGGTGGTTGCCGCTGCGGGTGCAGGTGGCCCCATTTCACCGGCTGGCGGCAGCACCTGCGGCATCATCTGCATCAGGCGTTCGTTGGCCACGCGGTGCACCTCATCCGGTGCCATCGGCATATCGCCATGTTTGTCAGCGCCCCACAGCAGCAGCAGATAGCGCAGACGCTGTAATCCTGCGGTTGGGCGAGCCTGAATAACGGTGTAAGCGCGCTGGGTATCCACCTTCACGGAGGACACCACGCCAACCGGATAACCTTCCGGGAAACGGCCCCCAAGGCCTGACGTGACCAGCACATCGCCCACCCGAATGTCGGTATTGCCCGGCAGGTGCTCAAGCTGCAGATCTTCGGTGCAGCCATTGCCCGCGGCAATCACGCGGATATCGTTACGCAACACCTGAATCGGCAACGCATGAGAGGCATCGCAAATCAGCAGCACGCGGCTGGAGACTTTGCCCACGGCAATCACCTGACCGACCACACCTTTATCACTGATCACCGGCTGCCCTTCATAGACGCCGTTCACGCTGCCTTTATCAATCACGGCCTGATCGGTATAAGGATCGGTGCCGGTAGAGATCACCTGCGTAACCATTTTTTGCTCATCCTGACGCAATGGCGAGCCCAGCAGTTCGCGCAGACGTGCGTTCTCCTGCTTGTATTGACCCAGCATCAGGATTTCACTGTTCTTCAGAAATAGCTCTCGATGCAGCGCTTTGTTTTCCAGCTCCAGCTGCTGCCGGGAGGCCAGGGTGTCTGAAACGCTATCCAGAATCTGTCGTGGCCCGTTGGCCAGAAAATAGAATGGGCTAACTGCGGTATCCATGTAGTTGCGTATCTGGGTAAACGACCCCACCCGACTGTCGGCAATGATGATGCCTATAGCAACCAAAACCGCCAAAAACAGGCGCAACTGCAGGGAAGGTCCTCTGCTGAAAATCGGCTTCATAAATTCTGCGTAGTCCTCGGCAACAAAAAAGGGAGTGCGGATCCACTCCCCTGAGCCATGCGCGCCAGTGCCTGACCGGCCGCTGCTGGCGCGCGTAGCCTGATTGAGGCAATTATTCTTCGCTGAACAAATCGCCGCCGTGCATGTCGATCATTTCCAGCGCTTTACCACCGCCGCGGGCGACGCAGGTAAGCGGATCTTCAGCCACGACTACCGGGATACCTGTCTCTTCCATTAACAGGCGATCAAGATTGCGCAGCAATGCGCCACCGCCGGTCAATACCATGCCGCGCTCAGAGATATCTGAGGCCAGCTCTGGCGGACACTGTTCCAGGGCAACCATTACCGCGCTAACGATACCGGTTAAAGGTTCCTGCAGCGCTTCCAGAATTTCGTTGGAGTTCAGGGTGAATCCGCGCGGTACGCCCTCAGCCAGATTACGGCCGCGCACTTCGATTTCACGCACTTCGTCGCCCGGATACGCCGAGCCGATCTCATGTTTGATGCGCTCTGCAGTCGCTTCGCCGATCAGCGAGCCGTAGTTACGACGCACATAATTAATGATCGCTTCATCAAAGCGATCGCCGCCGATACGGACAGATGAAGAGTAAACCACGCCGTTCAACGAGATCACCGCGACTTCGGTCGTACCGCCACCGATATCGACCACCATCGAACCGGTCGCTTCGGATACCGGTAGGCCTGCGCCAATCGCAGCAGCCATCGGCTCTTCAATCAGGAAGACTTCACGTGCACCGGCGCCCTGCGCTGATTCACGGATAGCACGGCGCTCAACCTGCGTTGCGCCAACCGGCACACACACCAGCACTCGCGGGCTGGGACGCATAAAACTGTTGCTATGCACCTGCTTGATAAAATGCTGCAGCATCTTTTCAGTAACGAAGAAGTCGGCGATGACGCCATCTTTCATTGGACGAATAGCGGCAATATTGCCGGGTGTGCGACCCAGCATCTGTTTGGCATCATGGCCAACGGCCGCCACGCTCTTTGGGGAGCCGGCACGGTCCTGGCGAATGGCAACAACAGATGGCTCGTTCAACACGATGCCCTGTCCTTTCACATAAATCAGGGTATTCGCAGTACCCAGGTCGATGGACAGGTCGTTAGAAAACATGCCACGAAATTTTTTAAACATACTAAAGGATAATCCTGCAAGCTGGGGGCGGAAAATAAAATCCGCTTACTTTACCAACCACCGGGTGCAGCCACAAGGCGCAAAAACGTTCTGCTCCGGTGAAAAATTACGCATGCCGCGACCTGATACATAACCCCGAAAACGAAACCACAAGGTAAGGCTTGCATCACGGCTTAATTTCTCATTTCACAGGCTGGTAAGCGGACACAATAAACACAAATTTTAACATTTCTGGTCTGCATCGATAACGATGCATCCGTGAACGCCGCCACCACTGCGCGGCTATTCTACGTGAAAGCGGTGCTTAAAGACGGTAGCTCTGTGAATATTTTTTCACATTGCTGTTTACCGGCTCGGATGAGGCAAAAAAATCACCCTGTCCGCCCGACACGCCCAAATCACTGAGCGTTTGCCATTCAGAACGGGTCCGAACACCGGTGGCAAAAACGCGCGTTGGCGTATCTTTACAGACCTCAAGCAAACTTTGTACAAACAGCTGGTTTTCGGTGCGTCGATCGATGTTTCTGACCAACCCCGGATCAAGCTTGATCAGCTCAACGTTAAACTGTTTGATATAGGCACTACTAACGACCGTCAGTCCCGCCTGATTAACTGCCAGTCGGCAACCGAAGCCGGTCAGTAAACGAAATACTGGCTGTAAAAGATTGATATGTTGACCAACATCGGCTTCTGCAAGTTCAAATAAAAATCGTTTTCTTTGCAATTTTGTACATTGCAACAGCATGGCCTTCAGCCAGCGCTGAAACGGCCGCTGCAGCAGCGCATCGCTGGTGACCGGCAAGGCGAAGACCTCTTCCGGCCAGATAGCCGATAGCGCGATGATGCGCGAAACCATCAGCCGATCAAAGGCTTCCGCCATGCCAAGTTGCAGTACCAGCGGCATAAACTCAGCGGCTAACAGCTCTTTATCGCCATCAAAAATGCGCGCCAGAATCTCGCGATGATGCACTTTGCCACCCGCCAGTACGGCCGGCTTTTGATATAACCGCGGCCCACCGCGGCTGAGCGTATTTTCCAGCAGCGTGCGCCATTTTACGCTGCCACGTCCCATTTCAATGGTGTTGCCTTCACCCACCGACCAGCCATTTCCACCTTGCAACGAAGCGTGGCGGGTCGCAGATTCCACGTTTTCCATCACCTGCTGGGTCAGCTGGCCGCTGCGAAAGGCGCTGATGCCGATATGAATCATGTCATCGCGATCCATCATCTGCGTAGGCGGTAGTGCATCCACCGCTTTGATCAGCTGCGCCGCAATGCCGTCCGCCTCTTTCAGGGTGCGGTGCGGCAGCAAAACGGCAAAGTCACTGCGAAAATAGCGGGCCAGCAGCGCACCGGGATAGCGCAGCACAAAGGTCGACAGCATATTGACCAGGTCAAAAAGATAATCTTTCGCCTGCTGATGGCCCCAGTCGTCCAGCAAGGTATCGAAATCGGGCAGGCGAATCATCATTACCACGCCATGCGTGCCGACATCCTCAGGGTCTTCCAGTAGCGTCGCCAGCTGATTGTCAAAAAACAGACGATTATTCAGGCCGGTGCGCGCATCCTGAGCCGCAAAAGCACGAATCAGGGTATCAATACGGGTACGCTGCTCGCCCGCTGCGCGCAAATCTGCCAGTAACAGATCCAGTGCGGCGCTCGCTTTAGGTGGCCACTCCAGAATTGAGCCGCGCTCAACGCTGCCGCGCTCACCGCGCATCACGCGGCTGGCGCGTTGCTCAAGGCGCTCCATGCCTTTTAACTGGCGATAGAGCCAGCGATGGGTCAGCAGCAGCAGCATCGACATCACCAGGCCAACAATGGCGATAGCGCTCAGCGTAAAGGTCCCGACCAGCGACTGAAACCAGGTGCGGGTCGGATCCAGCACCTGAACGCGCAAGGTCATACCGGGCTGCAACGGCAACGGGACGTCAAACTGACGAAAGCGGTTGGGTTCGTCCTCAAGCATGGCGTTTTGATGGCGCGCCAGCGTCAGCACGGCCTGCGAGGCATTACGGATTTCCAGATGTTCAATATTCAGCGGCGGCATCACTTTCTCCAGCCAGCTAGCCATCTGGGGTGCGGTCTGCGTGGAAAAAGCGGTATTCACTTCAGCGGCCAGCGTCTGTACGCGCTGTTCCACCCGTTGGTTGAGGATATAAAGAAAGCTTGCCAGACAGCCCACCAGCATCAGAATCATCGCCAGCGCACTTAATAACGTTATAAACGCAGATAGTTTGGTGGTTATTCGCATCCCTGTGCCTGTAAACGCGCTTATCAACAGATCGCTGCTGCAAGCACGCGTTAAAAGTGTCGTAAAGGTGTGCCGGTGGCGCACAAAGTAACACAAATTATGTCGTGAAAAATGATTGTGCCACGCGGTTACCGCGCGGCAAACCCTCCAGCGGCTATCAACAACAGATGATCGCATCTGGCTATTATTCAGTCTATTCTGATTGCAGCGGCTTATGACCAGGAAATTTCACATTTTGTGGATAAAAGTCGCCAGCCATCACGCTTTTATTCATGCTCAGCACACTGCTCTTGCCACAGGAAAATGCCATGAAGCCGGTCAACCGTTTAACTGAATCTGATGTCACGCCAGAAGCGATTTTTAATCAGCAGCGCAGAAAACTCATGAAAACGCTGGGCCTGGGTGCGGCAGCGGCGGCTCTCCCTCAGGCCGCTCATGCTGATTTACTGAGCTGGTTCAAAGGCAACGATCGCCCGCCCGCACCCCCTGGCCGTGCGCTCGACTTCAGCAAGCCTGAGGCCTATCAGGCGAACCTGATGCTGACGCCAGAAGATAAGGTCACCGGCTATAACAACTTTTACGAGTTTGGGCTCGATAAAGCTGACCCGGCCGCTAACGCCGGTAGCCTGAAAACCGAGGACTGGAAAGTGCGTATCGATGGCGAAGTCGCCAAACCGTTGACGCTGGATATGGATGATATCTTCAAGCGTTTCCCTATGGAGCAACGGATCTATCGCATGCGCTGCGTGGAAGCCTGGTCAATGGTCGTGCCGTGGATTGGTTTCCAGCTCGGTAAACTGATTCAGGCCGCAGAACCGACCAGCAACGCGCGCTTCGTCGCGTTTAAAACGGTTTACGCGCCGGATCAGATGCCAGGACAGAAAGATCGCTTTATTGGCGGTGGCCTTAATTACCCCTACGTGGAAGGCCTGCGACTGGATGAGGCAATGCACCCGCTAACCCTGCTGACGACGGGCGTGTATGGCAAAGCGCTGCCACCGCAGAATGGGGCGCCGATTCGCCTCACCGTGCCGTGGAAATATGGCTTCAAAGGCATTAAGTCGATTGTGCATATTTCGCTGACGCGCGATCGCCCGCCAACCACGTGGAATGAATCCGCGCCCAACGAGTACGGTTTTTTCGCCAATGTGAACCCGCACGTTAACCACCCGCGCTGGTCGCAGGAGAGTGAACGCTTTATCGGTGCCGGTGGCATCCTGGATGTAAAGCGTCAGCCTACTCTGCTGTTTAATGGCTATGCAGACGAGGTCGCATCGCTTTATCGTGGCCTTGATTTGCGGGAGAATTTTTAGGTGCGTTTAAACCTTAAACAGATCGGCTGGCTTAAAGTGGCACTGCATCTGGCCGGCTTTTTGCCGCTACTGTGGTTGATTCTGGCGATTGACCAAAACTGGCTGAGCGCCGACCCGGCCAAAGATATCCAGCATTTTACCGGCCGTATGGCGCTGAAGTTTCTTCTGGCTACGCTGCTGGTCGCGCCGTTAAGCAGAATGGGCAAGCAGCCATTATTGATTCGTACCCGACGTCTGCTCGGCATTTGGTGTTTTGCCTGGGCATCACTGCATCTGACCAGCTACTGGCTGCTGGAACTGGGTATCAATAACCTGGCATTGTTAGGGCGGGAATTACTGACGCGCCCTTATTTGACGCTGGGTATTATCAGCTGGTTTATTCTGCTCGCGCTGGCAGTGACCTCTTTCCAGCGTGCGCAGCGCAAACTGGGCAAACGCTGGCAAACGCTGCACAACGCGATTTATCTGGTGGCGATTCTCGCGCCGATCCACTTTTTATGGTCGGTAAAAACCGTTTCCCCGCAGCCGGTGATTTATGCACTGCTGGCAGCAATTCTGCTCGCCTGGCGTTATAAAAAGTTTCGTCGCTGGTTTTCACGCTAGCCTGTTTTTCAGTGACATCGCCCCGCTTTTTGATGATTAACCGTAATGTCTCAGCACGTTACGGTTGATCAACTTCGCAGATAAGACCAGTATTTAGCTGCTAATTGTCCCGAAATCATTATAATGCCCGGCTTCGCATTCAAGATATGGCTTATTTTGGGTGCATAAGGTGACAAATTGATTTTTGCGCGGTATTTTACGCGATGCCTTAGATATTGCAGGAGATAGCAGCACAATGGCGCATAAGTTTCACATTCTGCTTTTAAACGGCCCCAACCTCAATCTGTTGGGCACCCGCGAACCAGAAAAGTACGGTTCAACCACGCTGGACGCGATTGTTAACCAATTGACCACCAGCGCCAGCGCCATTGATGTGAAACTCAGCCATCTGCAATCGAATGCAGAGTACGTCCTTATCGATCGTATTCATCAGGCGAAAGAGGATGTTGATTATATCATCATCAATCCGGCAGCGTTTACGCACACCAGCGTCGCTCTGCGTGACGCCCTGCTGGCGGTGAATATTCCTTTTATTGAAGTTCATCTGTCCAACGTTCATGCACGTGAGCCCTTTCGTCATCATTCCTATCTTTCTGATATTTCTGCCGGTGTAATCTGTGGCCTTGGCGCCGACGGTTATAACTGGGCTTTACAAACGGCAGTAAAACGCCTTTCCAACATAAATTAAACAGAGTACGGAACCACACTCATGGATATTCGTAAGATTAAAAAATTGATCGAACTGGTTGAAGAATCGGGCATCTCCGAGCTGGAAATTTCTGAAGGCGAAGAGTCTGTTCGTATCAGCCGTGCACCGGCTAATACCGGCTATCCCATGATGCAGCAGGCGTACGCGATGCCAATGGCTCAGCAGCAGCCAGGCCTTGCCGCCGCTGTGGCACCTGCCGCGCCTGTCGCCGAAGCACCTGCTGCTGAAATCAGCGGCCATCTCGTGCGCTCACCTATGGTAGGTACCTTCTACCGTACCCCAAGCCCGGATGCGAAAGCGTTCGTTGAAGTGGGCCAGAAGGTTAGCGCCGGTGATACGCTGTGCATCGTTGAAGCGATGAAAATGATGAACCAGATCGAAGCCGACAAGTCTGGCGTGGTGAAAGCCATTCTGGTCGAAAGCGGCCAGCCGGTGGAGTTTGACGAGCCGCTGATCATCATCGAATAACGGGGCCTACCATGCTGGATAAAATTGTCATTGCCAACCGCGGCGAGATTGCGCTGCGCATTTTACGCGCATGCAAAGAGCTCGGTATCAAAACGGTGGCGGTTCACTCAAGCGCTGACCGTGATCTGAAGCACGTGCTGCTGGCAGACGAAACCGTCTGCATCGGCCCGGCACCGTCGGTCAAAAGCTACCTGAATATTCCTGCGCTGATTTCGGCTGCCGAGATCACCGGCGCGGATGCTATTCACCCAGGTTATGGTTTTCTGTCCGAGAACGCCGACTTTGCTGAGCAGGTTGAACGTTCCGGCTTTATCTTTATCGGCCCGAAAGCAGATACCATTCGCCTGATGGGCGATAAAGTTTCTGCCATCAACGCGATGAAAAAAGCAGGCGTGCCGTGCGTGCCGGGTTCCGACGGTCCGTTGACCGACGATATGGAAAAAAACCGTGCCTTTGCTAAACGCATCGGTTATCCGGTGATCATCAAAGCCTCTGGCGGCGGCGGCGGTCGCGGTATGCGCGTCGTGCGCGGCGATAAAGATCTCGAAACCTCTATCAACATGACCCGTGCGGAGGCGAAAGCTGCCTTTAACAACGACATGGTGTACATGGAGAAATACCTCGAGAATCCACGTCACGTTGAAATCCAGGTTCTGGCTGATGGTCAGGGCAAAGCGATCTATCTGGCAGAACGCGACTGCTCCATGCAGCGTCGTCACCAGAAAGTTGTCGAAGAAGCGCCAGCGCCAGGCATCACCGCCGAGCAGCGTCGCTTTATCGGTGAGCGTTGCGCTAAAGCCTGTGCGGAAATTGGCTATCGCGGTGCCGGTACCTTTGAATTCCTCTACGAAAACGGTGAGTTCTACTTCATTGAGATGAACACCCGTATTCAGGTTGAACATCCGGTAACCGAAATGATTACCGGCGTTGACCTGATTAAAGAGCAGCTGCGCATTGCCGCAGGCCAGGGCTTGTCCCTGACGCAGGATGAAGTGGTCATTCGCGGTCATGCCGTGGAATGCCGTATCAACGCTGAGGATCCAAATACCTTCCTGCCGAGTCCGGGTAAAATTACCCGTTTCCACGCGCCGGGCGGGTTTGGCGTTCGTTGGGAGTCGCATATTTATGCCGGCTATACCGTGCCGCCTTATTACGACTCCATGATCGGCAAGCTGATTACCTATGGGGAAACCCGTGAGGTGGCGATTGCGCGCATGAAAAATGCGCTGGCTGAACTGATCATCGACGGCATTAAAACCAACGTTGAACTGCAGATGAAAATCATGTCCGATGAGCACTTCCAGCAGGGTGGAACCAATATCCACTATCTGGAGAAAAAGCTCGGGTTGCAGGAAAAGTAATCGCGTTCTGAGTACCCTGAAGGCCGGTTATCCGGCCTTTTGTTTTTCCAGCTTTCGGCGTTTCGCATTGAGGATGTGCTGATGGATGCGCGCTTTATCCAGGCTAACAGAGAGGCTCGTTGGTCGCTGCTGTTGGCTGTCGCTTATCTGACCGTTTGGGGCCTTTGCGCCTGGCTGGGTGGCAATCAACCCGGTATTGCCGGTTTGCCGCTCTGGTTTGAACTCTCCTGCCTGTTTGCTCCCGTGCTGTTTATCGTGCTTTGCGCATTGATGATTCGTCTGGTATTCAAAAATATCCCGCTGGAGGAGCCGCATGGACGTTAACATTATCCTGCCGCTGTTCGCCTATTTGCTGCTGGTGGCCGCCCTTTCGGTGTGGGCAATGCGTAAACGTCAGCAAGGCAGCTTTTTAACGGAATATTTTTTAGGCAGTCGCTCGATGGGCGGCTTTCTGCTGGCGATGACATTAACCACCACTTATATCAGCGCAAGCTCCTTTATTGGTGGGCCCGGTGCGGCCTATAAATATGGTCTTGGCTGGGTGCTGCTGGCGATGGTGCAGGTGCCGGCCGTTTGGCTGTCGCTGGGTATCCTCGGCAAAAAATTTGCCATTCTTGCCCGCCGGCATAATGCCATTACGCTGAACGACATGCTGTATGCGCGTTTTCGCAGCCCGCTGTTGATTTGGCTGGCCAGCCTGAGCCTGCTGGTGGCCTTTGTTGGTGCTATGACCGTACAGTTTATTGGCGGGGCCAGGCTGCTGGAGACGGCTGCCGGCATTCCCTACGATACCGGCCTGATCATCTTCGGCGGCACCATTGCGGTCTATACCGCTTTCGGCGGCTTTCGTGCCAGCGTGCTGAACGATGCTATGCAGGGTATTGTGATGCTGGCTGGCACCTTTTTGCTGCTGTTCGCCGTGATTCACGCAGCTGGCGGCCTCTCTACCGCCGTGGAAACCTTACAGCGCATCGATCCTAAGCTGACTCAGCCGCAAGGCGTGGGCGATATCATTAATCCTGCCTTTCTGGCCTCGTTTAGCGTGCTGGTCTGTTTTGGCGTGATCGGTTTGCCACATACCGCCGTGCGCTGCATCTCTTACAAAGACAGTCGGGCCGTGCATCGCGGCATTATCATCGGTACTCTGGTGATGAGCGTGCTGATGTTCGGTATGCACCTCGCTGGCGCGCTGGGTCGTGCGGTGTTGCCCGATCTTACCGTTCCGGATCAGGTGATCCCCCGGCTGATGATCACCGTATTGCCGCCCTTTGCTGCCGGGATCTTTCTCGCGGCGCCGCTGGCGGCGATTATGTCGACGATCAATGCACAATTGCTACAATCCTCCGCCACGATCGTGAAGGATCTCTATCTGCGTCTTTATCCTCAGCAGATCACCAATGAGCCGCGGGTAAAATTTCTGTCTGGCAGCATCACTTTTTTACTCGGGTTGCTGCTGCTGATTGCGGCATGGAATCCACCGGATATGCTGATCTGGCTTAACCTGCTGGCGTTTGGTGGCTTAGAGGCGGTATTTTTATGGCCGCTGGTACTGGGTCTGTACTGGAAAAAAGCCAACGCAGTGGGCGCGCTCAGCGCCATGATCGTCGGGGCGCTGAGCTACACCCTGCTGGCCAGCTTCAAGCTGCAGCCGGGCGGATTTCATCCGATTGTGCCTGCATTAACGCTCAGCCTGCTGGCGTTTTTAGTGGGCAACCTGTTTGGTCAGACGCCGCACGAGGCGGATGGCGACGACTTTGCATAAATAAAGAGAATTGCTATGCCATGGATTCAAATCAAGATTAATACCACCGGCGCGCATGCTGAAGAGCTGGGCGATGCGCTAATCGAACTGGGCGCCGTTTCGGTGACTTTTCAGGACACCCATGATAATCCGGTTTTCGAACCGCTGCCGGGTGAAACCCGTTTGTGGGGCGATACCGATATTATTGGCCTGTTCGATGCCGAAACCGACATGGAACCGGTGGTACAGAGCATGGGTCAGCATCCGCTGTTAGCGGCGGATTACCATTACAAAATTGAGCAGATTGAAGATAAAGACTGGGAGCGTGAGTGGATGGAGAACTTTCATCCCATGCGTTTTGGCGAACGTTTGTGGATCTGCCCGAGCTGGCGCGACGTACCCGATCCTGACGCGGTTAACGTCATGCTTGATCCGGGTCTGGCATTCGGCACCGGTACCCATCCCACTACTGCGCTCTGCCTTGCCTGGCTTGATGGTCTGGATCTGGCTGGCAAAACGATCATCGACTTTGGTTGTGGATCCGGCATTTTAGCCATCGCCGCGTTGAAACTGGGCGCTGCTCAGGCGATCGGGATCGATATCGATCCGCAGGCGATTCAGGCAAGCCGCGACAACGCTGAACGCAACGGCGTGTCGGACCGACTTTCGCTCTATCTGCCGCATCAGCAGCCTGACAATCTCAGCGCCGATGTGGTGGTAGCTAACATTCTGGCGGGTCCTCTGCGCGAGCTGGCACCGCTGATTGGTGTGCTACCGAAAGCGGGAGGACATTTAGGCCTGTCGGGCGTTCTGGCGAGCCAGGCGGAAAGCGTATGCGAAGCCTATGCCGATCGCTTTCAGCTCGATCCAGTAGCAGAACGCGAAGAGTGGTGCCGCATTACCGGTATCCGCGCCTCTGCCTGAGACCTGTCTCAAAACGCCCTCCGGTGCTCGCCACAGGGCGTTTCTTTACAATCGTTTGGTTACTATCCCCGCCAGAAATTAGTGCTGTTTCTGCGCTGTTGTTATACCGCGCATTCGGTTATTAACACTGGGGAAGTCTCTGAAATGAAATTAAAATATACGTTCTGTGCTCTGGCTATTTCCGCTGCACCTTTCTCCTGGGCCCACGATCATCACTGGTCTTATGAATCACCCGATCAATGGGGCGAAATCAACGCCGATTTTGCCACCTGCAAAAACGGCCAAAACCAGTCACCTATCGATATTCGTAGCGCGGTAAACGGTCAGCTGCAGCCGCTGGCGGTGAAATATAACGCTAAGCAGAAATCGATTGTGAACAATGGCCACACCGTGCAGATCAACGTGCAGGATGGCGATGATATCAAGGTTGATGACGAAACGTTTACCCTGCGCCAGTTCCATTTCCATACGCCAGCAGAAAACATGATTAACGGCGAATCCTTCCCGCTTGAAGTGCATTTTGTGCACAGCAGCGCTCAGGGCGGCCTGGCGGTAATGGGCGTGATGTTTAAACCCGGCGCAGTGAATCCTACTTTGGAGGCGATCCTGCGCAGCGTGCCTGCAAAGGTGAATGAAGAGAAACGCCTGAATAAGCCGCTTGATCTTTCATCACTGAAACCGGTGAACAAACAGTACTATCGCTACAGCGGATCGCTGACGACCCCCCCTTGCACAGAAGGCGTACGCTGGCTGGTAATGAAAGATGCGGTTTATGCTTCGCCTGCCCAGATTGCCTCGTTTGAAAAAATCCTCGGCGAGCATGGTAACAGCCGTCCGGTACAAACGCTCAACGGCCGTGTAATTGTGGAATAATCCTGCTAAATCCTGATAAAACATCATGATATTTACCGCCAAATGTGCTGTACATAAGGCTATTTGGCGGTTTTTATCGGGTGATTAGGCTTAAAAAAAAGAAATTATTTGTATACTTTTTCACCTTAAAATCACATAACTCGTTGTTATAAATAATTAAAAAAAAGTAACGCCCCGTTGCTATTCTCTTCCTGCTGCTTTCTGTGTCCAATTGTTCAAAACTTGGCCTTTCATCTTCTGAAAAAAATGCGTAATATACGCCGCCTTGCGAACAGTTATGGTCACTTCTTTTTCATGCGCATTGGACACCACCAGCTCCGTAATCGACTGATTGCCGCCCCGATGGCCGGGATAACAGACCGGCCCTTCAGGACATTGTGTTATCAGTTAGGCGCCGGAATGGCAGTGTCTGAGATGCTTTCGTCGAACCCGGAAGTTTGGGCAAGCGATAAGTCGCGTTTGCGCATGGTTCATAGTGACGAGCCTGGAATACGCACCGTGCAAATTGCCGGTTGCGATCCCGATGATATGGCACAGGCAGCGCGCATTAATGTGGCTTCCGGTGCTCAGATTATCGATATAAACATGGGCTGCCCGGCGAAAAAGGTGAATCGCAAGCTGGCAGGTTCGGCACTGCTGCAACACCCTGAGTTAGTGAGATCGATTCTTCTCGCGGTGGTGAATGCAGTTGACGTGCCCGTTACGCTGAAGATACGTACCGGCTGGGATACTGAAAATCGCAATTGCGTAGAGATTGCCCAATTGGCCGAACGGTGTGGCATTCAGGCCCTGACCATTCATGGACGCACTCGCGCCTGTTTGTTCAATGGCGAAGCTGAATACGACAGCATTCGGACAGTTAAGCAGAACGTTTCCATTCCGATTATCGCGAATGGGGACATTACTGACCCGCATAAAGCCAAAGCAGTGCTGGACTATACGGGGGCTGATGCCCTGATGATAGGCCGCGCTGCCCAGGGAAGACCGTGGATCTTCCGGGAAATCCAGTACTACCTGGACACTGGGGAGTTGCTTGCTCCTCTGCCAATGGCAGAGATAAAGCACTTGCTGATTGGACACATACGGGAACTGCACGACTTTTACGGTCAGCGCAAGGGATACCGTATTGCCCGAAAACACGTCTCCTGGTATCTCCAGGAGCACGCCCCTGACGACCAGTTTCGGCGCACATTCAACGCCATTGAGGATGCCAGCGAACAGCTGGAGGCGTTGGAGGCATACTTCGAAAATCTTGCGTAAACGAAATAAAGAGCTGAAAGAACTATGTTCGAACAACGCGTAAATTCTGACGTACTGACCGTTTCTACTGTTAACTCACAAGACCAGGTGACCCAAAAGCCACTGCGTGATTCAGTTAAACAGGCACTGAAGAACTATTTTGCTCAACTGAATGGTCAGGATGTTAACGATCTCTATGAGCTGGTATTGGCTGAAGTGGAACAGCCTCTGTTGGACATGGTAATGCAGTATACCCGTGGCAACCAGACCCGTGCTGCTCTGATGATGGGCATCAACCGCGGTACGCTGCGCAAGAAATTGAAAAAATATGGCATGAACTAAGTTCATGACCGGAAAAAAAAGGCGCGCCTTCGGGTTAGCGCCTTTTTTTTAATCACTATTCTGCCGATTGAAATGTCTGAATCGTGTAAAAATTCCGCTTGTTATTCAACTTTTGATTCATCATGCTGTCCAACGATCTGTATCGCGACTGATGTACATCTTTATGCGTTACCGTCATCCATTACTGCATAACGAGATATCGATGAAATCAGCACCTCGCTTTTCCCGCCATATGCTCCATCCACGTTACTGGTTAACCTGGTTTGGTCTTGGCCTGCTTTTCTTACTGGTACAGCTGCCGTTTCCTTTGTTAGAGAAACTGGGTATCTGGCTGGGCCGTACGTCCATGAGGTTTCTGAAACGCCGTATGCGCATTACGCAGCGTAATCTGGAGCTCTGCTTCCCGGACCTGAGTGAAGCCGAACGCGATGCGCTGATCGTCCACAATTTTGAATCTCTCGGTATGGGCCTGATGGAAACCGGGATGGCCTGGTTTTGGTCAGATGAACGCGTCAAACGCTGGTTCACCGTCAACGGGTTGCATAACCTCAAAAGCGCGCAGGAAAAGAAACGCGGCGCATTAATTATTGGCGTGCACTTTATGTCACTTGAATTAGGTGGCCGCGCGATGGGTCTGTGCCAGCCAATGATGGCCATGTATCGTCCGCATAACAACAAACTGATGGAATGGGTACAGACCAAAGGTCGTACGCGTTCTAATAAAGCGATGATTGATCGTCGTGATCTGCGTGGCATGGTAAAAGCGCTGAAACAAGGTGAAGCGGTTTGGTTTGCCCCGGATCAGGATTACGGTCCAAAAGGCAGCGTGTTCGCTCCGCTGTTCGCGGTTTCTCAGGCCGCTACCACTAGCGGCACCTATATGCTGGCGCGCATGGCAAAACCAGCGATGATCACCGTCGTACTGATTCGTAAAGAACAGGGTCAGGGATATGAGCTGGTTATTCAGCCTGAGTTGCAGGACTATCCGCTGGATAATGAACATGAGGCCGCAGCCTACATGAACAAAGTGATTGAACGCGAAATCCTGCGCGCGCCAAGCCAGTATCTGTGGCTTCATCGCCGCTTCAAAACGCGCCCTACGGGCAAAGCATCGCTTTACTAAGCCTGCTTAGCGTTATCAAAGCCCGCCGAATGTGATCGGCGGGCTTTTTTTTTGCAATTTTTCAGCAACGCCCTTCTCGTTTCGCGTCAGCGCTCACATAGCCTCTATCTGGTGAAACTTTTTGCACCAAATGTGATCCTGTCGACTCACGCCGCACCGCTTTAGTGCGCGATATTAAGTGAACTTTCCAGTTACGTCAGGTTATTAACAGATATTTCCAATAAATTCATACTGCTGCAAACCTGGCATTGCCTTTGCAAAGTCGTGGGTGGCTAACCACCTCAGACAGCAAAAGCGCGCATTAAGGTGCGCTGCTCACCATAACAATATGCTTCGCCACACAGGATGCTTTATGAAAAAAATGATGCTTACCACTTTGGTTGCGGCCGCCTCTCTGCTTACGCTGGCTAATCAGGCTCATGCAGGCACGACGCTGGATGCCATTAAAAAGAAAGGTTTTGTTCAGTGCGGCATTAGTGATGGCCTGCCTGGATTCTCCTACGCTGATGCCAGCGGCAAATTTACCGGTCTGGATGTGGATGTCTGCCGTGCTGCCGCTGCCGCTGTATTTGGCGATGCGACAAAAGTGAAATATACCCCGCTGACTGCAAAGGAACGTTTCACCGCGCTGCAATCTGGCGAAGTCGATATTCTTTCACGTAACACCACATGGACATCAGCGCGCGATGGAGGCATGGGCTTTCTGTTTGCCGGCGTGAATTATTATGATGGCATCGGCTTTTTGACTCACAACAAAGCAGGCCTGAAAAGCGCTAAAGAGCTGGATGGCGCCACCGTTTGTATTCAGGCCGGAACCGATACCGAGCTGAACGTCGCCGACTTCTTTAAATCCAACAAAATGACCTATACACCGGTGACGTTCGATCGTTCGGATGAGTCGGCAAAAGCACTGGATAGCGGACGCTGCGATACGCTGGCTTCCGATCAGTCTCAGCTTTACGCGTTGCGTATCAAATTGGGCAAACCGGATGAGTTCATCGTCTTACCTGAAGTGATTTCAAAAGAGCCTCTGGGTCCGGTAGTGCGTCGTGGCGATGATGACTGGTTTACCATCGTAAAATGGTCGTTCTTCGCGATGCTGAATGCCGAAGAGATGGGCATCAACTCTAAAAACGTCGATCAAATGGCCGCTAAGCCAACCACGCCGGATATGGCACATCTGCTCGGTGCAGAGGGCGACTTTGGCAAAGACCTGAAGCTGGATAACAAGTGGGCTTACAACATCATTAAGCAGGTAGGTAACTATCAGGAAAGCTTTGACCGTAACGTGGGTAAAGACAGTGCGCTGAAAATTGCACGTGGTCAGAACGCGTTATGGAATCAGGGTGGCATTCAGTACGCTCCACCAGTGCGTTAATTTCTGCTCGCTCTTGTTTATCACCGGACGCCTTTCTGGCGTCCGGATCAGTAATGTCGTCACTGAGGTTGCATCATGTCTCAACGCCCAACCGTGAAAAGGGATTTCTCATTCTCCAACCCTGCGGTTCGCGCCTGGGTGTACCAAATCATTGCGGTAGCCGCTGTGATACTGGTTGTGGGTTATCTGGTTCATAACACCATCGTTAACCTGGCTAATCGCGGCATTACGTCGGGTTTTAGTTTTCTCGAGCGCACTGCCGGTTTTGGCATCGTTCAACATCTGATTGAGTATTCAGAAAGCGATACCTACGCGCGCGTGTTTCTGGTCGGATTGACCAATACGTTGCTGGTATCAGCGCTGTGTATCGTTTTCGCCTCGATCCTGGGTTTCTTTCTCGGTCTGGCCCGCCTGTCGGACAACTGGCTGCTGAGAAAAATTTCAACCATCTACATTGAGACGTTCCGTAATATTCCACCGCTGCTGCAGATCTTCTTCTGGTATTTTGCTGTGCTGCGTAATCTGCCTGGCCCGCGTCAGGCACTTAGTGCATTTGATTTAACCTTCGTCAGCAACCGCGGACTCTATATTCCCTGGCCACAATATGCACCGGGCACGCTGCCGTTTTTGATCGCCCTGCTTCTGACCATCATTGGCACCATCGCGATATATCGCTTTAACCGTCAACATCAGGTTAAAACCGGCCAATTGCGTCGTACCTGGCCCACAGCCATTGCTGTGTTGCTGGTATTTCCGGCGATAACCCATGCCATCTTTGGCGCGGCCATGCACTGGGATATTCCAGTCTTGCGCGGCTTTAACTTCCGTGGCGGCTTTGTGCTGATCCCTGAACTGGCTGCGCTGACGCTGGCACTCTCTATTTATACGTCATCGTTCATCGCTGAGGTTATTCGCTCAGGGATTCAGTCAGTGCCTCACGGCCAACATGAGGCGGCACGCTCATTAGGATTGCCTAATCCAGTTACGCTACGACAGGTAATCATCCCACAGGCGATGCGCGTCATTATCCCGCCGCTGACCAGCCAATATTTAAACATCGTTAAAAACTCCTCACTGGCAGCGGCGATCGGCTATCCCGATATGGTGTCATTGTTTGCCGGAACGGTGCTCAATCAAACCGGACAGGCGATAGAAACCATTGCGATTACCATGGCGGTTTATCTGATTATCAGCCTGATTATTTCACTGTTAATGAATATCTATAACCGCAAAATTGCGCTGGTTGAGCGCTAAGAGAATAAACATGACGGTGACAACGCATCAACCACAGGCAGCACCAACCAGCTTTCCTTCACGCGCATGGCGCTGGGCACGCAAAAATCTGTTCTCCAGCTGGGGCAATAGCCTGCTAACCCTGTTTTGCCTGTGGATCATGTGGACGGTTATTCCTCCGGCGCTGAACTGGCTGATTTTTCAGGCTAACTGGTTGGGTACCACCCGTGCAGACTGTACTAAAGAGGGTGCCTGCTGGGTTTTCATTCATGCGCGGTTTGGCCAGTTTATGTATGGCCTCTATCCGCATGAACTGCGCTGGCGCATTAACCTTACTCTAATAATTGGCCTGCTTTCCCTGATACCGATGTTTGTAAAAAGCATGCCGCATCGCGGACGCTACATTGCTGGCTGGATTATCGTTTATCCAGTCGTGGTTTGGTTTCTGCTGTACGGGGGATTCTTCGGCCTTGAGCGGGTTGAAACTCGCCAATGGGGCGGCCTGACGCTGACGCTGATTATTGCCGCGGTAGGTATTGCCGGTGCATTGCCGCTGGGCATTTTACTGGCGCTGGCTCGTCGCTCACGTATGCCAGTAGTACGCACACTATCGATCATTTTCATCGAGTTCTGGCGCGGCGTTCCGCTGATAACCGTGCTGTTCATGTCATCCGTCATGCTGCCTCTTTTTATGGCGGAAGGAACATCGATCGACAAATTGATTCGTGCATTGGTAGGGGTGGTGCTATTCCAGTCTGCTTATGTTGCGGAGGTAGTACGTGGCGGCTTACAAGCGCTGCCTAAAGGGCAGTACGAAGCTGCAGAGTCGCTGGCGCTGGGATACTGGAAAACGCAGGCGTTTGTGATCCTGCCTCAGGCATTGAAGTTAACGATTCCAGGGCTGGTGAACACCATCATCGCCCTGTTTAAAGATACTAGCCTGGTGATCATTATTGGCTTATTCGACCTGTTCAGCAGTGTGCAACAGGCAACCGTTGATCCGACCTGGCTGGGAATGTCGACCGAGGGTTATGTATTTGCTGCCCTGGTTTACTGGATTTTTTGTTTTAGCATGTCGCGCTATAGCCAGTATCTGGAGAAGCGTTTTCATACTGGCCGCACCGCACACTAAGGAATATCATGACCCAATCTATGATTAAAGATGCCGATAACCTGATGATATCCCTTGAGAATGTCAATAAATGGTATGGGCAGTTTCATGTACTTAAAGATATCAATCTGCAGGTTAAACCGCGCGAGCGTATTGTACTCTGTGGTCCATCAGGCTCGGGAAAATCGACCACCATACGCTGCATCAATCATCTTGAAGAACATCAGCAGGGACGGATTGTAGTAGATGGCATTCATCTGAACGATGACCTGCGCAATATTGAACGTGTGCGCACAGAAGTTGGCATGGTATTCCAACATTTTAACCTTTTTCCCCATCTTACCGTACTGCAAAACTGTACTCTGGCGCCGACATGGGTACGTAAGACACCGAAGAAAGAAGCAGAACAGCTGGCTATGCATTATCTGGAACGGGTACGCATTGCTGAGCACGCCCATAAGTTTCCTGGACAGTTATCCGGCGGTCAGCAACAACGAGTCGCCATCGCGCGTTCGCTGTGCATGAAGCCGAAAATTATGCTGTTTGATGAGCCAACTTCAGCGCTTGATCCGGAGATGGTTAAAGAGGTACTGGATACGATGATTGGCTTGGCCGAAGATGGTATGACCATGCTTTGTGTAACGCACGAGATGGGTTTTGCTCGTACGGTAGCCGATCGGGTGATCTTTATGGATCGTGGTGAAATTGTTGAGCAGGCTCCGCCGACAGAATTTTTCTCACAACCTAAATCTGAGCGTACACGCGCCTTTCTGTCTCAGGTAATTCACTGACGAAGTGTAGTAAAACCAGAGAAGCCCTTGGCCGCTGGAGTTGCCGAGGGCTTTTTTTTGCGCTGATAGATTAACCCACGCTGCTTTCGCCCATTTGAAGTGATCTGAGGATTAAAATGAACTGCAGGTAGTTCAGGTAGTTCAGGTAGTTCAGGTAGTTCAGGTAGTTCAGGTAGTTCAGGTAGTTCAGGTAGTTCAGGTAGTTCAGGTAGTTCAGGTAGTTCAGGTAGTTCAGGTAGTTCAGGATAATGGTATGAATAAGATCCAAAAGAAAAAGCCCCGTGCTTTCGCACGGGGCTCTGTCTGTTTGATGCCTGGCAGTTCCCTACTCTCACATGGGGAGACCCCACACTACCATCGGCGCTACGGCGTTTCACTTCTGAGTTCGGCATGGGGTCAGGTGGGACCACCGCGCTACAGCCGCCAGGCAAATTCTTTATTTGCCGAACCCATTTACTTATCTAAAACTGGTGCTGATACCCAGAGTCGAACTGGGGACCTCACCCTTACCAAGGGTGCGCTCTACCAACTGAGCCATATCAGCACATTTAATTTTGATGCCTGGCAGTTCCCTACTCTCGCATGGGGAGACCCCACACTACCATCGGCGCTACGGCGTTTCACTTCTGAGTTCGGCATGGGGTCAGGTGGGACCACCGCGCTAGTGCCGCCAGGCAAATTCTGTTCCGGACCCCCCCAAAAAAGGCGGGCCCGATAATCCGGTACGTGCTGAAAATTGAAACCGCGTCACTGCAAAACGCCTGTGGCGTTGTAAGGTTAASCCTCACGGGTCATTAGTACCGGTTAGCTCAACGCATCGCTGCGCTTACACACCCGGCCTATCAACGTCGTAGTCTTCAACGTCCCTTCAGGARACTTATAGTCTCAGGGAGAACTCATCTCGGGGCAAGTTTCGCGCTTAGATGCTTTCAGCGCTTATCTTTTCCGCATTTAGCTACCGGGCAGTGCCATTGGCATGACAACCCGAACACCAGTGATGCGTCCACTCCGGTCCTCTCGTACTAGGAGCAGCCCCCCTCAGTTCTCCAGCGCCCACGGCARATAGGGACCGAACTGTCTCACGACGTTCTAAACCCAGCTCGCGTACCACTTTAAACGGCGAACAGCCGTACCCTTGGGACCTACTTCAGCCCCAGGATGTGATGAGCCGACATCGAGGTGCCAAACACCGCCGTCGATATGAACTCTTGGGCGGTATCAGCCTGTTATCCCCGGAGTACCTTTTATCCGTTGAGCGATGGCCCTTCCATTCAGAACCACCGGATCACTATGACCTGCTTTCGCACCTGCTCGAGCCGTCACTCTCGCAGTCAAGCCAGCTTATGCCATTGCACTAACCTCACGATGTCCGACCGTGATTAGCTGACCTTCGTGCTCCTCCGTTACGCTTTGGGAGGAGACCGCCCCAGTCAAACTACCCACCAGACACTGTCCGCACCCCGGATCACGGGGCCACGTTAGAACATCAAACGTTAAAGGGTGGTATTTCAAGGTTGGCTCCACGCGGACTGGCGTCCGCGCTTCAAAGCCTCCCACCTATCCTACACATCAAGGCTCAATGTTCAGTGTCAAGCTGTAGTAAAGGTTCACGGGGTCTTTCCGTCTTGCCGCGGGTACACTGCATCTTCACAGCGAGTTCAATTTCACTGAGTCTCGGGTGGAGACAGCCTGGCCATCATTACGCCATTCGTGCAGGTCGGAACTTACCCGACAAGGAATTTCGCTACCTTAGGACCGTTATAGTTACGGCCGCCGTTTACCGGGGCTTCGATCAGGAGCTTCTCTTGCGATAACCCCATCAATTAACCTTCCGGCACCGGGCAGGCGTCACACCGTATACGTCCACTTTCGTGTTTGCACAGTGCTGTGTTTTTAATAAACAGTTGCAGCCAGCTGGTATCTTCGACTGGCTTCGGCTCGGGGAGCAAGTCCCTCCACCTACGCGCCAGCGTGCCTTCTCCCGAAGTTACGGCACCATTTTGCCTAGTTCCTTCACCCGAGTTCTCTCAAGCGCCTTGGTATTCTCTACCTGACCACCTGTGTCGGTTTGGGGTACGATTTGATGCTGCCTGATGCTTAGAGGCTTTTCCTGGAAGCAGGGTATCAGTTGCTTCAGCACCGTAGTGCCTCGTCGTCACGCCTCAGTGTTAAAGTGAACCGGATTTGCCTGGAACACACACCTACACGCTTAAACCGGGACAACCGTCGCCCGGCCAACCTAACCTTCTCCGTCCCCCCTTCGCAGCAACACCGAGTACAGGAATATTAACCTGTTTCCCATCGACTACGCCTTTCGGCCTCGCCTTAGGGGTCGACTCACCCTGCTCCGATTAACGTTGAACAGGAACCCTTGGTCTTCCGGCGAGCGGGCTTTTCACCCGCTTTATCGTTACTTATGTCAGCATTCGCACTTCTGATACCTCCAGCAGACCTCACAGTCCACCTTCGACGGCTTACAGAACGCTCCCCTACCCAACAACGCTTGCGCGCCGCTGCCGCAGCTTCGGTGCATGGTTTAGCCCCGTTACATCTTCCGCGCAGGCCGACTCGACCAGTGAGCTATTACGCTTTCTTTAAATGATGGCTGCTTCTAAGCCAACATCCTGGCTGTCTGGGCCTTCCCACATCGTTTCCCACTTAACCATGACTTTGGGACCTTAGCTGGCGGTCTGGGTTGTTTCCCTCTTCACGACGGACGTTAGCACCCGCCGTGTGTCTCCCGTGATAACATTCTTCGGTATTCGCAGTTTGCATCGGGTTGGTAAGCCGGGATGGCCCCCTAGCCGAAACAGTGCTCTACCCCCGAAGATGAGTTCACGAGGCGCTACCTAAATAGCTTTCGGGGAGAACCAGCTATCTCCCGGTTTGATTGGCCTTTCACCCCCAGCCACAGGTCATCCGCTAATTTTTCAACATTAGTCGGTTCGGTCCTCCAGTTAGTGTTACCCAACCTTCAACCTGCCCATGGCTAGATCACCGGGTTTCGGGTCTATACCCTGCAACTTAACGCCCAGTTAAGACTCGGTTTCCCTGCGGCTCCCCTATACGGTTAACCTTGCTACAGAATATAAGTCGCTGACCCATTATACAAAAGGTACGCAGTCACACCACGAAGGTGCTCCCACTGCTTGTACGTACACGGTTTCAGGTTCTGTTTCACTCCCCTCGCCGGGGTTCTTTTCGCCTTTCCCTCACGGTACTGGTTCACTATCGGTCAGTCAGGAGTATTTAGCCTTGGAGGATGGTCCCCCCATATTCAGACAGGATACCACGTGTCCCGCCCTACTCTTCGAACTCACAGCAGGTGCATTTTTGTGTACGGGACTGTCACCCTGTACCGTGCGACTTTCCAGACGCTTCCACTAATGCACAAGCTGATGATGGTTCCGGGCTCCTCCCCGTTCGCTCGCCGCTACTGGGGGAATCTCGGTTGATTTCTTTTCCTCGGGGTACTTAGATGTTTCAGTTCCCCCGGTTCGCCTTGCAGCACTATGTATTCATGCTGCAATGATGCACCTGGGTGCACCGGGTTTCCCCATTCGGGTATCGTCGGCTGTTGCGGTTCATATCACCTTACCGACGCTTATCGCAGATTAGCACGCCCTTCATCGCCTCTGACTGCCTGGGCATCCACCGTGTACGCTTCGTCACTTAACCTCACAACCCACAGGCGTCTCGTGAGACGCTGCGGTCATAAGCGTGACGCGAACACGCCGCTCTCTGCGCCCCTTATTACGGAGGGACGCGACGACGTGTCGTTTCAATTTTCAGCTTGTTCCGGATTGTTAAAGAGCATAATACTTCGCAGCCCGCCGTTGCCGGCGCGCTCTGAAGTATTGTTGAAAACCATATGGTGGAGCTAAGCGGGATCGAACCGCTGACCTCCTGCGTGCAAGGCAGGCGCTCTCCCAGCTGAGCTATAGCCCCATACAGTCTTGCAGAGACCTTTACTACCACTCAACCGAGTGCATCCTCAGGCAAGGATGCCGCTTTGCTCCGCAAGGAGAAAAGCATGGTAGGCCTGAGTGGACTTGAACCACCGACCTCACCCTTATCAGGGGTGCGCTCTAACCACCTGAGCTACAAGCCTGTAGAGGTTTTCTGCTCGTTACTTTCTATCAGACAATCTGTGTGGACACTGCGCGGGAAGGTATCTTCAGGTAAGGAGGTGATCCAACCGCAGGTTCCCCTACGGTTACCTTGTTACGACTTCACCCCAGTCATGAATCACAAAGTGGTAAGCGCCCTCCCGAAGGTTAAGCTACCTACTTCTTTTGCAACCCACTCCCATGGTGTGACGGGCGGTGTGTACAAGGCCCGGGAACGTATTCACCGTGGCATTCTGATCCACGATTACTAGCGATTCCGACTTCACGGAGTCGAGTTGCAGACTCCGATCCGGACTACGACGCACTTTGTGAGGTCCGCTTGCTCTCGCGAGGTCGCTTCTCTTTGTATGCGCCATTGTAGCACGTGTGTAGCCCTGCTCGTAAGGGCCATGATGACTTGACGTCATCCCCACCTTCCTCCGGTTTATCACCGGCAGTCTCCTTTGAGTTCCCGACCGAATCGCTGGCAACAAAGGATAAGGGTTGCGCTCGTTGCGGGACTTAACCCAACATTTCACAACACGAGCTGACGACAGCCATGCAGCACCTGTCTCACGGTTCCCGAAGGCACTAAGGCATCTCTGCCGAATTCCGTGGATGTCAAGAGCAGGTAAGGTTCTTCGCGTTGCATCGAATTAAACCACATGCTCCACCGCTTGTGCGGGCCCCCGTCAATTCATTTGAGTTTTAACCTTGCGGCCGTACTCCCCAGGCGGTCGACTTAACGCGTTAGCTCCGGAAGCCACGAGTCATGCTCACAGCCTCCAAGTCGACATCGTTTACGGCGTGGACTACCAGGGTATCTAATCCTGTTTGCTCCCCACGCTTTCGCACCTGAGCGTCAGTCTTTGTCCAGGGGGCCGCCTTCGCCACCGGTATTCCTCCAGATCTCTACGCATTTCACCGCTACACCTGGAATTCTACCCCCCTCTACAAGACTCAAGCCTGCCAGTTTCAAATGCAGTTCCCAGGTTAAGCCCGGGGATTTCACATCTGACTTAACAGACCGCCTGCGTGCGCTTTACGCCCAGTAATTCCGATTAACGCTTGCACCCTCCGTATTACCGCGGCTGCTGGCACGGAGTTAGCCGGTGCTTCTTCTGCGGGTAACGTCAATGAACGAGGTTATTAACCTCGTCCCCTTCCTCCCCGCTGAAAGTACTTTACAACCCGAAGGCCTTCTTCATACACGCGGCATGGCTGCATCAGGCTTGCGCCCATTGTGCAATATTCCCCACTGCTGCCTCCCGTAGGAGTCTGGACCGTGTCTCAGTTCCAGTGTGGCTGGTCATCCTCTCAGACCAGCTAGGGATCGTCGCCTAGGTGAGCCGTTACCCCACCTACTAGCTAATCCCATCTGGGTTCATCCGATGGTGTGAGGCCCGAAGGTCCCCCACTTTGGTCTTGCGACGTTATGCGGTATTAGCCACCGTTTCCAGTGGTTATCCCCCTCCATCGGGCAGATCCCCAGACATTACTCACCCGTCCGCCACTCGTCACCCAAGGAGCAAGCTCCTCTGTGCTACCGTTCGACTTGCATGTGTTAGGCCTGCCGCCAGCGTTCAATCTGAGCCATGATCAAACTCTTCAATTAAAAGTTCGATTTGCTTCAACTCGTGAAGCGATGCTCAAGGAAAACGTCGTAATGAATTTCAATACGTGTTCACTCTTAAGACTTGATATTTTTTTGCGTCCGGAGACGCGTGATATCAATCCTGCGAGTGCCCACACAGATTGTCTGATAAATTGTTAAAGAGCAGCGCAACCGGCGGGTTAACCGTCCGTTGCGAGGTGGCGTATATTACGCTTTCCTCCTTCGGAGTCAATCCCTTTTCTCAGGATTTTTTCCGGCGGTTCAGAACTTCCTGAACCTCCCACACACTGGAGAGTTTCCTCATCCTGCACACCGTGCTGTGTAAGCCGTTGTGCCGTGTCAGTGGAGGCGCATTATAGGGATCCGTTCGATTAGCACAAGCGTTTTTTAGATCTTTTATTTTGATTGCGCAGATTCTGTGCTCATCGTCCGGATCACATACGATCCGCTTAACTTTCGCTCACTAAACTTGAGGTTTTGCCACACAATTAGATGATTTCATGTAAGGAGCAAAGCATGCCTCAACCGTTAAAAGCTTATAAAGATACCTTTCCCGTCTGTCGTGAGCACGTCATGGTCGACGAATCCAGTGTGGTAGTCGGTGATGTTCATCTGGCTAACGATGTTAGCATCTGGCCATTGGTAGCGATTCGTGGTGACGTTAATCACGTTATTATTGGCGAACGCAGCAACATTCAGGATGGATGCGTACTGCATGTTACGCATAAGTCGGACCGTAACCCTCAGGGTTTCCCGTTGTTGATTGGTAAAGATGTGACAGTCGGCCACAAAGCCATGCTGCATGGCTGTACCATTGGCGATCGAGTTTTAGTTGGGATGGGAACTATTGTGCTGGATGGCGTCATTATCGAAAATGACGTAATGATTGGTGCAGGTAGTCTTGTACCTCCGGGCAAAAGACTGGAAAGCGGCTATCTCTACTTTGGCAATCCCGTAAAGCAGATACGCCCTTTGAATGAGCAGGAAATTGCAGGATTGCTTCATTCAGCGACTAACTACGTTAACTGGAAAAATGACTATCTCGCGCTGCCCAACCAGACCCAGCCCTGATCATCATCTTTTTGCTGTTCGATGAGGGTTTGCGCTTCCTCTTCCAGATCCCAGCGATGAGCACTGAACAGTTTGTCAGCCAGGTGCTCATTGCCATAACGATGCTGTAACTCACTTGCAGAAATAGCGCAGGTAAGGCTGATGCCATTTACCAGCGCGGGAAAACACATCGCATCAATCTCTTTATTCCACTCTTCGCGATCGGGAAATTGAATTGCCTGATTCATGACAGCAGCTCTTTGTGCAAACGGTCAATCACAGGTTCAACGTCGGGAAACTCGCCATGCCAGAGATAAAAAGCATGTGCAGCTTGTCCCACCAGCATCCCTAATCCATCTGCAAGCTGACTGGCCTCATGTTGCTGACCCCAGCGCAGAAAAGGCGTTAAACCCGGCTGGTAAAACATGTCGTAACAGCGGGTCGAAGGCGCAATGATTGTTGAAGGTAACGCTGGCACTTCTCCCGAAATCCCGCTGGACGTTGCATTCACAATCACATCAAACGGCTGTCCGCTCAATTTTTCCATGGGACATGCGATTACGTCGCCATGTGATTGAAAGAGAGTGGCCAGTTCCTGCGCCTTCTCAGCCGTTCGATTTGCTATGGTGATCACGCAGCCTGCAGAAAGCAGTGGCAGAATAACCCCTCTTGCTGCCCCTCCCGCGCCCACCAGCAAAATACGGCAGCCCGGCGCGATCATTTGCAGGCGGGAAAGATCGCTGACTAAACCAATCCCATCGGTGTTGTCGCCGAGAATCTTTCCCGCACCGATTTTTTTAAGCGTGTTGACGGCTCCCGCCAGAGCTGCTCGCTCGGTTAACTCATCTGCCAGCTCAAATGCCTGTTGTTTAAACGGCACCGTCACATTTGCGCCTTCGCCACCGTTTGCAAAAAAGTCTTTTATCGTGGCAGGAAAAGCGTCAATGGGTGCACAGACGCGACCATACAGATGTTCGATGCCCGTTTGTGCAGCGAACAACGCATGAATCAACGGTGATTTACTGTGAGTGATTGGATGACCAAATACGGCAAAACGTTCCATCTTTTATCCCTGACGAATCAACGCACCTGTAATAACATCTTTAATTTCCGAAGGATTTTTTCTTCCGCCGGTCACGCCTGCCAATACGGGAAAATCGCTACCAAACTGTGCCAAAACGTCTTCCATCGAACGGCAAGGAGGCTGACCGGAAAGATTGGCACTGGTAGAAACGATAGGTTTGCCCAATGTCTGGCAGAGAGCTCTGACATCAGGATGATCGCTTACGCGGATAGCCAACGAATCAAACTGGCCGGTAAGCCATCGTGGAGTTTGCGGCTTTGCCGGCGCCACCCATGTTACTGGTCCAGGCCAGCTGTTCAGCATGCGTTCACGCTGGATAACAGATAATTCACGATCGGCAATATAGGGTTCTAATTGCGAGTAGTCGGCAGCAATTAGGATCAAACCTTTTTCGATCGGACGCTGCTTCAGAGCGAGCAGAGCTAAAACCGCCTGCTCATCATCCGGATCGCATCCCAGCCCAAAAACTGCTTCGGTTGGATAAGCAATAACGTTATGGTTGCGTAAATGGTGCAGGCAGTTCTCAAATGATGATGAATGAATCGAGTTAATCACTTTCAGTTCCTGATGCCACAGGTTTGCCGCAAATTTTGCTGGCACAAAATTGCTTCATTCCCTGTGCGGTTTTCTTTTCTATTAGCAGAGGAAAATGGCAAAACGCACATTCGCCTTCTATCGGTTGTGCGTTAATCGCAAACTGGCAGCTGGGATAGCGATTACAGGAATGAAAAGTTTTGCCAAAACGTGAACGTCGTTGAACCAGATGGCCAGTCTCACACTGAGGGCAAGCAATTGCTGTTTCATCCGGACGATCGATCACTTCCGTATGCGGACATTCCGGGTAGTGGCAGCAACTAATAAACATGCCGTATCGTCCCTGGCGCAATACTAAATCGTTACTGCAGACTGGACAGCTCTGTCCCTCTAAAATTTTCACAACGTGCCCGTCGCTTTGACTTTTAAGCGGACGAGAATAATCACATTGAGGATAATGCGTGCAGCCCAGGAAGGGACCATGTTTACCGGAGCGTATAACAATTTCTGCCCCACATTTGGGGCAGAGTTCGTTTTTTCGCACCGTAAAGAGCGCTGGTTTATTCATAACTGCTCAGGCATGAAGAGAGTCTTCAGTGCATCATTCCTTCGTTGACGTCAAAAAGTAATTCTTCCATTTGCTGATAGGCATTTTCACATCCCGGGATGTTAAATAACACCATCAACACGACCCATTTAAGATCTTCCAGATCGAATTCAAAAGTATCAAGCGCCATGATGCGTTCAATAACCATCTCCCGGGTTTCGAGATTTAGTACCTGAATCTGTTCCAGGAACAGAATAAAGCCCCGGCAACTGGCATCAAGACGCTGGCTCTCTTCTTCCGTATAAATACGCATAGAGAGCGGATCGGTAGTTAACAAAATCGGCGCAACGAGGCCATCCTGATAATCTGCCAGCTTCTCCAACCAGTTCAACGCATTGTAGATATCTTCCCGATGAAAGCCGGCGTCCGTCAAATCATCAGTGAGCTTATCCTGATCAACGCGCATTTCAGCCTCGCTGTGGATATACGTTTCAAACAAGTACATTAGTACGTCGAACATGGCATGCCCTCCTCAATCGGACATAGCCGCCGGGTACAGCTGCGATCCATCCTGCTAACTCCAGCTCAAGCAACTTTGCTGCGATAGCTGGCACAGGTTGGCCGGCACGTTCAGCGACGACGTCAACAGGTGTAACCTCATCTCCTACGTTAGCCAACACCTCAGCAAATGGCAATGGAACATCAACGTTGTCTGATGAATATATTGCGTCATCCGCAGAAAATGGTAACCAGGCAAAATTTTGATTGAGCTGCTCAACAATATTATTGGGATGTGCGACCAGTAAGGCGCCTTGCTGAATAAGCCAATGCGTACCTTCACTGCTGTTATTTCCCAGCGGTCCGGGCAACGCATACACATCGCGATTTTGCTCAAGCGCATAACGCGCCGTGACCAGAGAACCACTCTTGATGGAAGCCTCAACAACCAGAACGCCTTTGCTAAGGCCGCTAATAATGCGATTCCTTCGCGGAAAATTAGTGGCGTAGGGGGGTAACGATAGCGGGAATTCGGAAACTATCGCCCCGCCCGCCTCAATAATGTCATGTGCCAGGCCAATATGTCGCTGCGGATATATATTTTCCAACCCACTTCCGAGCACTGCCAGTGTTTTTCCCGATACTGACAGCGCGGCGCGATGTGCAATACCATCAATTCCTCTTGCCAGCCCGCTGGTTATTGTTAGTCCGCTTAGCGCAAGCGCCTGGGTAAAGTATTCCCCCCACTGACGACCATAATGTGAACAATTTCGACTTCCAATAACGGCTAGCTGAGGTGTCAGCAGTAATGAAACATTGCCAGTCACAAACAACAGTGCAGGAAATGCAGTAATAGCAAGCAGCTGTGGCGGATAGCGTTCATCTTCGGCGGTAATTAAAAAATGGTTATCGGCTTCCAGCCACATTGCTGTCTGCTCTATGAGGCGCTGCGGACATGACCAAAATTGCTGCCGCTGCAATTCAGTTAATCCGGCATGTATACACGCGTCTTCATCGACTCCCAGTTGAGACAGATACCTCGCTGTAGCCAGCAGCTGTGTACCTTTTAATCCTTTTACTACCGATAACCGCAACCAAAGCTCACTTTTTTCCACGGCTGCCTCCTTGCAAAGCCCGGTATCCCATGCCGGAATGCTGTCAATCGGGCAGTGAAATGTCTACAATACAGGGAACAATTTTCCCTTTCCTTGAACACAGATCTGGATAGTTATGTCAGTTTTGCAGGTATTACATTTCCCTGACGATCGTCTTCGCATTGTCGCCAAGCCAGTCAAAGAAGTGAATGCGGATATTCAGCGCATCGTGGATGATATGTTTGAAACGATGTACGCCGAAGAAGGCATTGGCTTAGCGGCTACGCAGGTGGATATTCATCAGCGCATCATCGTTATCGATGTATCAGAAAATCGTGATGAGCGTTTAACGCTCATCAATCCTGAATTGCTGTCAAAAGATGGCGAAACCGGTATTGAGGAAGGCTGCCTTTCTATTCCGGAGCAGCGTGCTTTTGTGCCGCGCGCAGAACGAGTGAAGATTCGCGCATTAAACCGCGAAGGCGAAGCATTTGAGCTAGAAGCCGACGGCCTGCTCGCCATCTGCATTCAGCATGAGCTGGATCATCTGGTTGGCAAGTTATTCATTGATTATCTTTCACCGATGAAACGTCAGCGTATTCGCCAAAAAATGGAAAAACTGGCGCGCCTGAATGCGCGCGATGCCTGATTAAGGAATAAGCGTGTCCGAATCATTGAACATCATTTTTGCCGGCACGCCAGACTTCGCGGCCCAACACCTGTCGGCGCTTCTGTCATCACAGCATCGTGTCGTGGCTGCTTTCACGCAGCCTGACAGACCGGCCGGGCGTGGTAATAAATTAGCTGCCGGCCCAGTAAAAACGCTGGCTCTTGAAAATAATATTCCGGTGTACCAACCAAAATCTTTGCGGCCTGCAGAAAATCAGCAGCTGGTTGCAGATTTACAGGCTGACATCATGGTTGTTGTCGCTTATGGGTTGATTCTGCCTGCGTCAGTACTGGCAATGCCGCGGCTGGGCTGTATCAACGTTCATGGCTCGCTGCTGCCACGCTGGCGCGGCGCAGCGCCCATTCAGCGTGCCGTATGGGCTGGCGATGCGCAGACCGGCGTGACCATTATGCAAATGGATGTTGGTCTTGATACTGGAGACATGCTGCTTAAGCTTGACTGCCCCATTGAACCTGAAGATACCAGTGCAACGCTTTATCACAAGCTTGCCCAGCTGGGGCCAACAGGCATGCTTGAAACGTTGGCCTTGTTGGCAACTGGCGAAGCGAAGCCGGAAGTGCAGAATGAAGCCAGCGCGACTTATGCTGAAAAACTCAGTAAAGAGGAAGCTCGCCTGAACTGGCATTTGAGCGCGGCGCAACTTGAGCGCTGTGTTCGCGCCTTTAATCCGTGGCCAGTCAGCTTTTTTGTCGTTGATGAGCAACCAGTGAAAGTATGGCAGTCCAGCATTTTCCCTCACCAGCCGAATACCACGCCGGGGGAAGTCATCGCCGCCGATAAGCACGGTATTCAGATCGCAACGTCTGATGGCGTATTGAATATTGAGCAATTACAGCCTGCTGGAAAAAAAGCCATGACAGCGCAAGACCTGCTTAACTCACGCCGTGATTGGTTTACGCCAGGAACCGTGCTTACCTGATACCCGAACCCGGCCTTCGCCGGGTTTTATTTAATGACGATGTAAAATGAAAAAAACAACCAATCTTCGTAGCCTGGTGGCCATTGCTGTTGAGCGCGTAATAGAACAGGGGCAATCGCTGAGCACCGTATTGCCCGTTATACAGCGAGAAGTAGCGGAAAAAGATGCCGCACTTTTGCAAGAGCTCAGCTATGGCGTTCTACGTACTCTTCCGCAGCTGGAAGGTATTATTGGCAAGTTAATGGCCCGCCCCATGACCGGCAAGCAGCGGACTATTCATTTCTTGATCATGGTTGGTCTTTATCAGCTTATACATACGCGTATTCCTGCTCATGCCGCCCTGGCAGAAACCGTTGAAGGCGCAGTCGCGCTGAAACGCCCACAGCTGAAAGGGGTAATTAACGGTGTTTTGCGTCAATTTCAGCGCCAGCAGGATGAGCTTCTTGCGCAGCATGAGCAATCTGCACAGCGCTATTTGCATCCTAAATGGCTGATGAATCGCTTGCAACAGGCCTGGCCTGAGCAATGGCAATCGATTATAGAAGCAAATAATCAGCGTCCGCCGATGTGGCTACGTGTTAATCAGCAGCATCATTCACGCGAAGACTGGCTAAAGCTGTTGCAGGAAAGTGGTAAAAACGCCATCGCTGACGAGCATGCAAGACATGCAGTGCGTCTTGAAACACCTTGTGGTGTCTCGCAGCTTCCGGGATTTAGTGAAGGTTGGGTAACCGTACAGGATCTTTCAGCTCAGCGGTGTGCTGAGTTTTTAGAACCGCAAAATGGAGAAAGCATTCTTGATTTATGCGCTGCTCCTGGCGGGAAAACCACGCATATTTTGGAAGCAGCGCCTGAAGCCATTGTACTTGCCGTTGATGTCGATGAAAAACGGCTTGCGCGTGTTCACGAAAATTTGAAACGCCTCGGGCAGCACGCTGATGTTAAAGCAGGAGATGGGCGTTTTCCGGAACAATGGTGCGAAGCCAGCCAGTTCGATCGTATCTTGCTGGATGCGCCCTGCTCTGCAACCGGTGTCATTCGTCGTCATCCAGACATCAAGTGGTTAAGACGAGATGCAGATATTGCCGAACTGGTTAAGCTGCAGAGTGAAATATTTGATGCGGTCTGGCCGCGCTTAAAATCCGGCGGCACATTTTTATATGCTACATGCTCAGTACTCCCAGAAGAGAATCACCTTCAGGTAGCAGCATTTTTACAGCGGCATCCGGATGCGCAACATGTTCCACTTACTGATTCAGCGGAACCGGGATTACAAATTTTCCCGCAGCACGACAGCGGTGATGGTTTTTACTATGCGAAGCTGATTAAACGTTAATCTGAAGCCTAAAACTTGAGGCAGGTTCACTGATGAAAATCATTATATTAGGCGCCGGGCAAGTGGGCGGAACGCTGGCGGAAAACCTGGTTGGCGAAAATAACGATATCACCGTTGTGGATACCGATACCGGGCGGCTGCGCCAGTTGCAGGACAAATTCGATCTTCGTGTAGTTCAGGGACACGGCTCACATCCTCGCGTTTTACGCGAAGCTGGCGCCGAAGATGCTGACATGTTGGTCGCCGTAACCAGCTCAGATGAAACAAACATGATCGCGTGTCAGGTAGCCTACACGCTTTTTAATACACCGAACCGCATTGCTCGTATTCGTGCCGTGGATTATGTGCGTGACTCTGAGAAATTATTTGGCCCTGAAGCCGTACCGATTGATCACCTGATTGCGCCTGAGCAACTGGTGATTGATAACATTTATCGCCTGATCGAATATCCTGGTGCGCTGCAAGTGGTCAATTTCGCAGATGGGAAAGTTAGTCTTGCGGCGGTAAAAGCCTATTATGGCGGACCACTAGTTGGCAATGCTCTGTCTATTATGCGCGAGCACATGCCGCATATAGACACACGAGTTGCTGCAATTTTCCGACAGGATCGCCCTATCCGACCGCAAGGTTCTACGATTGTGGAGGCCGGTGATGAAGTCTTCTTTATCGCCGCCAGCCAGAATATTCGCGCCGTGATGAGCGAGCTTCAGCGACTGGAAAAACCCTATAAACGCATCATGTTAGTCGGTGGCGGCAATATCGGTTTTGGCTTAGCGCAACGCCTGGAAAAGCATTACAGCGTCAAGCTGATTGAAAGAAATCAACAACGAGCCGCGGAACTCGCTGAACAACTGCAAAATACCATCGTGTTTTATGGTGACGCATCCGATCAGGAATTATTAGCCGAAGAGCATATCGATCAAATCGATCTGTTTATCGCCGTTACCAATGACGATGAGGCTAATATTATGTCAGCAATGCTGGCCAAGAAAATGGGTGCCAAAAAAGTCATGGTGCTGATCCAGCGTCGTGCATATGTTGATCTGGTTCAGGGCAGCGTCATTGATATTGCCATTTCGCCTCAACAAGCCACTATTTCCGCCCTGCTTGGACATGTACGTAAAGCTGATATCGTCAGCGTTTCATCACTCCGACGCGGCATAGCAGAAGCGATAGAAGCGATTGCTCACGGCGATGAAAGTACTTCACGGGTTGTTGGTCGCACCATTAACGATATTAAACTTCCCCCAGGAACGATCATTGGGGCAGTGGTTCGTGGAGATGACGTGATGATTGCCAATAACAATTTGCGCATTGAGCAAGGCGACCATGTCATCATGTTCCTGACTGATAAAAAGTTCGTTCCTGATGTTGAGCGCCTGTTCCAGCCAAGTCCGTTTTTTCTGTAAAAGATTTCCAGATAAGTTATTAGCAATCTATGCAAATTAGCTAAGCAACATGGCAAACCCCGTATCGTTTGTTAGACTTTACCCACTGGTAACGGAAAGGAGATAAGAATGAGTTTATTCAAAGAGTTTCGCGATTTTGCCATGCGCGGCAATGTGGTGGATTTGGCAGTAGGTGTCATCATCGGTGCGGCCTTTGGTAAGATTGTATCTTCATTGGTCTCAAACATTATCATGCCGCCACTAGGCTTGCTTATCGGGGGAGTAGATTTCAAGCAGTTCAGCTGGATATTAAAACCAGCGGATGGGTCAACGCCTGCGGTAGTAATGGAATATGGCATGTTTTTGCAGACCGTATTCGATTTTGTCATCGTAGCTTTTGCGATTTTCATTGCTATCAAGCTGATGAATAAGTTGCACAAGAAGAAAGAAGTTGAGAAGCCAGCACCGAAGCCTACGGCTGAAGAAAACCTGCTCACTGAGATCCGAGACCTGTTAAAGCAGCAAAACAGCAAGATCTAAAATTTACGCCGGGCTAAAGCTAAAAGGCCAGTGGTAAAGTTTGCTTTACCACTGGCCTCCCAGTTGCCCTTCTTATGATGTTTATCCTTCCGTTTAAAACTTCCTTTCCCTTTCTGATTTACTTCAACACGTGCTCTAAATAATGGATCGTGTAACAAAGCTTCGAGCGCGTTATCGCGTATTTTCCCCTTCGTATGCTTGTAGTGGGCCATACAATCATTTCCTGTGTTTAAAATGGATGTCATCTGAACAATTTAGTGCAGATGATTATTTCATACGGTTGCGTAAACTCGCGGCATAATCACCATAGAGAAACTCGGTATTCATTCCTGCCTGACGCAACGTTAACTCCACGACTTGCAGACGCTTAAGATAGTGTGCGTATTGCGGATTTTCAAGCTGGCAACTTTCTAATAATTCATTTAACTCCATGGCTTCGCGACGCAACTGAAGTTCTGGCGGCAAAAAACCTGCATTTTTTAGTATTCGATAAGACGCGCGTAACTCCTGAGGGACATGGCTATCATCCTCTATCTGAAGTGGCATGCCAGCACCAGGTAGATTATCGAGTTCACCTTCAGCCAGTGCTTTACGAATATGCTCTTCAGCAAGTTGGTCAATTAACCACATATATTACCCCCTGAAAAAAGAGACGTGACTGGCTCAGGTTAGCGTACCGCCATAATAAAGATATAAAAAAACCCGCCGGAGCGGGTTTTTCCAAGTAGCTACAGATTACTCTGCAGCAGCTTCTGCTTGAACTTCTGGACGATCAACGAGTTCGATGTAAGCCATCGGAGCGTTGTCACCAGCACGGAAGCCACACTTAAGAATACGAGTGTAACCACCTGCGCGGCTCGCGAAACGCGGGCCAAGTTCATTAAACAGTTTTGCCACGATCTCGTTATCACGAGTGCGGGCGAATGCCAGACGACGATTAGCTACGCTGTCGGTCTTGGCAAGTGTAATCAGCGGCTCAACTACACGACGCAGCTCTTTCGCTTTCGGCAGGGTCGTCTTGATGATCTCATGACGAACCAGAGAGCCAGCCATGTTGCGAAACATAGCCTGACGATGGCTGCTGTTGCGGTTCAGTTGACGACCACTCTTACGATGGCGCATGACCTTATCCTTCTCAGTGAAACCTTAACCTGTGATCGGTTTATTCATCAGCAATGCTGGCTGGCGGCCAGTTCTCAAGGCGCATGCCCAGAGAAAGACCACGTGATGCCAACACATCTTTAATCTCAGTAAGAGATTTTTTACCCAAGTTAGGCGTTTTAAGGAGCTCAACTTCAGTACGCTGCACCAGATCACCGATGTAGTGGATAGCTTCTGCCTTAAGGCAGTTAGCAGAGCGGACAGTCAATTCCAGATCGTCAACAGGGCGCAGCAGGATCGGATCGAATTCTGGTTTTTCTTCTTTAACTTCTGGTTGACGTACATCACGTAGGTCGACAAAAGCTTCAAGTTGTTCAGCCAGAATGGTTGCCGCACGACGAATCGCCTCTTCAGGATCGATTGTGCCGTTGGTTTCCATTTCGATGACCAGCTTGTCCAGGTCGGTGCGCTGTTCTACACGCGCTGCTTCAACATTGTAGGCGATACGGTCTACAGGGCTGTAACAGGCGTCAACCAACAGGCGGCCGATCGGGCGCTCATCTTCTTCCGAATGAATTCGGGCAGACGCCGGCACATAACCACGGCCACGCTGAACTTTGATACGCATATTAATAGATGCGTTGTCATCGGTCAGATGGCAGATCACGTGCTGCGGCTTGACGATTTCGACATCACCGTCATGGGTAATGTCGGCTGCAGTCACAGGGCCAATGCCAGATTTATTCAGAGTAAGAATAACCTCATCTTTACCCTGAACTCTTACCGCCAGCCCTTTCAGGTTGAGCAGGATTTCCAGGATATCTTCCTGTACTCCCTCTTTGGTGCTGTACTCATGAAGTACACCATCAATTTCAACCTCGGTCACCGCGCAACCCGGCATGGATGAAAGCAGAATACGGCGCAGTGCGTTACCAAGAGTATGGCCAAAGCCACGCTCTAAAGGCTCAAGGGTCACCTTGGCGTGCGTCGAACTGACTTGCTCGATATCTACCAGGCGCGGTTTTAGAAACTCTGTCACAGAACCCTGCATTGTGTCCTCTCTTTGGTACTAAGCTTTACTTAGAGTAAAGCTCGACGATCAGGTGTTCGTTAATGTCCGCAGACAGATCGGTACGCTCAGGAATACGCTTGAACACACCTTCCATCTTAGTAGCATCAACTTCCAGCCAGGTTGGCTTTTCACGCTGCTCAGCCAGCTCCAGAGCGGCTTTCACGCGAGATTGCTTTTTGGCTTTCTCACGGATGCTAACAACGTCATTCGGAGTTACCTGATAAGAAGCGATGTTAACAACGCGGCCGTTAACCATGACGGATTTATGGCTTACCAACTGGCGTGCTTCTGCACGAGTGGCACCAAAACCCATACGATAAACTACGTTATCAAGACGGCCTTCAAGCAGAGCCAGCAGATTTTCACCTGTGTTGCCTTTCAGACGTGCTGCTTCTTTATAATAGTTACGGAACTGACGCTCAAGAACGCCATAAATGCGACGTACTTTTTGCTTTTCACGTAACTGACCGCCGTAATCAGACAGACGCGGTTTACGCGCTCCGTGCTGACCAGGCGCTTGATCAATTTTACACTTGGTGTCAATCGCACGAACGCCAGATTTAAGGAATAAATCTGTGCCCTCACGACGGCTCAGCTTGAGCTTAGGACCCAAATATCTTGCCATTTTCTTTCTCCAACTATCCTAAAAACGAGCGTTATACGCGGCGTTTTTTCGGCGGACGACAACCGTTATGAGGGATCGGAGTCACATCAGTAATATTCGTGATGCGGAAACCAGCGGCGTTCAGAGCACGAATCGTTGATTCGCGACCCGGACCCGGACCCTTAACCATAACTTCCAGGTTCTTAATACCGTAATCTTTTACCGCTTCTGCACAGCGCTCTGCAGCAACCTGAGCAGCGAACGGGGTAGATTTACGTGAACCGCGGAAACCGGAACCACCGGCGGTTGCCCAACCCAGTGCGTTACCCTGACGATCAGTGATAGTAACGATGGTGTTGTTAAAAGAAGCATGGACATGTGCCACGCCGTCGGAGACTTGCTTTCTTACACGCTTACGTGCACGAACTGGTGCCTTTGCCATTATTCAATCACCCCGATTATTTCTTGATCGGTTTGCGCGGACCCTTACGGGTACGAGCGTTGGTCTTGGTACGCTGGCCGCGAACCGGAAGACCACGACGATGACGCAAACCACGATAGCAACCAAGGTCCATAAGACGTTTGATGCTCAGGGTGACTTCACGGCGCAGGTCGCCTTCGACGACGAACTTCGCGACTGCATCACGCAGCAAGTCGATTTGCTCTTCAGATAACTCACTGATCTTAACATTTTCAGCGATACCCGTTTCAACGCAGATAGCTTGTGAACGAGTCTTGCCGATACCATAGATCGATGTTAAAGCGATTACGGTATGTTTTTGATCAGGAATGTTAATGCCTGCTATACGGGCCACTATGCACTCCTATAAAAAATATATACGTTCCATGCCGAAAAGCCCGTTTTCAGGATACTCAAATGGAAACGCATAGACATACAAAAGATTGGCTGGCTAATCTAGCCAGCTCAACCCGACTTTGCAAGAAAAATATGTGAAAATCAGCCTTGGCGCTGTTTATGCTTTGGCTCGGCGCTACAAATCACACGTACGACGCCGTCGCGACGAATGATTTTGCAGTTACGACATAATTTCTTGACGGAAGCACGAACTTTCATTTTTACTCTCCGTAACTTCTCAAGCGCCTGAATTAACGGCCGTAGCCCTTCAGGTTTGCTTTCTTCAATGCAGACTCGTACTGACTTGACATCATTAGAGTTTGCACTTGAGCCATAAAGTCCATGATGACAACTACTACAATAAGCAGTGACGTACCGCCAAAGTAGAAAGGAACTTTCATCGCATCACGCATGAACTCCGGGATAAGGCAGATAAAAGTAATATACAGAGCGCCGATTAAGGTCAGTCGAGTCATTACTTTATCGATATACTTCGCCGTTTGCTCTCCCGGACGAATTCCTGGTACAAATGCACCAGACTTCTTCAGGTTATCTGCTGTTTCACGTGGGTTGAAAACCAACGCCGTATAGAAGAAACAGAAGAAGATGATCGCAGTCGCATAGAGTAGCACATATAGCGGCTGACCTGGTTGCAAATACATTGTAATAGTTGCTAACCAGTTCCAACCGGTACTGCCGCCGAACCACTGAGCAATAGTTGCCGGGAACAGAATAATACTGGAAGCAAAAATAGCCGGGATAACCCCTGCCATATTAACTTTCAGCGGCAAATGCGTGCTCTGAGCAGCATAGACACGACGGCCTTGCTGACGTTTCGCATAGTTCACCACAATGCGGCGTTGACCACGCTCTACGTAAACAACGAAGAAGGTCACTGCAAATACGAGAACTGCAACCAACAGCAACAGGAGGAAGTGCAGGTCACCTTGCCTTGCTTGCTCGATGGTATGGCCAATGGCCGGCGGTAAACCCGCAACGATACCAGCAAAGATTATGATTGAAATACCGTTTCCGATACCGCGCTCAGTAATCTGTTCACCCAGCCACATGAGAAACATTGTTCCCGTAACCAAGCTCACAACAGCGGTAAAATAGAAAGCAAAGCCTGGATTCATCACCAGGCCCTGCATTCCCGCCATATTGGGCAAACCAGTAGCAATACCGATCGCCTGGAATATGGCAAGTACCAACGTACCGTAACGAGTGTACTGACTAATCTTACGACGGCCAGCCTCCCCTTCTTTCTTTATTTCAGCTAATGCAGGATGAACCACAGTTAGCAACTGGATAATAATCGATGCCGAAATATAGGGCATGATTCCCAGAGCAAAGATAGAAGCACGGCTTAAAGCACCACCAGAGAACATGTTAAACATTTCAATGATGGTGCCACGCTGTTGCTCAAGCAGTTTGGCAAGTACAGTGGCATCAATACCAGGGATCGGAATAAAAGAGCCAATACGGAAGACAATAAGTGCACCAATTACAAACAACAGTCTGCGTTTCAGTTCACCCAGCCCACCCTTGGCACTTTGAAAATCTAATCCCGGTTGTTTAGCCATCTGCTACTTATTCCTCGATTTTTCCGCCAGCAGCTTCGATTGCAGCACGAGCGCCTTTCGTTACACGCAGGCCACGAATTGTTACTGGTGTAGTAACTTCGCCAGACAAAAACACCTTAGCGAACTCAATCTGTACACCAATAATATTCGCTGCTTTCAGCGTGTTCAGGTCTACAATACCGCCTTCTACTTTCGCCAGGTCAGAGAGACGAACTTCAGCCGTCACCATTGCTTTGCGAGAAGTGAAGCCAAATTTTGGCAGACGACGATACAGAGGCATCTGACCGCCCTCAAAACCGCGACGTACGCCACCGCCAGAACGTGAGTTCTGACCTTTGTGACCACGACCACCGGTTTTGCCGAGGCCCGAACCGATACCACGACCCAGACGCTTAGAAGCGTGTTTAGATCCTTCGGCCGGAGACAGAGTATTTAAACGCATCTCTTACTCCTCCACTTTAACCATGTAGGAAATCGCGTTAACCATACCGCGAACAGCAGGCGTATCTTCACGCTCAACGGTATGACCAATACGACGCAGACCCAGGCCAAGCAGCGTTGCCTTGTGTTTAGGCAGACGGCCGATCGAACTACGGGTTTGTGTAATTTTAATAGTGTTTGCCATGGTGATTACCCCAGAATTTCTTCAACGGATTTACCACGCTTGGCAGCGACCATTTCTGGAGAATTCATATTCGCCAGGCCATCAATAGTTGCACGCACCACGTTAATCGGGTTAGTGGAACCATATGCTTTGGCCAGAACGTTATGAACTCCAGCAACTTCCAGAACGGCGCGCATTGCACCACCGGCGATGATACCGGTACCTTCGGAAGCTGGCTGCATGAACACGCGAGAACCCGTGTGAACACCTTTAACCGGGTGTTGCAGGGTACCGTGCGTCAGCGCGACGTTAATCATATTGCGACGGGCTTTTTCCATCGCTTTCTGGATCGCTGCTGGAACTTCACGCGCTTTACCGTAACCAAAACCGATACGACCATTACCGTCGCCTACAACAGTCAGTGCTGTGAAGGAGAAGATACGACCGCCTTTAACAGTTTTAGATACACGGTTTACCGCGATCAGTTTTTCCTGCAGTTCACCAGCTTGTTTCTCGATGTGTGCCATCTTAGACCTCTACCTTAGAACTGAAGGCCAGCTTCACGGGCAGCATCTGCCAGTGCCTGGACGCGACCATGATATTGGAACCCGGAACGGTCGAAAGAGACACCAGTGATGCCTTTCTCAATTGCGCGCTCTGCAATGGCTTTGCCCACAGCAGCTGCAGCGTCTTTGTTACCGGTGTACTTCAGTTGTTCAGTGATAGCTTTTTCTACAGTAGAAGCAGCAACCAAAACTTCAGAACCGTTCGGTGCGATTACCTGTGCGTAAATGTGACGCGGGGTACGATGTACCACCAGGCGAGTAGCACCCAGCTCTTTGAGCTTGCGACGTGCGCGGGTCGCACGACGGATACGAGCAGATTTCTTATCCATAGTGTTACCTTACTTCTTCTTAGCCTCTTTGGTACGCACGACTTCGTCGGCGTAACGAACACCCTTGCCTTTATAAGGCTCAGGACGACGGTAGGCGCGCAAATCAGCTGCAACCTGGCCAATCAACTGCTTATCTGCACCTTTCAGTACGATTTCAGTTTGAGTTGGACATTCTGCAGAGATGCCTGCCGGCAGCGCGTGTTCAACAGGGTGAGAAAAGCCCAGAGACAAATTCACCACGTCGCCCTTAACGGCCGCACGATAACCTACACCAACCAGCTGCAGCTTCTTAGTGAAGCCTTCGGTAACACCGATAACCATTGAGTTCATCAGCGCACGAGTAGTACCCGCCTGCGCCCAGCCGTCAACGTAACCATCGCGCGGAGCGAAGGTCAGCGTGTTGTCAGCTTGTTTAACTTCAACAGCATCATTGATAGTACGAATCAGCTCGCCGTTTTTACCTTTAATCGAAATAACCTGACCGTTGAGTTTTACCTCTACGCCGGCAGGAATAGCGACAGGTGCTTTAGCAACACGAGACATTTCTTCCTCCGATTAAGCTACGTAGCAGATAATTTCGCCACCAAGACCAGCTTGGCGCGCTGCACGATCAGTCATAACACCTTTAGAGGTAGAAACAACCGCGATGCCCAAACCTGCCATAACTTTTGGCAGTTCGTCTTTGCGCTTATAGATGCGCAGACCTGGGCGACTAACACGTTGAATGCTCTCTACCACAGCCTTGCCCTGGAAATACTTAAGAGTCAGTTCCAGTTCAGGCTTGATGTCGCCTTCGATTTTAAAATCTTCAATATAGCCTTCTTCCTTCAGCACGTTGGCAATTGCCACTTTCAGCTTGGAGGAAGGCATAATGACCGCGACTTTGTTCGCGGCCTGACCGTTACGGATACGGGTCAGCATATCCGCGATCGGATCTTGCATGCTCATCAGTATAACTCCCGTGATTCAAATGGTGACAATTACCAGCTAGCCTTTTTAAGACCCGGGATCTCACCGCGCATAGCGGCTTCACGGACCTTGATACGGCTCAACCCGAACTTCCGCAGGAAAGCATGCGGACGACCAGTTTGGCGGCAGCGGTTACGCTGACGGGACGGGCTGGAATCACGCGGCAGAGACTGCAGCTTGAGAACAGCATTCCAACGATCTTCGTCAGAAGCGTTCACATCAGAAATGATAGCTTTCAGCTCAACGCGCTTTGCGAAGAATTTGTCTGCTAATTTCTCACGCTTAACTTCGCGTGCTTTCATTGATTGCTTAGCCATTAAGTAACCCTACCTTACTTGCGGAACGGGAATTCAAAGGCGGCCAGCAGAGCACGGCCTTCATCGTCAGATTTCGCAGTAGTGGTGATGGTAATATCCAAACCACGAACGCGATCGACTTTGTCATAGTCGATTTCTGGGAAGATGATCTGCTCACGGACGCCCATGCTGTAGTTACCACGACCATCGAATGACTTAGCGGACAAGCCACGGAAGTCACGAATACGTGGAACAGCAATAGTGACCAGACGCTCAAAGAACTCCCACATGCGCTCGCCACGCAGAGTTACTTTACAGCCGATCGGATAGCCCTGACGGATTTTGAAGCCTGCAACTGATTTGCGTGCTTTGGTGACTAACGGCTTTTGACCGGAGATTGCTGCCAAGTCAGCTACTGCATTATCCAGCAGCTTCTTGTCAGCGATCGCTTCACCAACACCCATGTTCAGGGTGATCTTCTCGACCCGAGGGACTTGCATGACAGAAGCGTAGCCAAACTCAGTCATGAGTTTGTTAACTACTTCGTCTTTGTAGTAATCATGCAGTTTCGCCATCGTACTACTCCAAATTACTTGATAGTTTCGCTGTTTGATTTAAAGAAACGGACTTTTTTTCCGTCTTCAAATCTAAAGCCTACACGGTCAGCCTTACCAGTTGCCGTGTTGAAGATTGCAAGGTTGGAAACCTGAATTGCGGCTTCTTTCTCAACAATGCCACCCGCCTGGTTTGTAGCCGGAACCGGCTTCTGATGCTTCTTAACCAGGTTGATACCTTCAACAATGACCTTACCAGAAGACAGGACATTTTTTACTTTACCGCGCTTACCTTTATCTTTACCGGTCAGCACGATAACTTCGTCATCGCGACGGATTTTAGCTGCCATTGCTCGCTCCTTAGAGTACTTCTGGTGCCAGAGAGATAATTTTCATGAACTTTTCAGTACGAAGCTCACGAGTTACCGGCCCAAAAATACGCGTACCGATAGGCTGCTCACTGTTATTATTTAAAATAACGCATGCATTGCCATCGAAGCGAATGACAGAACCGTCAGGGCGACGAACACCCTTCCTGGTGCGCACCACTACCGCCTTAAGCACATCACCTTTCTTAACTTTACCGCGAGGAATTGCTTCCTTGATGGTAACTTTGATGATGTCGCCTACGCCTGCGTAGCGACGGTGCGAGCCACCCAGAACCTTGATACACATTACGCGACGTGCACCGGAGTTGTCGGCGACGTTCAGCATAGTCTGTTCTTGGATCATTTTAGTGCTCCGCTAATGTCAACTACTACTTCGGGACCTAGAAACAGGTCGATTGATAGCCCCATAATTGAAGGCGCGGCATTATAACACCGGTTCCCCAATTTGGGTAGAAAAAATAAACGGCTCGACTGAGCCGTTTATTTTATTTTTTAAGAGGGCAGATTCTATTACAGAATCGCTTTCTCTACAACGCGAACCAGTGTCCATGACTTAGTCTTGGACAGCGGACGGCATTCGCGGATTTCAACCACGTCGCCGATACCGCATTCATTGTTCTCGTCGTGGATGTGCAGCTTAGTCGTACGCTTAATGAATTTACCGTAGATTGGGTGTTTCACGAAACGCTCGATAGCAACAACAGCAGATTTCTGCATCTTGTCACTGATCACACGACCCTGCAGAGTACGGATTTTATCGGTCATTACGCACCCGCCTTCTCAGTCAGTAAAGTCTTAACGCGTGCAACATCACGGCGAACTTGCTTCAACAGATGAGACTGTTGCAGCTGGCCAGATGCTGCCTGCATGCGCAGGTTAAACTGCTCACGCAGCAGGTTAAGCAGCTCAGTGTTGAGCTCTTCAACGCTTTTTTCACGCAGCTCAGTTGCTTTCATTACATCACCGTCTTAGTTACAAAGGTGGTTTTGATAGGCAGTTTTGCTGCTGCCAGCTTGAAGGCTTCACGGGCAAGCTCTTCCGGAACGCCGTCCATTTCATACAGGACTTTGCCCGGTTGGATTAGGGCAACCCAATACTCAACGTTACCCTTACCTTTACCCATACGCACTTCGAGCGGCTTCTCAGTAATTGGTTTGTCCGGGAATACACGGATCCAAATTTTACCTTGACGCTTAACTGCACGGGTCATAGCACGACGTGCTGCTTCGATCTGACGGGCAGTCAGACGACCACGGCCAACAGCTTTCAGACCGAAAGTCCCGAAGCTAACATCCGTACCCTGCGCCAGACCACGGTTGCGGCCTTTATGCACTTTACGGAATTTTGTACGCTTTGGTTGTAACATAGCGACTCTCCTTACTTACGGCCTTTACGCTGCTGCTTTTTAGGTTGAGCAGCCGGTTCCGGTTGTTCAACAGCAGCCATACCACCCAGGATCTCGCCTTTGAAGATCCATACCTTAACGCCGATTACACCATAAGTAGTGTGCGCTTCAGAGGTGTTGTAGTCGATGTCAGCACGCAGAGTATGCAACGGCACGCGACCTTCACGGTACCATTCAGTACGTGCGATCTCGGCGCCGCCCAGACGGCCGCTAACTTCAACTTTGATACCTTTAGCGCCCAGACGCATTGCGTTCTGTACAGCACGCTTCATAGCACGACGGAACATCACACGACGCTCCAGCTGTGAAGTGATGCTGTCAGCAACCAATTTAGCGTCCAGTTCCGGCTTACGGATTTCAGCGATATTGATCTGTGCAGGGACGCCAGCAATATTTGCTACGACCGCACGCAGTTTCTCGACGTCTTCGCCTTTCTTACCGATTACGATGCCCGGGCGAGCGGTGTGAATAGTCACACGGATGCTCTTAGCCGGACGCTCGATTACGATACGAGAGACAGACGCTTTTGACAGTTCTTTAGTCAAAAACTGACGAACTTTAAAATCGCTGTCCAGGTTGTCAGCGAATTCTTTGGTATTCGCGAACCAGGTAGAGTTCCAGGGCTTTACAATACCCAGGCGAATACCATTAGGATGTACTTTCTGACCCATTGCTAGTCTCCAGAGTCTCAGCGATCGGACACAACCACAGTAATGTGGCTGGTGCGCTTCAGGATACGATCTGCACGACCTTTTGCACGCGGCATAATGCGCTTCATGCTTGGGCCTGCGTCGACGAAAATTTTCGCGACTTTCAGATCATCGATATCAGCGCCATCGTTGTGTTCGGCGTTAGCAATGGCAGATTCAAGTACTTTCTTGACCAGTACAGCCGCTTTCTTGTTGGTGTAGGTCAAAATGTCCAGAGCCTGCGACACTTTCTTACCGCGAATCAGGTCAGCCACAAGGCGAACCTTTTGAGCAGAAGAACGAGCGTGGCGATGTTGAGCTAAAGTTTCCATCTCTTCCTCCTGCCTTAGCGTTTCTTGGCTTTTTTATCAGCCGCGTGACCGCGATAAGTACGAGTCGGCGCAAATTCACCCAGCTTGTGACCGACCATTTCATCGGAAACAAAAACTGGAACGTGCTGACGACCATTATGGACAGCGATGGTCAAACCGATCATGTTTGGAAAGATCGTTGAACGACGGGACCAAGTGCGCAGGGGCTTCTTGTCACCGCTTTCCACCGCTTTCTCTACCTTCTTCAGCAAGTGCAGGTCAATAAAAGGACCTTTCTTGAGAGAACGTGGCATGGCTTATCCTCTAATTTTATTTGCTACGGCGACGTACGATAAATTTATCAGTACGCTTGTTGCTACGGGTCTTCTTACCTTTGGTCTGGAGGCCCCATGGGGACACCGGATGCTTACCAAAGTTACGACCTTCACCACCACCGTGCGGGTGATCAACTGGGTTCATCGCAGTACCACGAACGGTCGGACGAATACCACGCCAGCGAGCTGCACCTGCTTTACCCAGAACGCGGAGCATATGCTCTGCATTGCCGACTTCGCCAAGGGTAGCGCGGCAGTCGGATTCGACTTTACGCATTTCACCAGAACGCAGACGCAGGGTAACGTAGGAACCTTCGCGCGCAACGATCTGCACGTAAGTACCAGCTGAGCGAGCAATCTGACCGCCTTTGCCTGGTTTCATTTCTACGTTGTGAACAGTTGAACCTACTGGGATGTTACGCATCGGCAGAGTGTTACCTGCTTTGATCGCAGCATCAACGCCAGACTGAATCTGGTCGCCAGCTTTCAGGCCTTTAGGGGCCAGGATGTAACGGCGTTCGCCATCTTTGTACAGAACCAGAGCGATGTTCGCTGAGCGGTTCGGATCGTACTCAAGACGTTCAACAACTGCCGGGATACCATCTTTGTTGCGTTTAAAGTCAACAATACGGTAAGCCTGCTTGTGACCACCACCGATATGACGAGTAGTGATGCGACCGTTGTTGTTGCGGCCGCCAGATTTGCTGTTTTTCTCAAGCAGCGGGGCGAATGGTTTGCCCTTGTGCAGCTCCTGGTTCACCACTTTAACTACATGGCGACGACCCGGAGATGTCGGTTTACATTTAACAATTGCCATTGTTTCTCTCCTCCGACTTACTCTGCGCCGCCGACGAAGTCCAGATTCTGGCCTTCTTTCAGGGTGACGTAAGCTTTTTTCCAGTCGCTACGACGACCAATACGCTGTCCATGACGTTTAACTTTCCCTTTAACAACCAGGGTGTTAACGACTTCAACTTCCACTTCGAAAAGTTTCTGTACAGCGGCTTTGATTTCTGCCTTGGTCGCGTCTTTTGCAACTTTGAGAACGATGGTATTTGTTTTTTCCATCGCAGTAGACGCTTTTTCTGATACGTGCGGCGCGCGCAGTACTTTTAGCAGACGTTCTTCACGGATCATGCCAGCATCTCCTCAACTTGCTTAACTGCGTCAGCAGTCATAACGACTTTGTCGAAGGCGATCAGGCTAACTGGATCAATACCGGCTGCATCACGAACATCAACCTTGTACAGGTTGCGAGCGGCCAGGAACAGATTCTCTTCCAGTTCGCCAGTGATGATCAGTACGTCTTCCAGAGCCATGTCTTTCAGTTTTTCTACAAGCAGCTTAGTTTTAGGCGCTTCCAGAGAAAACTTCTCGACAACGATCAGACGATCTTGACGTACCAGTTCGGACAGGATGCTTTTCAGCGCGCCGCGGTACATCTTTTTGTTAACTTTTTGACTGTGATCCTGTGGCTTTGCAGCAAAGGTCACACCACCAGAACGCCAGATTGGGCTCTTTACAGAACCTGCACGCGCACGGCCGGTGCCTTTCTGGCGCCATGGCTTTTTGCCAGAACCAGTTACTTCAGCGCGGGTCTTCTGAGCACGAGTACCTTGACGGGCGCCTGCTGCATAAGCAACAACAACCTGATGTACCAGCGCTTCGTTGAAATCACGACCGAAGGTAGTTTCGGAAACAGTCAGCGCGCTTTGCGCGTCTTTCAATACCAATTCCATTCCTATCTCCTCACGCCTTCACAGCTGGTTTAACGATCAGATCGCCACCGGTTGCACCGGGGACAGCACCTTTCACCAGCAGCAGGTTGCGCTCAGCGTCAACACGTACTACGTCCAGGCTCTGAACGGTTACGCGCTCATTACCCAGCTGACCAGCCATTTTTTTGCCTTTGAACACTTTGCCCGGAGTCTGGTTCTGACCGATAGAACCCGGAACGCGGTGTGACAAGGAGTTACCGTGGGTGGCATCCTGGGTACGGAAGTTCCAGCGCTTTACAGTACCGGCAAAACCTTTACCTTTGGACGTACCAGTCACGTCAACTTTCTTAACGTCAGCGAAAATTTCAACACTGATGCTCTGACCTACGGTGTATTCTTCACCTTCAACGGTAAGGAATTCCCACAGACCACGGCCAGCTTCAACGCCAGCTTTAGCAAAATGACCTGCTTCAGGCTTAGTTACACGGCTTGCTTTCTTAACGCCGGTAGTGACCTGAATAGCTTGGTAACCATCGTTCTCCAGACCTTTGACCTGAGTAACGCGGTTTGCTTCAACTTCGATTACGGTTACTGGGATAGAAACGCCATCTTCAGTGAAGATGCGGGTCATACCCACTTTTTTACCGACTAAACCAATCATTGTTTCAACCTCTCAATCGCTCGGTGGCCTGATTAACCCAGGCTGATCTGCACGTCTACACCGGCAGCCAGATCCAGACGCATCAGAGCATCAACGGTTTTCTCAGTTGGCTCAACGATGTCAACCAGACGCTTATGAGTGCGGATCTCGTACTGATCACGCGCGTCTTTGTTAACGTGCGGAGAGATCAGAACGGTAAAGCGCTCTTTACGGGTCGGCAGCGGGATCGGACCACGAACCTGCGCACCAGTGCGCTTGGCAGTCTCAACGATTTCCGCGGTTGATTGATCGATCAGACGATGATCAAACGCTTTAAGACGGATACGGATTCTTTGGTTCTGCATGAGACCAGAGCTCCAATTTTATAAACGAAAAAAATTACTACTCGCACCCCATTGCGATTGATGGGGGAGTGTAATCGTTCAGCATATAACTCCACAATTGGGAGTATTGTCAGGCGACATCATATCGACAGCACCTGCGATTCTGCTCGAATCGCGCCTGCTAATATTGGCAAGCCCGCGCATTATACGTAAATCAGCTCAGGAAGCAACCCATGCAGCCAGCTTAAATCACTTTTTGAATGCAACGCAGGTCACTTTGTAATGGCTCGCATCTGCGAGATGTTTCATTCGAGTCGCGACGCATAGCGGCACTTTAGCGTTTGGCTGAAGTCTTATCTCGACTTATCTTCGCCACTTACATTAATAGGAGGTGGCATGAGCGTATTACTCTTTGGCCTTGTTGGCATGCTGTTGGGCAGTTTTCTGGCTTTGGCCACGGAGCGATATTCTCTCGCCAATAATTATCGTGAGTGGCTACGTTATCTGCTCTCCCCTGCCTCACACTGTGCACACTGTTTACATCAGCTACGCTGGCGAGAATTGATTCCGGGGATCAGTTGGCTGCTGCTACGCGGGAAATGTCGCTACTGCTCGCAGCCCCTGCCATTCACTCTATTGTTACTCGAATACATTTCTAGCTTGCTGCTTGTAGTGCAGTACTGGCTAATTGCCGGTCTTGAGATGCAGTTGTGGATGGGCAGTTATACGCTGATGCTGCTTTTGCTGGCAGATATTGACCGTCGTTATGGAGTTTTACCAGATATCCTGACCCTCCCCTTTTTATGGGCAGGATTAATTTTTCACAGTTTGCACAATCAGCTCACGGCTGTTGATGCCATCGCAGGAGCAACAGTGGGCTATCTTGCGTTTGCGTTTTTAGCTGAAGGCTGGCAAATCGTTCGTGGTTCATCGGGTATGGGCTATGGTGATGTGAAACTGTTTGCGGCTCTGGGCGCCTGGCATGGTTGGGCATTGCTACCAGAAATAGCCTTGCTTGCGGCGGGATTAGGTATTGCGGGCACACTAGCTATATCATTTTTTCACAAAGCAAAGCGCAACGTGATGTTCAGCAGGCAACCCTTTGGGCCTTATCTTGCAGTTGCCGGCTGGATCATCATGTTCATAAAATTTTGAATCACTCGCCCTTTCCTTCGCTTTTTATCTGGGCTTGCAGGTAATTTTGCAGCCCAATTTTCTGAAGCAGATCGAGTTCTGTTTCAATAAAATCGATGTGGTGTTCTTCATCAGCAAGTATCTTGATCATCATGTCACGACTAACATAATCGAAAACCTTATCGGCGTAAGCAATGGCTTCCCTCAGGTCTTTTGCTCCCTCAAGCTCCAGCAATAAATCCGATCTCAACATCTCTTCGACGTCTTCGCCAATACGTAGCCTGCCAAGATCCTGAAGATTGGGTATGCCGTCTAAAAAAAGGATACGTTCAATGTATTGGTCAGCATGCTTCATCTCATCAATGGACTCATGATACTCAATATCATTTAAGCGCATCAGGCCCCAGTTTTTAAACATTCTGGCATGAAGGAAATACTGATTTATCGCAACCAGCTCATTTCCAAGTAATTTATTGAGATGCTGTATGATTTTATTGTCACCTTTCATCGCTTTCCTCCTCATCCTGTTTATAACAGCGTAGAAGCGGTTAAAAAGAAGTCAAAAAAGCTGGATGAAATGTGTGGGTATAGTCAGAGAAGTTCTTTGTACTGAGGAATGTGCTGCAACTCTTCATCAAGAATTTCACGCGTGGCGCGCAAACATTTTCCACACTGTTTACCAACAGGCAGAATTTTACGGAGATGTTGTACAGAGGCAGGCTGATAGCGGCGAATAGCTTCGCGAATCTTCTTGTCACTTATGCCGTTACACAGGCAGATATACATTGGACTACCCTTAAACCCAGCCTGGGTTAAGTGTAAATAATAATCGTTTCCATTACAAACATGCTGAGACGTTCTGATCTTCTGCTGATGAGTAGCTATGTAATTTGGCAAAAAAAAAGAGCACCGAAGTGCTCTTTTCTGTCATTGGCCGTTTTAAAACGGCCATGCCTGGTTATGCGATTAAGCGATAACTTTAGCAACAACGCCCGCGCCAACGGTACGGCCGCCTTCGCGAATTGCGAAGCGCAGACCATCGTCCATAGCGATTGGGTGGATCAGGGTAACAACCATTTTGATGTTGTCGCCTGGCATTACCATCTCAACGCCTTCCGGCAGCTCGATGGTTCCGGTCACGTCAGTTGTACGGAAGTAGAACTGTGGACGGTAGCCCTTGAAGAACGGAGTATGACGGCCGCCTTCGTCTTTCGACAGGATGTACACTTCTGATTCGAACTGGGTGTGTGGCTTGATGGTGCCCGGCTTGGCCAGTACCTGTCCACGCTGGATATCTTCGCGCTTAACGCCGCGCAGCAGGATACCGCAGTTTTCGCCCGCACGGCCTTCGTCCAGCAGCTTACGGAACATCTCAACGCCGGTACAGGTTGATTTCACGGTATCCTTGATACCCACGATTTCAACTTCTTCGCCGACTTTAACGATGCCGCGCTCTACACGACCGGTCACAACGGTACCGCGACCTGAGATTGAGAACACGTCTTCGATTGGCAGCAGGAACGGCTTGTCGATTGCGCGCTCTGGTTCCGGGATGTAGTTATCCAGGTGACCGGCCAGCTCGATGATTTTCGCTTCCCACTCAGCGTCACCTTCCAGTGCTTTCAGCGCTGAACCGTGAACGATTGGCGTGTCGTCGCCCGGGAAGTCGTACTGTGACAGCAGGTCACGTACTTCCATCTCAACCAGTTCCAGCAGCTCTTCATCATCAACCATGTCGCACTTGTTCATGAACACGATGATGTAAGGAACGCCAACCTGGCGACCCAGCAGGATGTGCTCACGGGTCTGCGGCATTGGGCCGTCAGTCGCAGCAACAACCAGGATTGCGCCGTCCATCTGGGCAGCACCGGTGATCATGTTTTTCACATAGTCGGCGTGGCCCGGGCAGTCAACGTGCGCGTAGTGGCGAGTCGGGGTATCATACTCAACGTGAGACGTGTTGATGGTGATACCACGTGCTTTTTCTTCCGGTGCGTTATCGATCTGATCGAATGCACGAGCAGAACCGCCGTAGGTTTTCGCCAGAACGGTGGTGATTGCTGCAGTCAGGGTAGTTTTACCGTGGTCAACGTGGCCGATAGTACCAACGTTGACGTGGGGTTTTTTACGTTCAAATTTTTCTTTAGCCACGACGATATTCCTTACTTTAATGCTCTCATCCGTTGATGAGAGCATAGGATCAATAGTTTAAAACTGTAGCTTATTTGCTACGAGCTTCAATAACGGCCTGCGCAACGTTGTTCGGCGCATCATCATACTTCAGGAACTCCATGGAGTAAGAAGCACGACCTTTGGTCAGAGAACGCAGCTGAGTTGCGTATCCGAACATTTCAGACAACGGAACTTCAGCGTGAATCTGAACGCCAGTAGCGTTAGATTCCTGCCCTTTGAGCACACCACGACGACGGCTAAGGTCACCGATGACATCACCCGTGTTCTCTTCTGGCGATTCAACTTCAACCTTCATGATAGGTTCAAGCAGAACTGGTTTCGCTTGTTTAAAGCCTTGTTTAAAGGCAATAGACGCAGCCAGTTTAAACGCCAGTTCTGAGGAGTCGACATCATGGTATGAACCATAGTGTAGACGAACACCCAGATCGACTACCGGATAACCTGCCAGTGGACCTGATTTCAGCTGCTCCTGGAGGCCTTTATCAACCGCAGGGATGTATTCAGTTGGAATCACACCGCCTTTGATATCGTTGACAAATTCGTAGCCTTTAGGGTTCACACCCGGCTCCAGAGGGTACATGTCGATAACAACATGACCATACTGACCACGACCACCAGACTGCTTGGCGTGTTTACCTTCGATATCAGTAACTTTCGCGCGAATCGCTTCGCGGTAAGCAACCTGAGGTTTACCCACGTTAGCTTCAACGTTGAATTCACGCTTCATGCGGTCAACGATGATGTCGAGGTGCAGCTCACCCATACCAGCGATGATAGTCTGGTTGGTTTCTTCATCAGTCCATACGCGGAATGATGGATCTTCCTTCGCCAGACGACCCAGAGCCAGACCCATTTTTTCCTGGTCAGCTTTGGTTTTCGGCTCAACGGCGATAGAGATTACCGGCTCTGGGAACTCCATACGCTCCAGGATGATGACGTTATCTGGATCACACAGGGTGTCACCCGTAGTCACATCTTTCAGACCGATTGCTGCAGCGATGTCGCCTGCACGAACTTCTTTGATTTCTTCACGCTTGTTGGCGTGCATCTGAACGATACGGCCCAGACGCTCACGAGCAGATTTAACCGGGTTGAACACGGTATCGCCTGAGTTTACAACACCAGAGTAAACGCGGAAGAAGGTCAAGTTACCCACGAATGGGTCGGTTGCAATTTTAAACGCCAGAGCAGCAAACGGCTCTTTGTCGTCTGAGTGACGAACAGCTGGAGTATCTTTACCGTCGTCCAACATACCGTTGATTGCAGTAACGTCAGTCGGTGCTGGCAGGTATTCAACAACCGCATCCAACATCGCCTGAACACCTTTGTTCTTAAATGCAGAACCACAGGTAACCAGGATGATTTCGTTGTTCAGAACGCGCTTACGCAGAGAAGTTTTGATCTCTTCTTCAGTCAGCTCATCGCCACCAAAGAACTTCTCCATCAGCTCATCAGAGCCTTCAGCTGCGGCTTCAACGAGTTTCGCACGCCATTCTTCAGCCAGTTCCTGCATGTCAGCTGGAATATCTTCGTATTCGAAGGTGACGCCCTGATCGGCTTCGTTCCAGTTGATGGCTTTCATTTTCACCAGGTCAACAACACCGGTGAATTTCTCTTCTGCGCCGATAGCCAGTTGCAGTGGCACCGGAGTTGCGCCCAGACGAGTTTGCATCTGATCAACAACTTTCAGGAAGTTAGCACCCATGCGGTCCATTTTGTTAACGAACGCGATGCGTGGAACTTTGTATTTGTTAGCCTGACGCCATACGGTTTCAGACTGTGGCTGAACGCCGCCAACTGCACAGTAAACCATTACCGCGCCATCAAGCACACGCATAGAACGCTCTACTTCGATGGTGAAGTCAACGTGTCCTGGGGTGTCGATGATGTTTACGTGGTGTGGTTCGAACTGCTTAGCCATACCAGACCAGAAACAGGTGGTCGCAGCGGAAGTGATGGTGATACCACGTTCCTGTTCCTGCTCCATCCAGTCCATGGTTGCTGCGCCGTCATGTACTTCACCGATCTTGTGGTTTACACCGGTGTAGAACAGAACGCGTTCGGTAGTAGTAGTCTTACCGGCGTCGATGTGAGCGCTGATACCAATGTTACGGTAGCGCTCAATGGGTGTTTTACGAGCCATTTGATTCCTCTGATTCTCGGACGTTCAAAGTTAGTAAACCCCAGCGGGTTGGCTATTTGAGCGCCCGCTGGGTTAATAACAACTACGTGGCTATTACCAGCGGTAGTGAGCGAACGCCTTGTTGGCTTCGGCCATACGGTGAACGTCTTCACGTTTCTTAACTGCTGTACCTTTGTTATCAGCAGCATCAGAAAGTTCGTTCGCCAGGCGCAGAGCCATAGATTTATCACCGCGTTTACGAGCAGCTTCTACGATCCAACGCATTGCCAGGGCATTACGACGAACCGGACGTACTTCAACTGGAACCTGGTAGGTTGAACCACCAACGCGACGTGACTTAACTTCTACAGTCGGACGTACGTTTTCGAGAGCAACCTCGAAAGCTTCCAGACCATCTTTACCAGAACGCTGAGCCAGGGTATCAAGCGCGGTATAGACGATAGATTCTGCAGTAGATTTTTTACCATCTACCATCAGGATATTTACAAATTTGGCCAGCAATTCTGATCCGAACTTAGGATCTGGCAGGATTTTACGCTGACCAATTACGCGACGACGTGGCATGGAAATACTCCGTTGTTAATTCAGGATTGTCCAAAACTCTACGAGTTAAGTTTGACATTTAAGTTAAAACGTTTGGCCTTACTTAACGGAGAACCATTAAGCCTTTGGCTTCTTCACGCCGTACTTGGAGCGGGATTGCTTACGGTCTTTAACACCTGAGCAGTCCAGCGCGCCACGAACGGTGTGGTAACGCACACCTGGCAGGTCTTTAACACGACCGCCACGGATCAGGATCACGGAGTGTTCCTGCAGGTTGTGGCCTTCGCCACCGATATAAGAAGTCACTTCAAAACCGTTGGTCAGACGCACACGACAAACTTTACGCAGTGCTGAGTTCGGTTTTTTAGGGGTAGTGGTGTACACACGAGTACATACGCCACGTTTCTGCGGGCATGCTTCCAGCGCAGGCACGTTGCTTTTAGCAACTTTGCGTGCGCGTGGCTTGCGTACCAGCTGATTAACTGTTGCCATTAAATAGCTCCTGGTTTTAGCTTTTGCTTCGTAAACACGTAATAAATCTCCTCGCAGTAGTACGAGGACGCAGAATTTTAGGGCTGAGCATAAAAGGTGTCAAGAAATAACCAGGCTTCGCGTGCTACCAGGCAACCTGTTGTTGGTGCTTAATCGTCAGCGTAACGAAACCATTATAGTCGATCACAGCGAAGTTGGTTGAAATTTGAGCAACAAGCCCGCGCGCCGCAACATCCTCTTGCAACACATATAATTGTGCACCGCACGCCTTCAGGCGAGGTAAAAAGCGGCTCTTTTCAACGGCGGCAGTAACGCCATCCTGCAGCAATAACAACGCATCTTCTGCCGTTAACGCTTGCAGTAAAATATCCAAATCAATTTGATAAGGTGAGCGCATAAGCGTGAATAACATCATTTGCCGCCTTAAAAACTCAGCACACAGTCAAAGTTTGCCAGCCGATCGCGCCATTCGGTTACCGAGAGTAGAGAAACGGGCAGGACTTTTACATCCTCCGACCTCAGTCCTCGTTCAGCTAGTGATTGCGCGCATAGATAGCACTGCTCCACATCATACAGAGGCAACACACCAAAGGTGGCAATATAGTCACGAGCCAATATCTGTTGCGGCTGTTGCCCCTGAACCAATTGAAAAACACCGTCGCCAATAAAAAACAGCGCGACGTTTTCACTGAGGGCAGAGATAGCTAATACGGCATCCAACCCTTCACGGCCGGCACTGCTACCATGCGGGGGCTGGCTAAAGACAATCGCTACGCTGTTCATTAAAACTGCACCATGCGATCGCAGGTCAACGCCGCCTGCGCAAGCTCGCCTAGGCCGCTCAGCTGAAAGCCTGGCTGCAGGTTAGCCGCGGACAAGCCGTTATTAGCGGCCTCCTGTGCATCCGTCACACCACGGCGCAGCGCTGCCGCTACACAGACATTTAGCGCCACACCCTGCTCGCCAATCTGCTGCCAGGCTCGGACCAGATCACATTCGTCGCTGGCCGGCGCGGTTAGCTGATTCGCATTGAAAACGCCTTCCCGATAAAAAAAGACGTTCGTAAGCTGATGGCCAGCAGCCAGCACCGCCCGCGCGAACAGCAGTGCACTGCTCGCCTGTTGCGTGCCATACGCCGGACCGGTTACCAGCAGAGAAAAACGCATTACTTCTCCTGAGCAGGCAGATCGTCGTTTTTAAACTGACGGATATAAAGATAAACCGTGTGCTTGGAAATGTTGAGCCGATCAGCCACCTGATTAATGGCATCTTTGATATCAAAAATGCCCTTCTCATACAGATTCAGCACTACCTGACGGTTTTTTGCATTGTTCGACACATTACGGTCGGCGCTAACCTCTTCAATGGTGAACTCCAGCGTTTGGGTGACCAAATCCTCCACCGAAGAGGCAAAGTTCACCGAAGAGTCCACCTGCTGCATTTCAGGCGGCATAAACGTCGACATAATCTGCGAGAACGGCACATCGAGGTTCATATTGATACAGAGCAGGCCGATAACACGTTGATCGCGATTTCTGATCGCGATGGTAACCGACTTCATCAGCACGCCGCTTTTAGCACGAGTAAAATAGGCGCGGGAGACGTTACTGTCCTGCCCGGTCATATCATGCAGCATGCGCAGCGCGAGATCGGTAATCGGTGATCCCACTTTACGCCCGGTGTGTTCGCCATTCGCGATGCGCACCGCCGAACATTTGAGATCTTCCAGAGAATGCAGAACGATTTCGCAATGCGAGCCAATCAGCATCGCCAGACCGTCCACTACCGCTTCGTAGGATTTCAGAATGTCGTAGTCGGTCCGATCAAAAGGATGCTGCTCCAGCAGATCGGAGTCAGTTAAATCGCCAGGATTAAATGGATTGGACATCAAAGGATTACCCTAAATGGCTGGAGCCTGTCTCGGCGCAGCAGGGCAGACTCGACAATAGATATTTCGCGCAGGCATTAGTCTGGCAAATGTCCTGGCCTTATGCCAGAGCTTTTGTGGGGATAAAACAAAACCGCCGCAGTAAATGCGGCGGTGGTAGAAATTAGTTCGCTTTTTTCTCTTCGGCTGCTGGCGCCTGTGCCTTGGTATCGGCTTTTGGTGCTTGCTTGATATCTAACAGTTCAACGTCAAATACCAGCGTGGAGTTCGGCGGGATACCCGGAACGCCATTTTTGCCGTAAGCCAGTTCCGGTGGAATGACCAGCTTGATCTTGCCACCTTTTTTAACGTGCTTCAGACCTTCGGTCCAGCCAGGAATCACACCGTCAAGACGGAATGACAGCGGCTCGCCACGTGAATAAGAGTTATCAAATTCGGTGCCGTCGATCAGCGTACCTTTGTAGTTCACCACAACGGTGTCGCTGTCTTTAGGTACGTTACCGGTACCTTCTTTCTCAACTTGATACAGCAGACCTGTATCGGTTTTCTGAACGCCCTTTTCTTTCGCAAATTTATCAGCAAACGCTTTGCCTTTAGTCGCGTTTTCAGTGGCGTCTTTTTCCATCTTCGCCTGCGCAGTGCCCTTAACGCGGGTTTCGAATGCCTGCAAGGTCTGCTCAATTTCCTGATCGGATAATTTGCTCTTGCCAGCAAAGGCATCCTGCACGCCAGAGATCAGCTGCTGCTTATCAAGGTTGATACCCAGCTTCTCTTGCTCTTTCAGCGAGTTATCCATGTAACGGCCCAGCGATGCGCCCAGCGCATAAGCGGACTGCTGATCGTCATTTTTAAAGGCGTTATTTTTAGGGGCCTGAGGCGCAGCAGCCTGATCGGCGGCGGGCTGAGCTGGGGTGGATTCTGCTGCCATTGCCAGCGGTGCATTCAGCGCGACGGCCATAGTGGTAGCTAACAATGTAACTTTAAACAGTGATTTCATCCTTTCTCCAAAACCGAAGCCTCTCACCTCGGGAATCATGACAGACCAGAAGCCTGAATTTTATATGTGGGACGGCATCTGACCGCTTCCCACCCTAACTTACCGGGTTAACTTCCGACTCTATTTTACGGCGGAAGTTTCAACATAGATGATACCGACGGCACTTATTTTCAACCATACGGCGCAAATTAGTGGCCGTAACGGATGAATCCATTCCAATAACCCGTAGAATTAGCGGTTTCAAACCTGAAACATTGCCTGGCACGGTAACATGAGGAAAGCGTATGCAACAATCAATGATTGAACAGCGGCTGGAAGCGCTGGAGAGCAAGCTTGCTTTCCAGGAGCACACCATTGAAGAACTTAATCACACCGTGGTTCAGCATGAGCTGGAGATGAGCAAAATGCGCGAGCAGCTCAGAGCATTGCTGGAGAAACTCAAGGCCGCTGCACCTTCACTGATGGCGTCGCAATCAGAAGAAACGCCGCCACCACACTACTGACTTTGTTGCCGCTAATGCAGCGATTATGCTGCATTAGCGGCACTGACTGCTCAGCCGTGCGCAGTTAGCGATTTTGCTGACATACTACCGGCTTTCAAAGGCCAAAAAAAAGGCCACTGCAATGAGTGGCCTTGTGCAAACTGTTGTGCTTAGTGGCAGCCACAGCCGCCGGTACCGCAACCACCTTTACCATGGTCGTGGTCGTGGTCATGATCGTGATGATGATCGTGCTCGCCGTGCACGTGACCGTGCTCCAGCTCTTCTGGCGTGGCTTCGCGAATCGCCACAACTTCAACGTTGAAGTTCAGGTTCTGACCGGCCAGCATGTGATTACCATCAACCACAACATGATCGTCTTCGACTTCGGTAATTTCTACCGGCACCGGGCCCTGATCGGTTTCCGCCATGAAGCGCATGCCAACCTGCAGCTCATCCACACCCATGAAGACATCTTTCGGTACGCGCTGCACCAGGTTGTCATCATATTGGCCGTAAGCTTCGTTAGCCGCGATATGCACATCAAACTTATCGCCAACGGTATGATCGTCCAGTGCCTTTTCCAGACCTGAAATCAGTGAACCGTGACCGTGCAGATAGTCCAGCGGTGCACTTACCGGTGACTCGTCAACCAACACACCGTCTTCTGTACGTACTTGGTAGGCCAGGCTAACCACCAGGTCTTTTGCTACTTTCATGATATCTCCTAACCGTTGAGAACTGAGACCCCGTCTCATTGGTCTATTTTTGCGTGCAATAACACCAACCAGAAAGGTTTAAGGTTGTACCACTCAGTTGAACACTATTTTCATTGCTTACCGCAAATGAGGTATAAAACGTTATTGCGCCGATTGTAGCGGAATTCAATGCCGCTGTGTGGCTAAGCTTAAAAAAAGCCGGCGCGTTTCGCTACTCCGGATGAAAAATTCCAATGACTTGTTCCTGAGTGCGGATTTTGTCACGGATTTGTTTATCCGCTTCGCGCATCTGATGACCGCATTTCACACACTCAACCACGTCGACATTGTTTTCACGCCACATGGCAAGCGTATCTTTTTGCTGGCAGTGCGGGCACACCGCACCGGCGATAAAACGTTTACGCATAAGTTTCCTCAGCAGCCCAGCCAACGGTGGCTGAGCATTTATTCATGTCCATCCCAGCCATCATACTGGCGTCGTTCCTGCTGCATTTCAGTCTGAAAAATATCTTCGAGTTCGCGCCGCGCCTCTTTCACCCGTGAGATCTGCGCGCTGTCAGCATGATTCGGCATCAGCTCGCGCAGCATACGCATATCGAGTCGACGAAAATGCTGCTGCGCACGGTGCGCCTGATGCGGATGCATGCCCAGCGTCATCAGCGTCTTGCGCCCCAGTTCCAGCGCACTGGAAAAGGTTTCGCGAGAAAACTGCGTCACGCCCGCCTGCAACAGTTCATGAGCTTCAACGCGCCCACGTGCGCGCGCCAGAATTTGCAGATGCGGAAAATGCTGCTGGCAAAGATGCACAATGGTCATCGAATCTTCCGGATCGTTGCAGGTAATGACCACCGATTGCGCATTTGCCGCACCCGCTGCCCGCAGCAGCTCCAGTTCCGTCGCATCTCCATAGTATACTTTATAGCCGTATTTTCGCATTAAACTGACGGCGCTGATATCACGCTCCAGCACGGTGATCCGCTTCTGATTCGCCATGAGCAGACGCGCCACAACCTGACCAAATCGGCCAAACCCCACCACGATGACCTGCGGCTGATCGTCATCAACAAACGGCTTCTCGTCGTGATCTTCGCCATCGTTGATGCGTCGTGTCAGGATTTTATCAATCGCCTGCATCAATAATGGCGTCGTCATCATTGAAAGCGTAACCGTTACCACCAGCAGTGGCAGCTGATCGCCGCTGAACAGTTTGGTTGATGATGCGGCAGAAAAGAGCACAAACGCGAATTCACCGCCCTGACTCAACACGCCGGCGAACTGCATTCGTTCCAGGCTGCGTAAACCATAAATGCGTGACAGGAGATAGAGCACCGCAATTTTCACCGCCACCAGCACCAGTACGCCAACCAGAATGGCGACGATATGGGTGTAAAGCACGCCCAGGTTCAGCGCCATGCCAACGGAGATAAAAAATAGCCCCAGCAGCAATCCTTTAAACGGCTCAATCGCCACTTCCAGCTCGTGCCGGTATTCACTTTCCGCCAGCAGGATACCCGCGATAAAGGTGCCCAGCGCCATCGACAGGCCCAGCGCTTCCATGAACAACGCCGATCCCAGCACCAGCAGCAGAGCCGCAGCGGTAAACACCTCGCGGACGCCTGAAGAGGCGATATAGCGCAGGATCGGACGTAACAGATAGCGGCCGCCAATCAGCATGCCGGCAAAGGCCAGCACTTTCATGCCCACTTTCATCCAGTCAATATTCCCGCTGTCGGTGCCAGCTAACAGGGGTACCAGCGCCAGCGCCGGGATCACCGCCAGATCCTGAAACAGCAGCACGGAAAAACCGAGCTGGCCCGATTCGTTGCGGTTCATGCCTTTGTCGCGCATCAACTGTAACGCCATGGCGGTCGACGACATCGCCAGGCCGAGGCCACCAATTACCGCGGCCTGCCAGCTAAATTGCGACAGGTAAAGCAGTGCGCCGAGAATAGCGGCGCTGACCAGCACCTGCGCGGCGCCTACACCAAAAATCGAGCGACGCAGTTGCCACAGTTTAGAGGGATTCAGTTCCAGGCCGATGATAAACATCAGGAACACCACACCGAGTTCAGAAAAGTGCAAAATCTCCTGAACATCGCTGATAAAACCGAGGCCCCATGGGCCGATGGCGATACCCGCTAACAGATAGCCGAGCACCGCGCCGATGCCCAGGCGCGCCGCAATAGGTACCGCCACTACCGCCGCAAACAGGTAAAGCACCCCTGCGGTCAGCAAAGTTTGTCCTTCCATTAAATGCCTCCATAGGGCAACGGCGAAGCCAGCCAGTCGCCATAAGCGCGGGCAAAATTTTTCATCACATCGGGTTCCTGACGGCGCGCCCAATAGACGATCATCGGCGTGAGCCAGTGCATGCCGCACATCTGCGCGGTCAGCTCAAAGGGCCGCATGATGGCTGACATCGAATAGCCGTTCAGGCCGTCGTGATGATAGGCGCTTTCCGGTTCACCGGTGGTGATGACGCTGCGCCAATATTTTCCTGCCAGCGCCGTGCCATTGGTGCCGCTGGCAAAGCCGCGCGACAATACGCGATCCAGCCACTCTTTGAGCAGCGCCGGACAGCTATAGGTATAAAGCGGATGCTGAAACACAATGATTTGATGGTCGCGCAACAGCTGCTGTTCATAATGAATATCGATAAAAAAGTCAGGATAATGCGCGTAGAGGTCATGCACCGTCACGTGCTCAAGCTGACGAGCGGGCTGCAATAATACGCGATTGGCGATGGAATCCTGTGACTCTGGGTGAGCATATAAAAGCAGAACCTTAGGCAGCTGCGACATCGTTTCCCTCCAAATCGTCGTCATGGCGATGCTTTTCCGCTACCATGCACGACGCAACGGAATAGCTATTCCGGCTCTCTGATTATAATCCCAGTAAATTAACATATTCTGACGATACGGCGCTTATGATTGTCTTTTCCGCATTACAAATTCGTCGCGGTACCCGCGTGCTGTTAGATAACGCCACCGCCACCATCAATCCCGGGCAAAAAGTGGGACTGGTGGGTAAGAACGGCTGTGGTAAATCCACCCTGTTATCGCTACTGAAAAATGAAATGGCGGCCGATGCCGGCAATCTGACGTTTCCCGGCAACTGGGCGCTCGCCTGGGTCAATCAGGAAACCCCGGCGCTCAGCGTGCCTGCGCTGGAATATGTGATTGATGGCGACCGTGAGTATCGTCAACTGGAAGCAGAACTTCAGCACGCCAACGACATTAATGACGGCAACGCGATTGCGCTGCTGCATGGCAAGCTTGATGCTATTCAGGCGTGGAGCATTCATGCCCGCGCATCCAGCCTGCTGCACGGGCTGGGATTCAGTCAGGAGCAGCTGCAACATCCGGTCAGCGATTTTTCTGGCGGCTGGCGCATGCGTCTCAACCTGGCGCAGGCGCTACTCTGTCGCTCCGATCTGCTGCTGCTGGATGAGCCCACCAACCACCTCGATTTAGATGCGGTGATCTGGCTGGAACGCTGGCTGAAAAGCTATCCTGGCACGCTGATTCTAATTTCCCACGATCGCGATTTTCTCGATCCGGTGGTAGACAAAATTCTGCATATTGAGCAGCAGTCGCTGTTTGAATATACCGGTAACTACAGCTCGTTCGAGCGGCAGCGCGCCAACAAACTGGCCCAGCAGCAGTCGTTGTATGAGCATCAGCAGGAAAAAGTCACCCATCTGCAGAAGTATATCGATCGCTTCCGGGCACAGGCGACCAAAGCCAAGCAGGCACAGAGTCGCATAAAGATGCTGGAGCGCATGGAACTGATTGCCCCCGCGCACGTGGATAATCCTTTCAGCTTTAGCTTTCGTCAGCCAGAGAGCCTGCCAAATCCCCTGTTGAAGATGGAAAAGGTCACCGCAGGCTACGGCGATCGCGTCATTCTTGACGCCATCAAGCTTAATCTGGTGCCGGGCTCGCGGATCGGTTTACTGGGCCGCAATGGCGCCGGTAAATCAACGCTGATTAAAATGCTGGCGGGCGAACTGGCGCCGATGCAGGGCGATATTGGTCTGGCGAAAGGCATCAAGCTTGGCTATTTCGCGCAGCATCAGCTGGAGTTTTTACGCGCCGATGAGTCGCCGCTACAGCATCTGGCGCGGCTGGCCCCTAAAACGCTGGAGCAGCAGCTGCGTGATTATCTTGGCGGCTTCGGTTTTCAGGGCGACAGCGTAAGCGAGCAAACGGCACGTTTCTCCGGCGGTGAGAAAGCGCGGCTGGTGTTGGCGCTGATCGTCTGGCAGCGCCCTAACCTGCTGTTGCTGGATGAGCCCACTAACCATCTCGATCTCGATATGCGTCAGGCGCTCACCGAGGCGCTGATCGATTTCGAAGGCGCGCTGGTGGTAGTCTCGCACGATCGACATTTGTTGCGCTCTACCACTGACGATCTCTATTTAGTGCATGACGGTAAAGTCGACGTATTCAACGGCGATCTTGATGATTATCAGCAGTGGCTAAGCGATCAGCAGCGACAGCAGGCGCAGCAGGACGCCACACCGAAAGCGGACAGCAGCAACAGCGCGCAGGCGCGTAAAGATCAGAAGCGTCGCGACGCCGAGCTGCGCACCCAAACGCAGCCGCTGCGTAAGCAGATTGAGAAGCTGGAAAAGCAGATGGCAAAACTTCAGGAGCAGCTGGCTGCCGCTGAAAGCCAACTGAGCGACAGCGCGATTTACGATCACAGCCGCAAAGCGGATCTCACCGCCGCGCTTGCCGCCCAGGCCAACGCAAAATCGGCGCTGGAAGAGGTCGAGATGGCATGGCTTGATGCACAAGAGCAGTTAGAAACCCTGCTGGCAAGCTAACATCACCAGCAGTCAGGCAAGCGGCGATCCTTCAAGGGATCGCCACTCGCCGAATTCTCATCGCCCGTTTTTTTCCTGCCAACTTACTTCTTATTTTCCGGCTGCGGCTCCAGACTGAGCAACGGCGAGACAAGGCACCAGGCGCTAAGCGAGCGGAGCATACTGTATGTGAGCAACGCCGTCGCAGTCCTGCGCAGCCTCTCCTTCCTGATTCAAAAAGGTTTATCCCCCAATACCGTCGCCCTGTGCATAATCCGTCGCGCCGGCAAATAATCGGCATTGGCATAATGCTGCGTGACCCGGTTATCCCACATCGCCACATCATTTTCCTGCCAGCGCCAGCGCACCTGAAACTCTGGCTTAGTAATATGAGCAAACAGGAAGTGCAGCAGCGTATCGCTCTCTTTTTCGCTCAGTTCTTTGATTCGCGTGGTGAAGCCTTCGTTGACGAACAGCGCTTTTTTGCCGCTTACCGGATGAATGCGCACCACAGGATGCACCACCGGGGGATTGTTGATCACCGCTCGCTGCCAGCGCTGGTGCTCCTGCTCGCTGTTGCGATGTTTGTATTCCTGAAACGACTTTTTAAAATCGTGCTCGGCATGCAGCCCACTTAACAGCGTCTGAAAAGGCAGCGAGAGTGCTTCCCATGCGGCAATGCCGCTGGCCCATAAGGTATCACCGCCGGTTTCCGGCAGCTGTTTTGCCGCCAGAATTGCGCCAGCTGGCGGCGTATCGATAAAGGTCACGTCAGTGTGCCAGTTGTCATTGTCCGGCGGATTATCGTTGTGAGTATCCAGCACAATGATCTGCTCGACGTCTTCGGCGTGCGGATAAACGGGATGAATATGCAGATCGCCAAATCGCGCGGCGAGCGCCCGTTGCTGATGCGGCGTAATCGGCTGATCGCGCAAAAACAGCACCTGATGGCGAATCAGCGCATGATAAAGCTGTTCAAACTGTGCGTCGCTCAGCGGCCGGGCCAAATCGACATTACTGATCTGCGCACCGATGTAAGGGCCTAAGGGTTTGATGACCAAACGTTCGTTCATTGCTGTTCTCCATGCCAGGGCGTTAAGCGGCGCTGAAGTGCACGCAGCCCCAGTTCTAAGGTAAAGGCGATCAGGGCGATAACGGTTATGCCCGCCAGCACCACGTCGGTTGCAAGAAATTCTCCGGCGGACTGCACCATAAAGCCGAGTCCGCGCGTGGCGGCGATCAGTTCGGCCGCCACCAGCGTTGACCAGCCGACGCCAAGCCCAATACGTAAGCCGGTCAGGATTTCCGGCAGCGCGCCGGGCAGAATCACATACCACAACACCTGCCAGCGGCTGGCCCCCAGCGACTGCGCGGCGCGAGTTCGCACCTGCTGCGCACTTTTCACGCCAGCCAGCGCTGACAGCGCGACAGGTGCAAAAATGGCGAGATAGATCAGCAGGATCTTCGACGTTTCCCCAATGCCAAACCAGATCACCATCAGCGGCAGATAGGCGAGCGGCGGTATCGGACGATAAAGCTCAATCAGTGGATCCAGAATGCCGCGCACGGTCTCGTTCAGTCCCATTGCGATACCAACCGGCACACCGATAAGCACCGCAGCGGCCAGCGCGATCAGGATGCGCGTCAGGCTGGCAGCCAGATGCTGCCACAGCGTGGCATCCATGAAGCCCTGCGCGCTGGCAATGGTGAACAGCTGATGCAGCACCTGTTGCGGCGGCGGCAGGAACAGCGGCCCAATCAGCTGCAAGCGGGTTACCGCCCACCAGATCGCCAGCAGCACCAGCAGCGTGGAAATGCTCAGCGTTAGCTGACGGGAAATTGGCCAGCGCAGCGTAAATCGACGCGTTGCCGGTTTATCATTGATGAATGCGCTCATGAAAACACCTCGCGCTGTTGGAAAACACGGCTAAGCACGTATTCACGGCAGGCGATAAAGTCAGCGTCTGATTTAATGGCGCGGCACGCTTCACCAGCGGCGTAGCGCTGGCCGAAGTTCAGCGATAGCCGCTCCACGATGCGGCCTGGGCCAGGCGATAACAGCACCAGCTCGCTGGCTAAAAAAATCGCTTCTTCAATATCGTGCGTAATCAGCAGTACCTGCTTGCCGCTGTCTCGCCAGAGCCGCAGCAGCAGCTCCTGCATCTGTTCACGGGTAAAGGCATCCAGCGCGCCAAAAGGCTCGTCCAATAGCAGCAGCTGTGGATCGGCCGCCAGCGCACGCGCGATGCCCACGCGTTGCCGCATACCGCCGGAGAGCTGCCAGAGAAATTTTTGTCCGGCACTCTCCAGCCCGACTTTCTGCAGCATGCGTTGCGCAGTCGCCTGCCGTTCGGCTTTGCCGAGTCCCGCCAGCTGTAAGCCAAAGGCGACGTTATCCAGCACGTTACGCCACGGCAGCAGGCCTTCGTGCTGAAACACCACGCCACGTTCAGCGCCTGGCCCCTGCACCGGCTGGCCATTCAACGTGATCGTACCGGAATCGGGCTGTTGAAAACCGGCCACCAGGTTCAGCAAAGTGGTTTTGCCGCAGCCGGATGGGCCCAGCACCACCACCATTTCACCTTCAGCAATGGTCAGATTGATATCCTGCAGCGCCAGATGATCGGCATAGCGCGCCGTGAGATGAGAGATCGTCAGCATAAGCGGTTCCGTTATTTCAGCAGCGGTTTAACAAAACGATCGGTCACGTAGCCACGGTAATCATCTGCAACCTGCGGCACTTTTCCCTGCTCTTTTAAAAAGCCCGCGGTGTCGACAATCGCTTTGTTCACCGGCGCACCGAGCTGATCGACCTGCTGCTGCGCGCTAAGGTAGGTATTGCCTTTTACCAGCGCGGGCACATCGGCTTCTGCAACACCACTGAAGCGCGACAGCTTGCTCAGGTTGTCCGGCTGCTTGAGCCACTGTTCCGGGTTATCGAGATAGCGCTGCTGCGCCTGCAACGCGCTGCGGGCAAATGCGGTGACAATCTCAGGATGCGCCGCGGCAAAATCTTTGCGAACGACCCAGACATCAAGCGTTGGTGCGCCCCATTTTCCCACCTGCGAAGAATCAGTCAGCACCGTGCCGCTTTTCTCCAGCTCATTCACCGCCGGTGCCCAGACGTAGGCGCCATCAATATCACCCCGTTGCCATGCCGCAATGATCGCCGGCGGTTGCAGGTTAATGATCTGCACCTGTCCCGGTTTGATGCCCCAGTGTTTCAGCGCCGCCAACAGGCTGTAATGGGTGGTTGAGATAAACGGCACGGCGATACGTTTGCCAATCAGATCCTGCGGTGAGCGAATGGCTTTCTTCACCACCAGCGCTTCAGAACTGCCCAGCTGCGAAGCGAGCAGAAAAACCTCAATCGGCACCTGCTGACTGGCGGCAATCGCCAGCGGGCTGGAGCCGATATTACCAATCTGTACGTCGCCCGATGCCAGCGCCCGCACCACGCTGGATCCGCTGTCAAACTTACGCCAGTCCACCTGCGCACCGCTGGTGCTGGCAAAGGTGTTATCCGCCTGCGCCACCTTGGCCGGTTCCGCCGAGGTTTGGTAGGCGACGGTCACATTGACCGCCTGCGCCTGGAGTACAAACAGTGAGAGCGCCGCAGCAAGCAGCCGCAGTCCGGAACGCGTTGTGATCATCATCTTATCCACTAAAGAGGTTGTTATGCGCTCAGTGTTGCCGTAGCGGAATAATGAATAAAGGAATTAAAAATTATTTTTAATTACCTTAAATGCTTAGAAGAAAAATGGGTTTGCATAGTTTTTCACTGCATAACCGCAGGCCAGCGGGTACAACTTTGCGCGCCTGAAGGGTGTACGCGACGAGGATTCTTGTTACCTTAGCGCAGCGGCTATTAACACTCTTTAACCTGGGAATGACGTGCATCATGTCGATTGAAAAAGTGGCTCGTCTGGCGGGCGTTTCTACTGCCACCGTCTCGCGCGTACTGAATGACCATCCCGGTGTAAGAAGCACCACGCGCGATAAAGTGCTGGCGGCAATTAACGCCTGCGATTACCAACCGAATTTGCTGGCGCGCCAGCTGCGCACCTCACAAAGCCGCATGTTGCTGGTGCTGATCCCCGATTTAACTAACCCGTTCTGCTCACGCGTGGTGCAGGGCATTGAGGCAGAAGCCGAAGCGCAGGGTTACCACATTCTGCTCTGCCATTCCGGCTCGCTTTTCCGCCGGGAAACCGCCTACCTGGCGCTGTTAACCGGCAAAGTGGTCGAGGGGGTTATCACGCTGGACGCGGTTAACCGCCTGCCTGAGCTGATCGCGCTAATCGGCGACTCACCCTGGGTCCAGTGTGCAGAAGGCGATCCCGCCTTTGGCCGCTCAACGGTGACCATCGATAATTTTGATGCCACTGCCAGTACGGTAAAATTTTTAGTCGCCAAAGGACGTCGACGTATTGCGCTGGTAAACAGCGACACGCGTTATCTCTATGCGCAACAGCGTGAGGCGGGCTATGTCGCCGCGCTGAAAGATGCCGGACTGAACTGGAGCGCGATAAGTTATGCCAGTGATGTCTCCTGCGAAGCGGGCACCGCGGCGACGGACGAACTATTGGCCAAGGCGCAGCGCCCTGACGCCATTATTGCCGTTTCTGATGTGCTGGCGGTGGGCGTCATGCATGCTATTCAGGAGGCAGGTTTGTGTATACCGGACGATGTGGCGGTGGTCGGCTTTGATGGCATTCCATTTACCAGCAGCCTTAATCCGCCGCTGACGACCATTGAGCAACCGATGGGTAAAATGGGCGCGCGCAGCGTACAACTTCTGCTGGAGAGCATTCGCCATCCTCAGGCGACCGCAACGCACGATGTGCTGCCGTGGAAAATGGTGGAACGTCGCTCAACCTGAGCGACGTCTTGTCAGATTAATGCCAGATCAGCAGCACGCAGGCGGCGGTCAGAACGCCCATGGCCAGATTGAAAATTTTCCACGCCCGTGGGCTGCGCAGAATGCGGCCAATCAAACTACCAAAACCCAACCAGATAATGCCAGAGACCAGATTCACGCTAAACAAGCCAAGCGCAATCGCCAGGATAGAGTGCTGGTAAGCCGCTCCGGCCAGGCTAAAGCTGGCAACCGCGCCCAGTACCATCAGCCAGGCTTTGGGATTCACCAGCTGCAGCAAACCGCCCTGCCAGAAGGGCATCGGCGACTGCGGGCCATCGCCGGTTTCCAGCTTTTCATAGGCGGCGGTGGCAATCTTCCAGGCAAGCCACAACAGGTACAGGCTACCGGCGATTTTGAGGATAAGATGCAGCGAAGGATACAGCAGTAACAGGCTGCCGACGCCGGAGGCGACCAATACCAGCATCAGCTGCATGCCAAGCATAATGCCTATCATCAACGGCAACGAGCGCAGAAAACCAAAATTAGCGCCTGATGCGGTGAGTAACATATTATTAGGACCGGGCGTGATTGCCGCCACCCACAGAAAACCCAACATTGATAAAAACAGACCCAGCTCCATCTACAGGTAGCTCCTTATCCGAACGCAACTCATCGAAGCCAACAGTGTGATATGGATTGTATAACTCCCGCAATAACAGATTTACCGGATACTGAATTCACGCCAATGGCGGGCCTGCGCAATCCGCACCTGCAAACCGTGATGCCACGTTTTTTTCGCCGACGCATTACGCTGACGCCGCACTGGCAGCGGCTGGAACTGCCCGACGGCGACTTTGTCGATCTCGCCTGGAGTGAAGAGCCGATGGCGGCGCGGCATAAACCGCGCGTGGTGCTGTTTCACGGGCTGGAGGGCAATTTTAACAGCCCTTATGCGCATGGTCTGCTGGAGACGTTTCGTCAGCGTGGCTGGCTGGGCGTGGTGATGCATTTTCGCGGCTGCAGCGGCGAACCCAACCGGCTGAACCGCATTTATCACTCCGGCGAAACGGAAGATGGACGCTTTTTTCTGCATTGGCTACAGGAAAATTATGGCCGCGTCGCCACCGCCGCCGTCGGCGTATCGCTGGGCGGCAATATGCTGGCCTGTTTGCTGGGGCAGGATGGCGATCGCGCGCCGCTTGATGCAGCTGTGGTGGTGTCTGCACCGCTGCTGCTTGAACCTTGCAGCATCAAACTCGAACAGGGCTTCTCCCGGCTTTATCAGCGCTATCTGCTGTCGCTGTTGAAGCAGAATGCCGCACGCAAGCTGCACGCCTGGCCTGGCACGCTGCCGATCGATCTCGCCGGACTTAAGGCGCTGAAAAAACTTCGCGCCTTTGATGAGGCGATTACTGCTCGCGCACACGGTTTTGCCAGTGCAGGCGACTATTATCAGCGGGCCAGCGCCATGCCGTTGCTGCCGCAGGTGCGCAAACCGCTGCTGATCGTGCATGCGCAGGACGATCCTTTTATGACCGCGGCGGTGATCCCGGATTTAGCCCAGCTTCCTGCTAACATTACCTATCAACTGACACAATACGGTGGCCACGTTGGCTTTGTCGGCGGCACGCCACGGCAGCCGCAAATGTGGCTGGAAAAACGTATTCCTCAATGGCTCTCAACATATCTGGATAACTAAGCGGTGATTATTCCCTGGAAAGAACTTGAAGCGGAGACGCTGAACAGCCTGATTGAATCATTCGTGTTGCGCGAAGGCACCGATTACGGTGAGCAGGAACGCAGCTTCGCCGATAAAATTGCCGATGTGCGCCGTCAGCTGGAAAGCGGCGAGGCGGTGCTGGTGTGGTCAGAACTGCATGAGACGGTAAATATCATGCCGCGCAAAGCGATCCGCAGCTAACGGGCGAAAGATGACAGGCGCGTTGACTCATGTTAACAATGCCTGTCGCAGATCCATTCAGGGAGCAGCACTATGTCAGCAAGGCATCCGATCATTGCCGTTACCGGCTCCAGCGGCGCCGGTACTACCACCACCAGTCTCGCCTTTCGCAAGATTTTTCAGCAGTTTAATTTGCAAGCGGCCGAACTGGAAGGTGACAGCTTTCACCGTTTTACCCGGCCTGAAATGGATATGGCGATCCGTAAAGCGCGCGATTCCGGGCGCCACGTCAGCTATTTTGGCCCAGAGGCTAACGATTTTGGCCTGCTGGAACAGACCTTTATTGAATACGGGCTGAACGGTACCGGCCAGTCACGTAAATATCTGCACACCTATGATGAAGCGGTGCCGTGGAACCAGGTGCCTGGCACCTTTACGCCGTGGCAACCGCTGCCGGAACCCACCGACATCCTGTTTTACGAAGGCCTGCACGGCGGCGTCGTCACACAGCAGCATAACGTGGCGGACAAGGTCGATTTGCTGGTCGGCGTGGTGCCTATCGTCAATCTTGAGTGGATCCAGAAGCTGGTGCGCGATACCAGCGAGCGCGGTCACTCGCGTGAAGCGGTGATGGATTCCGTGGTGCGCTCAATGGATGATTACATCAATTTCATCACGCCGCAGTTTTCGCGCACGCACATCAACTTTCAGCGCGTTCCAACGGTGGATACCTCAAACCCCTTCGCCGCGCGGGATATTCCCTCGCTGGATGAAAGCTTCGTGGTGATTCACTTCCGCGGCCTGGAAGATATCGATTTTCCTTATTTACTCGCCATGCTGCAGGGCTCGTTTATCTCGCACATCAATACGCTGGTGGTACCGGGCGGCAAAATGGGCCTGGCGATGGAACTGATTATGACGCCGTTGGTACAACGTTTAATGGAAGGTAAAAAGATCGAATAAAATGCAGCCGGGCCGCGGGCGGCAATCACAAATATTTTACAAATCGTTAACCTTAGCGGTTTGACCATTGCCCGCTGCGCCAGCCGTTACGCCTGTTAATCATCACGTATTGGTGTTCTGCAGGTGCGCTATTCTCTCCTCGCCCTTGTCCTGATTTTTGCGCTGCGGACGATCATGATATGAGATCGGGCGATACAGACTGCCGATAATACTTTTCCGCTATGCAAACCAGCCCGCTCTTGCCGTCAGCAGCAAAGAAAACGCACGACTGCACTGCAAATGCTTGCTACCAGTGATATTATCCTCGCCGCAATCACGCACCGGCCCGTCAATACTCATGCTGTTACGCAGTACTGCACGCCTGAGGATTCTCCTAAAAGCGGGGATTATGCTCTTCGCTCCGCTGACATGCGCTTTACTATAACCATTGATCGAGTGTGAGTATGATCGCGTCAACCTGCCCTGCTAAAAGCGCAATCTGACACGATGTACATCATGCTGAAGCGAGACAACAGAAGACAGTAAGTGAAAGCTGTGCTACAAACGAAGTTGTAATATTTTCGTTGCGCAAGCGAAAACGGGAGCACTGATGAGCAAAACTCAAAACAGCAGCCCGCCGACTTTCCTTCAAAGGAATAGCTTTACTATTTCAACGCCTGACAGGGAATCTTGCCCCTGTGTTTAGGGCACGATTACAACAGAGGATAATAGCGAATGGTTCTCGGCAAACCGCAAACAGACCCTACACTCGAATGGTTCCTGTCACATTGCCATATTCACAAATATCCATCCAAAAGCACGCTCATCCACCAGGGTGAAAAAGCGGAGACGCTTTACTACATCGTTAAAGGTGCAGTTGCGGTGTTAATTAAGGATGAAGAAGGCAAAGAGATGATCCTCTCTTACCTTAATCAGGGCGATTTTATCGGTGAGCTTGGCCTGTTCGAAGAAGGTCAGGAACGCAGCGCCTGGGTTCGCGCGAAAAGCGCCTGTGAAGTGGCTGAGATCTCTTACAAGAAATTTCGCCAGCTGATTCAGGTTAACCCCGACATCCTGATGCGTCTGTCCTCACAGATGGCGCGTCGCCTGCAGGTTACCTCAGAAAAAGTGGGCAACCTGGCGTTCCTGGACGTGACCGGCCGCATCGCACAAACGTTGCTGAATCTGGCGCGTCAGCCTGATGCGATGACGCACCCGGATGGCATGCAGATTAAGATCACCCGTCAGGAGATCGGCCAGATCGTTGGTTGTTCCCGCGAAACGGTGGGCCGCATTCTGAAAATGCTGGAAGATCAAAACCTGATTTCTGCACACGGTAAAACGATCGTCGTCTACGGCACTCGCTGATTTTTCTTACCCCGACGGCGTGATGATTGCTCATCACGCCGTTTTCTATGTTGTGAAAAGCTGATGTGGCGCCGACTCATCTACCACCCTGAAGTAAATTATGCCCTGCGGCAGACGCTGGTGCTGTGCCTGCCGGTGGCCATCAGCTGGCTGTGCGGCGATCTGCAAAAAGGCCTGCTGTTCTCGCTGGTTCCTGCCTGCTGTAATATTTCTGGTCTTGATACGCCGCACAAACGCTTTTTTAAGCGGCTAATTGTGGGCGGTTCTCTGTTTGCAACCAGCAGCCTGCTGATGCAGGTCTTAACGCTGCATGGCATTCCGTTGCCCGCGATCCTGTTTGCGATGACCATGCTGCTCGGCGTGCTGGGCGAAATCAGCCCGCTGCATGGCCGCCTGTTATCGGGTTCACTGATCGCCGCCATCTTTACCCTGAGCCTGACAGGTAAGCTGCCGATCTGGGCACCGCCGCTGCTCTATATTGGTGGCACCTTATGGTATGGGCTGTTCAATGCGTTCTGGTTCTGGCTGTGGGAAGAGCAGCCGATGCGCGAGACACTCAGCCTGATCTATCGTGAACTGGCAGATTATTGTGATAAAAAATACAGCCTGCTGACCCAGCTCACCGATCCTGAAAAAGCGCTGCCGCCGTTGCTGGCACGGCAACAGAAAGTGGTCGATCTCATTAATACCTGTTATCAGCAAATGCACATGCTGGCGGCCAATCGTGACAACAGCCACAAGCGGCTGACGCGGGCATTTCAGGTGGCACTGGATCTGCAGGAGCACATTTCGGTGAGTTTGCATCAGCCGGAAGAGGTGCAAAAGCTGGTGGAAAAGAGCCATGCCGAGGCAGTAATCCGCTGGAACGCTCGCGTCATTTCTGCTCGCCTGCGCGTGCTGGCTGACGACATTCTTTATCATCGCATGCCGGATCGTTTTGAGATGGATAAGCCGTTGCAGGCGCTGGAGAAAATCGCCCGCCAGCATCCTGATAATCCGGTAGGTAACTTCTGCTTTTATCATTTCAGCCGCATCGGCCGCGTGCTGCGCACTCAGCGCCCACTTTACCGCCGCGACCTGATGGCCGATCGTCAGCGTCGACTGCCGCTTTTACCAGCGCTACGCAGCTATCTGTCGTTGAAATCCGCCGCGCTGCGCACCGCTGCTCGCTTCGCCGTTATGCTGATGTTTGGCAGTACGCTGGCGCTGTTCTTCGATATTCCCAAGCCTTACTGGATTCTGATGACCATTATGTTCGTCAGCCAGAATGGCTACAGCGCCACGCGCGTACGCATTCAGCACCGGGCGCTGGGCACGCTGGCGGGATTGATTGTCGCCGCCGCCACGCTGCGCTTTGCCGTACCGGAATCGGTGGTATTGCTGATCATGCTGGCGATCACGCTGGGTGGCTATCTGATCATCCGTAAGTTTTACGGCTGGGCAATGGTTGGGTTTACCGTGACCACCGTCTGGACGTTGCAGCTGCTGTCGCTGAACGGCTCCGCTTTTCTGCTGCCGCGTCTGATGGACACGCTGATGGGCTGCCTGATCGCCTTTGCCGGCATGGTCTGGCTGTGGCCGCAGTGGCAGAGCGGCCTGCTACGTCAGAATGCCCATGATGCACTGGAAACCTATCAGGATGCTTTACGGCAACTGCTGGGGCCGGAGCAGTCGCCGCAAAAGCTCGCCTGGCAACGCATGCGGGTCAATCAGGCGCACAATGCGCTGTTTAACTCGCTGAATCAGGCGATGCAAGAGCCGGGCTTTAATTCCCGGTATCTTGATGACATGAAGCTGTGGGTGACGCACAGCCAGTTTATCGTTGAGCACATCAACGCCATTACCAGCCTCGCGCGTGAACACACCATGCTGACGCCTGCGCTGGCGGAACGTTATCTGCAATCGCTGGAAATTGGCCTGCAACGCTGTCAGCAGCGGCTGGAATATGATGGCCCGGGCTCGGACAGCAATGTGCTGGAGGAACCTGAAGATCTGAATGAAGGGCCGGTGACGATTGTGGAACGGCATGCAAAACGCATTCTCGATCATCTGCGCGTGATGCATACCATCTCATCGCTGGCATGGCAGCAGCGCCCGCACCACGGTCAGTGGCTGGTCAGGCGCTTACGGAATAAATAACCTGGCGGATCCGGTTGCCCGCCGGTTGATTAGTGTGCCAGGACGCTTTCCACCGCCTGAGCGAAGCGTGCCATGCCTTCGTCGATCTCTTCCGGCGTGATAATCAGCGAAGGCACCAGGCGAATAACGTCGGTGCCAGCGGTAAGGATCATCACGCCCGCCTCTGCGGCGGCCTGCAAGATATCGCGCGCTTTACCGGCGTGCTGTGGTTTTAGCGCCGCGCCGATTAACAGCCCTTTGCCGCGAATCTCGGTGAACAGATCATAGCGGGCATCCAGCGCCTGCAGCGCGCTGACAAACCGCTCACGACGCACATCAACGCCGTTCAACACCTCTGGCGTATTGATAATATCCAGTGCCGTTTCCGCCACGGCGCAGGCCAGTGGATTGCCACCGTAAGTGGTGCCATGCACGCCAGGCGCCATGGTCGAAGCAATCTCATTGCTGGTCAGCATTGCGCTAACCGGAAAGCCGCCGCCCAGCGCTTTCGCGGTGGTTAAAATATCGGGCGTCACGCCGTAATGTTCGTGCGCAAAAAGCTTACCGCTGCGCCCCATGCCGCTTTGTACTTCATCCAGTACCAACAGCGCCTGATGCCGATCGCACAGTTCGCGCAGCCCCTGCATAAAAGCCTGGGTGGCAGGCACGACGCCGCCCTCGCCCTGAATTGGCTCGACGACAATGGCGCAGGTGTGATCGTCAATCACCGCTTTTACCGCATCAAGGTCGTTGAAGGGTACATGGACGATATCCGCCGGTTTGGGACCAAAGCCGTCGGAATATTTCGGCTGGCCGCCGACGCTCACGGTAAACAGCGTGCGACCGTGAAAGGCGTTATGAAAGGCGATGATTTTGCTTTTATACGGACTGTGACGTTTAGAAGCGTAGTAGCGGGCAAGTTTAAATGCCGCTTCGTTTGCCTCCGCGCCAGAATTGGCAAAAAACACCCGTTCGGCAAACGTAGCGGCAATCAGTTTGCTGGCCAAACGCAGCGCTGGTTCGTTGGTAAAGACGTTGCTGGTATGCCATAGCGTTTCACCCTGGCTTTTCAGCGTCTCGACCAGCGCCGGATGGCAATGTCCCAGCGCGGTAACCGCAATGCCGCCAGAGAAATCGATATAGTCTTTGCCCTGCTGATCCCAGATACGGCTGCCTTTGCCCTTAACCGGCACAAACTGCGCAGGTGCATAGACAGGCAAGATTACCTCATCAAAGGTTTGCCGGGTCACTGCCATTTTTTCTTGTGCCATTCCGAAAATCTCCTGCGCCTTTCACTATTCATGATTGAAAATATAATCATAAAATATGCATAAAAAATCACTCAAAGGCAATCGGAAACTTAGCGCTGCAGGAAATTGGCCAGCAGTTGATGGCCCTGTTCACTGAGGATGCTTTCCGGATGAAACTGCACGCCTTCCACCTCCAGAGAACGGTGGCGCAATCCCATAATTTCACCCTTGTCGGTAAGCGCGGTGATCGCCAGACAGTTCGGCAAAGAGGATTTCTCCACCAGCAGCGAATGATAGCGCGTCACGGTGAGTGGGTTGTTTAACCCCTGAAACACACCGCTGCCGTCATGGGTAATGCGCGAGGTTTTGCCATGCATGACCTGCGGCGCGCGCACTACGCGTGCACCGAATACCTGCGCTAGCGCCTGATGGCCGAGACAAACGCCGAGCACGGGGATTTTGCCGGCAAAATAGCGGATAGCCTCAAGAGAAATACCGGAGAGATCGGGCGTACAGGGTCCCGGAGAGATCACCAGGTGGGTCAGCGGCAACGCTGCCATCTCATCGAGCGTGATGGCATCGTTGCGCCGAACCTCAACCTGCGCACCCAGTTCACAGAAATACTGGTAGAGGTTCCAGGTAAAGGAGTCGTAGTTGTCGATCAGCAGCAGCATGGCAGGTTAGTCCCAGTGAGCAAAAGCCGCCGCTATTCTACGCAATTTATTTCGCTTCGCTTACCACTTTGGCAAAAATGGCCGCCAGCGCGTCTGTTTCACCTGCGGCTGCCTGCTGACTGGCTGCCAGCCAGCTTTCGCGCTCTGTCTGGCTCCAGTCGATCAGGTAACCGGCATGCAGCGCAACCTGCTCGAAGAACAGGCGTTGAGCACGTCCATTGCCGTCGCGAAACGGATGCAGCATATTGATTTCGCCATAGTACCAGGCAAGACGCTCAACAAACACCTGCTTCTCCAGCCCCTGTAAACCGTTCTCCTCTTCCAGACCGGCCATCAACGCGTTGCCCTCTTTTTCCAGATATTCGCAGTGGCAGTACGGCGTATCATCCTGATAAAGATCGACGTTACGCAACTCGCCTGCCCAGTCGTAAATATCCTGGAATAGCGTGCGATGGATCTGGCGGAGGTGAGGCAGGCCCGGATGTTTCGGTCCCAGTTCAATGGTGGTGGCGCGCAGCGTGGAGAATGCCAGTTCCGCCTTGCGCAGCTGTGCGGCATCGTGAATATTAAGCCGGTTTTTCAGCACATCGTCATTTTGCCAGAAATAGGGATCGCGTCCGTTCATCACCTTAGCGGCCATATTGCCTCCGTAACGCATCCAGCCGCTGTTCGGCAGTCTGATCGCCCGCCGCAGGTTCTGCCGGCTGCAGACCTTCCAGTCGGCAGCTGGCAAGGAAATTGGCTAAGCGATGCTGTTGCCACAACGTAACTTTTTGTTTGTCGGTGAGCTTTGCAGGCATAACGCCTCCCGGGTGGTTGGATTGCCCTAAGTATAAGCAGCAAAAACCGCCTTTGCCGGAGAGGGAAAGGCTGCCGCGGCGAAACAGCAGCGGCAGTCAAAAATTAAGGCAGGACTTTAGCGGAGAGGATAACCACAGGTTTAGCCGGAACATTCTGGTAAGGACCTACGTTTTTTGTCGGTACCTGAGCAATTTTGTCGGCAATATCCATGCCTTTTACCACTTTGCCGAACACCGCATAACCAAAGTCACGCTGGCCATGATCGAGGAAGGCATTGTCCGCGATATTGATAAAAAACTGGCTGGTCGCGCTGTCTTTATCGGCGGTGCGTGCCATCGCAATGGTGCCACGCAGATTGCGCAGGCCATTGTCCGCTTCGTTTTTAATCGCCGCGTTAGTGGATTTCTGCTGCATGTCGGTGGTGAAACCGCCACCCTGAATCATAAAACCAGGGATCACGCGGTGAAAGGTGGTGTTGTTATAAAAACCGTTGTTGACGTAATCAACGAAGTTTTTCACCGATACCGGCGCCTTCTGGTTATCCATCTCAAGTTCAATATTGCCGGCTGAAGTGGTCAGCAGCACATGCGTATCGCCTTTCGCTGCCAGCGCAGAGGAAGAAATAGCGGTGAGCGCAAACAGAGCAACTGCAGCGGTCATAGTACGTTTCAACATGGGTTTTTCCTTACCTGGGACAACAAACGCAAATCGCACTTGATTGTAAAGAGCCTGTTTAACAAGAGCCAGCGCTTTACCTATTTTTACGCTGATAATTGCCTGACATCTGTAACAAAGTATGCGCCTGCTCAACGCCTGAACGTCACCGCTTCCGGCTCGCCACAATAGATATGGCTGCGTGCCGGTTCGGTTGCAGCAATGATTCTGCCATGACGAATCGAATAGCGCGTGGGCACCTGACGTCGCACCGCATCAAAGCCATTGTCAGCCGGCAAAATCAGCAGATTCGCGGTGTTGCCACAGGCAATGCCGTAATCGCTCAGGCCTAACGCTCGGGCGCTGTTGGTCGTAATCAAATCCAGCCCGGCATCAATCTGGCTGTAGCCCATCAGCTGACACACGTGCAGACCCATGTGCAGCACCTGCAGCATATTGCCGGTGCCCAGTGGATACCAGGGATCGTAGACATCATCGTGACCAAAACAGACGTTGATGCCCTCTGCCAGCATCTCTTTCACCCGCGTGACGCCACGTCGCTTCGGATAATCATCAAACCGCCCTTGCAGATGGATATTCACCAGCGGATTGGCAACAAAATGGATGCCTGACAGCTTAAGCAGACGGAACAGCCGTGACGTATAGGCGCCGTTGTAGGAGTGCATTGCGGTGGTGTGGCTGGCGGTCACGCGTGCGCCCATGTTTTCCCGCAGCGCCAGCGCGGCGACAGTTTCGATAAACCGTGACTGCTCATCATCGATTTCATCGCAGTGCACGTCGACCTGACGCTGATATTTCTGCGCCAGGGCAAAGGCGATATGCAGCGATTCAATGCCATATTCGCGGGTAAATTCAAAGTGCGGAATGGCGCCGACCACATCAGCGCCGAGCGTTAACGCCTCTTCCAGCAGTGCGGCGCCATCAGGATAGGAGAGAATCCCTTCCTGAGGAAAGGCGACGATTTGCATATCCAGCCAGGGGGCCATCTCACTTTTCACCTCCAGCATCGCCTTCAAGGCGGTCAGGCTGGGATCAGAGACATCGACGTGCGTTCGCACATGCTGAATACCCTGAGCGATCTGCCACTTCAACGTCTGCCGGGCGCGCTGTTTCACATCTTCATGACTGAGCAGTGCCTTGCGCTCGGCCCAGCGTTCAATGCCTTCAAACAGCGTGCCAGATTGATTCCATGCGGGTTCACCTGCGGTTTGCGTGGTATCCAGATGAATATGCGGCTCGACAAAGGGCGCGATGACTAACCCGCCTTCGGCGTCCAGCGCATCATGTTGTTGTCCGGCTGGCTGCGGCTCAATGGCCTGGATCAGACCGTCGCTGAGGGTTAACTGCCACAATCCCGTTTTGCCAACTAAGCGGGCGTTGTTGATAGTGTGTAAGCGTGAGCCAGGCATGCAGACCTCCAGAATGTGCGCACAGCGGGATACCAGGCTAACACAGCAGGCGGAATCATCAGCCATAGCATAATGTTATCTGCCTCACAGATGTGCAAATGGCCTGCCCGAACGATAAACAACCGCCTGCTCAAACCGCGATGATGCTAAATTGTCGACGCAGGCAATAAAGTAATGCTGTCTGCGTGACGACTTTATTCCCTGTGACATTTTCAGTAAGGAAACAGAATGCGTTTAACCTCTTTAATCCTGGCGCTGCTGCCGCTCAGCGTTACGGCCGCGCCGGTAAGCTGGTCTTCGGTGGAGGGCAACTGGCAGGTGGTCTCGGTGGCGGTAAAAGCTCAGCCGGGCCAAACCTATATTGCACGGGATCCGCTTTTTATGGGCGCGCGTCTGGCTTTTCGGCCTGATGGCATTACCTGGCTGCGCGGCACGTCAGAGCGCAGCATTAATCCGGCGACCGATAATTGCCGCAGCAAACCTCGCCTGACGGCCGCGAATGGCAGTCAGCAGGATGCGGATTTTCGTTTTAAATATGGCTTCAATGTGATGTGCGGCAAAAACGCGTGGGGACCGGCACCGGGCGCGGTGCTGAGTATTCTGGCAGATGGCAATGCGCGTCTGTTTTGGGATGGTGCGCAGCTTTCGTTGCGGCGGATAAAGTAAGACAGCAGCAGTGGCGACGATCGCCACTGCTGCTTAGCGCTTATGGCGCGGCAACAAAGCCCACGGCCTGATACACTTTTTTCAGCGTCTCGCTGGCCTGCGCACGGGCTTTAGCGGCACCGTCTCGCATCACTTTCTCCAGCAACGCTTCATCATTGCGGAACTCATGATAGCGCGCCTGTAACGTTTCCAGCATGGTGGATACCGCATCTGCTACTTCGCCTTTCAAATGGCCATACATCTTGCCTTCAAAATGCTGCTCCAGATCCGGAATGCTTTTGCCGGTTACGCCGGAAAGAATATCCAGCAGGTTTGAAACACCCGCCTTCTCTTTCACATCATAACGAATCACCGGCGGCTCTTCTGAATCGGTCATGGCGCGTTTGATCTTCTTGATCACCGACTTTGGCTCTTCCAGCAGCCCAATGACGTTGTTACGGTTCTCGTCAGATTTGGACATCTTTTTGCCAGGCTCAAGCAGTGACATCACGCGCGCGCCTGACTTTGGAATAAACGGCTCCGGCACCTTAAAGACATCGCCATACAGCGCATTAAAGCGGCTGGCGATATCGCGGCTCAGTTCCAGATGCTGTTTCTGATCTTCACCTACCGGCACCTGGTTGGTTTGATACAGCAGAATATCTGCCGCCATCAATACCGGATAGCTGAACAGCCCCGCATTGATATTCTCCGCATAGCGCGAAGATTTATCCTTGAACTGCGTCATGCGGCTCAGTTCGCCGAAATAGGTGTAGCAATTCAAAATCCAGCTGAGCTGAGTGTGTTCCGGTACGTGCGACTGCACAAAGATAGTGCTTTTTTCCGGATCGATACCGCAGGCGAGATAGAGCGCCAGCGTATCCAGCGTGGCTTTACGCAGCGCGTCCGCATCCTGACGCACGGTAATCGCATGCAGATCGACAATGCAGTAGATGCAGTGAAAATCATCCTGCATCTGCACCCACTGACGCAGCGCACCCATATAGTTGCCAATAGTCAGTTCACCTGAAGGCTGCGCGCCGCTAAAAACGATGGGTTTACTCATGCTTGTTGTCCTGATTAACGCCGCCCGATGGCTGGCAAAAGTTCATTGAAATTGTCCAGGATAAGATCCGGATTGCTGCTGGCAATAGGCTCGCCGTAGTTATAGCCAAAGGTCATGCCAACGCACGGGCATCCTGCACCTTGCGCAGCGAGAATATCATTGCGTGAGTCGCCAACAAACAGCAGCTCGCCAGGTATCAGACCAAACTTACCCAATACGAGAAAAATCGCTGCCGGATGGGGCTTCTTCACCACCACGTCGTCACCGCCAATGATTAAATCGAAGTAGTCAGCAATGCCCAACGACTCAAGCAGCGGTGCAACAAACGGCGTCGGTTTGTTGGTGACGATGGCCATCGGCAGCTGATGCTGGCGCAGTTTCTCCAGCGTATCCACCACCTGCGGAAACAGCGTACTGCCTGCTTCCACGGTTTGCGCATAAAACGTATCAAACAGCGCGCGTGCATCATGCTGCTCTTCCGGCTGTGGGGCGCGCTCGAGTGACCAGGTTAGCGCCCGCTCCATCATGATATCGGCGCCGTTGCCAATCCAGGTTGAAACGCGTTCCACGCCTGCCGGACGCAGCGACAGCGCCTCCAGCGTGCGATCGATCGCAGCAGCCAGGCCTGGCGCGCTGTCAATCAGCGTGCCGTCGAGATCGAAGGCCAGTGCACGAATATCAGTGAAATGAGCCATGACGCGACTTCTCCAGTTCGTTACGCATATCGTCGATCACTTTTTTGTAATCGGGGTGGCCAAAAATAGCCGAGCCCGCAACGAACATGTCAGCGCCTGCGGCAGCAATTTCGCCAATGTTATCAATCTTAACGCCGCCATCGACTTCCAGGTGAATATCGTAACCGCTGGCATCGATGCGCTTACGCGCTTCGCGCAGCTTGTCCAGCGTGCCGGGAATAAAGGATTGACCGCCGAAGCCCGGGTTAACCGACATGATCAGAATTATGTCGAGCTTATCCATCACATAATCGAGGTAGCTCAATGGCGTAGCGGGATTGAACACCAGCCCTGCTTTACAGCCATTTTCTCTGATCAGCTGCAATGAGCGATCTACATGCTCGCTGGCTTCCGGGTGAAACGTAATGTAGCTGGCACCAGCCTGCGCAAACTGGGGAATCAAACTATCAACCGGTTTGACCATCAGATGCACATCTATCGGCGCGGTAATGCCATAATCGCGTAACGCTTTCAGCACCATCGGACCCATGGTGAGATTAGGCACATAGTGGTTGTCCATGACGTCAAAATGCACGACATCGCCGCCCGCAGCCAGCGCGCGAGCGGTATCCTCGCCCAGACGGGCAAAGTCAGCAGACAGTATCGATGGGGCAAGCAAAAATTGTTTCATCCGTTTCTCCCAATTTTGTCGCCAGTGCAGTCACTGACCGGATAAGCTAGTCGCGGACGAAACAGACTAGCTAAACAGCGCCAGCAGTTCGTCGACCTTACTACGACCAGTAATACTGCGGCTTATCGAACGCCGCGCTTTCACTACGTGCAGAACAGCATCCTGATACCACAATCGCGTTTGCGCGGTATCGTGGTTGGAAATCAGCACCGGAATGCGACTTTCCGCCAGTTTAATCGCCAGCTCAGCCAGATGCTGCTGCTCTCGCAGGCTAAAACTGTTGGTGTGATACGCCGTGAAGTTCGCCGTAGCGGATAACGGTGCATAAGGCGGATCGCAATAGACCACTGAGCCAGCCTGAGCGTTTGTCAGGGTAACATCGTATGATTCGCACACAAAGGTCGCTTTTTGCGCCCGTTCGGCAAACCAGTTCAGCTCATCTTCCGGAAAATAGGGCTTACGATAGCGACCAAAAGGCACATTAAACTCGCCGCTTAAGTTATAGCGGCAAAGTCCGTTGTAGCAATGGCGATTCAGATAGAGAAACAGCAGCGCACGGCGATAGGGATCGCGGCTGCCGTTAAACTCAGTACGGCTGGCGTAGTAAAAGATCGCATCATTGCTTTGCTCATTGAACAACAGCCGCGCATCAGCAATAAACTCTGCGGTGCGGGTTTTGACAATGTTGTAGAGATTGATGAGATCGCTGTTGATATCAGCCAGCACGTAACGTGGATAATCGGTATTGAGAAATACCGATCCTGCTCCAACAAAAGGCTCTACCAGGCAATCACCTTCTGGCAGGTGCCGCTGGATGTCTTCCAGCAGGGGATATTTGCCCCCTGCCCACTTCAGAAAAGCGCGATTTTTTTTCATGCCGTCGTTTTTATAACTTCTATTCTTATGGCTGTGGACGCACCGACAGCAGATCTGCGCTTGATGAAAGAGCCGAGAATTCGGCTCTAACGGGTTTATTTACTGGCTTCTTTCTTCACCTGACTCACCGGCTTCACCCACGGATTTTTCGCGCGGACCTCAGCCGGTAAAGAGGCAACGGCACGTTTCGCTTCGGCAGGCGTGGCGTAGGAGCCGCTTACCAGCACATACCAGTCCTGACCATTACGGCTGGTTTTGTAGACGTGATAATTGCTCAGGCTCTGCTTTTTCGCCCATGCATTCAACGAGTCAGCACGTGAAGCACCGCTTAGCTGCAGCGTATAGTTACCGCCGCTGGATGGCGTTGCTGTTTCACGATTGCTGCGCGTCGTCGCAGCAGGCGCTGCGGGTTTGTTTTCTGGCTTGCTGCTGGCCGTGGCCGCCGGACGATGCGCCGGTGCCTGACGCGCTGGCTGCGCGGCATGACGTGTTGGGCTTTGTGGCTGTGACGGCTGCGATTTAGCCGCAGGTGCCGTCGCTGCATTGCTGCCGCTTACGGTTGCCGGCGAAACAGGCAAGCCGGATGCTGACGCGCCATTTGCGGCATCGTCAACCTGACCCTGTTGATTGGTCAACGCGTTATTCAGATCACCCGGTAAGGTGACGCGCTGTTGATTCTGCGGCGCTTCAACCGGTGCGGCCTGCGTTGGCGTTGATGCCACCGGCGGCGCGCTTAATTCCTGCGGCGTGCTGTTATTTACGGTGCTTTGCGGCGCATCGCCAGTGGCAGGCACGTTGTTCTGCTGCCCGGCCATTGAGCTGTTACCGGAAAGATCGATATTTTTTTCTTTGCCGTTGCCCGCTGCACTTGAATCCGCGGCGGTCGCTGCGGGTTTCTTCTCATCCGGGCCGGTCAGCGCCGAGCCGATGCCGATCACCAGTAACAGGAGCACTAAAATCCCGATGCCCATCATCATATGCTGACGGGAAAGCGGCGCTTTGGCGGCAGGGGACGGTTTGCGCGCCCGCGTTGGCCGACGGTCGCTGGCATCCGGTTTTAACTCGTCTTCCGGTTTAAACTCATCCATTTTACCTCCTCCTGTTACTCAGCAAGCCCGTGCCTTTCTTCAGCACGGCAAAATAGATCAACGCGTTATCGTCAGAATCAGCGGCAGTCGTTGATAGCAGCCAGCACGATATCATGCGTAACACCGCTACGCACTTCAGCTTTGCCGATTGCCAACGGCAGCACCAGACGCAACTTACCGGCCAGCACTTTTTTATCACGCAGCATATGCGGCAGATAGGCTTCTGCATCCATGCTGGCTGGGCCGGTCACGGGCAAACCGGCACGCGTTAACAACCTGATAATACGATCGGTATCCGCGGCGCTGAACTGTCCCAACCGCTCTGCCGTGCGCGCGGCCATCACCATGCCGGCGGACACCGCCTCGCCGTGCAACCAGTTGCCATATCCCATGTGTGCTTCAATAGCGTGGCCATAGGTGTGACCGAGGTTTAGCAACGCACGGACGCCATGCTCGTGCTCATCGGCAGAAACCACTTCCGCTTTCAGTTCACAGCAGCGACGGATGCACCAGGCCATAGCCGTTTCATCCAACGCAAGTAGCGCATCAAGGTTGTTTTCAAGCCAGGTGAAGAACTCACCGTCGAGGATAATGCCGTATTTGATCACTTCCGCCAGACCCGAAGCGAGTTCGCGCGGCGGCAGCGTAGTAAGACAGTTCAGATCGATAACCACGGAAGCGGGCTGATAAAAAGCGCCAATCATATTTTTACCCAGCGGGTGATTGACGGCGGTTTTACCACCTACAGAGGAATCGACCTGAGAAAGTAACGTCGTAGGAACCTGAATAAAGCGAACGCCGCGCTGATAGCTGGCCGCTGCAAATCCAGTAAGATCGCCGATCACGCCGCCGCCTAAGGCAATCAGCGTGGTGTCGCGGCCATGTGGTTTTTCCAGCAGTGCCGTAAAAACCTGATCCATGACTGCCAGCGTTTTGAACTGCTCGCCATCAGGCAGGATCACCTGGTCAACCTTTACGCCCACCTCTTCCAGCCGCTGACGTACTGTCGTTAGCCAAAGCGGTGAGAGCGTCTGGTTAGTAACCAACATCGCGTTATCGCCCGCTTTAAGCGGCCAAAAAGAAGCCGGATCCTGATAAAGTCCGGCGGCGATGGTTATGGGGTAACTGCGTTCCCCCAGAGTGACGGTGATCCTCTCCATGACGCTGTATAACCTTTTGCTATGCCCTGACGGGCTGAATCAGTTTTTTTCCAGAGTAGCGATGATTTGGTTTGCCACAACTTTAGCGCTCTGATCGTCAGTGCGAATCGTGACATCAGCAATCTCTTCATAAAGAGGATTGCGTTCGTCAGCCAACGCTTCGAGCACCTCACGCGGCGGCTCGTCAACCTGCAGCAACGGACGCTTTTTATCACGCTGTGTGCGGGCTAACTGTTTTTCGATCGTCGTCTCAAGATAAACAACAACGCCACGCGCCGAGAGGCGATTGCGGGTTTCACGTGATTTTACAGATCCACCACCGGTCGCCAGGACGATACCCTGCTTCTCCGTTAATTCATTGATGATCTTTTCTTCACGATCGCGAAAGCCAGCTTCGCCTTCGACGTCGAACACCCAGCCCACATCCGCTCCGGTACGTCGCTCAATTTCTTGATCGGAATCGTAAAATTCCATGTTGAGTTGCTGAGCTAACTGACGACCAATAGTGCTTTTGCCGGCACCCATAGGCCCAACCAGAAAGATATTGCGTTTCTCTGCCATTTTTTCGGTATTACTAAGAAATTCGTTGATGATACCCCGCGTTCAGCATCTCTCTGCTGGCGGGACATGAACTGAAACCTCATGAGCGTTAGTGCAAGAGTCAGATAAAAAATTATCTCAACACTAAAGGCCGTTTGGCAACCGAATAAATTGCCACGGCAACCAGCAACCGTTCAGGCGCCTTTCAGTCCGCACAGGTTAGCGAGCCAAATCAGATTATTTGCCATGCGGTTACGCATAAAAAAAGCGGCATAACGCCTACTTTTCCAAACAGAGATTCTGGCTACATATTTAAAATCGCTAAACCTTGTAAGCTAATTCTGGTCTTGCGTCAAACGCATATGCCTTTCAGAGGAAAAAAAACGCCTCATGTGTTCACTCTTCTCGTACCAGACGAGGCGTAATAAAAATAACCAGCTCGCGGCGTTTTTGTTCCTGAATATCATAGCGAAACAGCGCACCCAGCACGGGAATATCTCCCAACAACGGCACTTTATTACGTCCGCTGGCGCGTTGCTGTTGAAAGATGCCGCCTAACGCCAGCGTCTGACCATCTTTTAGCATGACCTGAGTTTCTATCTCCTGCTTATCAATGGTCAGAATTTCCGTGTCGCCACTGTGAAGATTGCGGCCCGGTACATTCTGGCTCAGCCGTAGTTTCAGCAAAATGCGGCCATTGCCCTGAACAGAGGGCGTAACTTCCATGCCCAGTACTGCTTCCTTGAACTCAATGGTGGTGGCACCGTTGTTTCCGTTAGAGACTTCATAGGGAATCTCGGTGCCTTGCTTGATGCTGGCGGGCTGTTGATGCGAGGTGAACAGACGCGGACTGGCGATAATATCGATCTGATTTTCCTGCTCCAGTGCGCTGAGCTCCAGGTTAAGCAACTGCCCATTGAGACGCCCCAGCGTCAGCCCCGCGGTAATCGCCGGGTTGGCCACGCCAAGATCGATGCCGAGTTGCGGGTTACGCAGCGCCTTCTCGATCGCGTCATCGCCTTGCCATCCCCACTTTACGCCCAACTCGCGCAGGTGATCTTCACTGATGGTCACGATCTGCGCCGAAAGCTCAATCTGTTCCAGTGGCGTATCCAGTGCCTGAATCCAGCGCTCGGCCTCTTTAATATTAGCGGGCACATCACGCAGCAAAATGGCGTTAGTACGGCTATCCACCGTAGCACTGCCGCGCGGGCTCAACAGCGTTGCACGCTCTGCCAGCAGGCTGCCGTGAACGGTTGCGGCGTCGGCATAGCGCAGCATAACGTTGCGTGTCGTCAGCGCCTGCTGTTGCAGCTGGTCTTCGCGCTGCTGTTGGGCCTGAAGCTGCTGCTGATGCAGCCAGCTTTCTGGATAAGCCACCAGCACATTGCCTTCGGTTTCAATCGTCAAACGCCCCATGCGTGCCACCAGCTCCAGCGCCTGCTGCCAGGGAACATCATGCAGGCGCAGTGAAAGCTGGCCAGTAACGCCAGGTGCCACCATCAGATTGAGCTGCTGAAACTCCGCCAGCGCCTGTAACACACGTTCAATCGGCGTCTCATCAAAAGAGATCGTCAGTTTTTTATCTTCGGCCCGCAACGCCGCACTGAAGAGGATAAGTAAAAACGCCACTGTCCATTTAGCCGTCATGCTTGCTCCTTTAATCGCAGTATCGTCTGTTGCGGATGGCAGCTGTCCGGTGCTGACAGCGTTACCGCCTCGGGTTCAAAGCTGTCTATCTGCCATTCGCGTAGCGGAAAAGGCTGCTCGCGCATGACCGCAACAACCCGGCCTTTATCCTCATGCATCCAGGCGATATATCGTGTGCCGTTGCCAATGATGCCTTTGAGCTGCCAACCCTGTAGCGAAGGCACGCTAACGAGACATGGCGTAGTTATCGGCGGTTGGAAGGGATCGCGGCCAAAGCCAAAACCACTTAACAACCACAGTAAAAGCCAGCATTTATGTTTCATCATGCGGCTCCGTCCACCAGAACGTGGCCGACAGTCGATCGTCCTGTGGCTTGAGATCCAATCGACCAGGAAGACGCGATACTGGCCGCGCCAGCAGCCAGTGGTACAGGCGCAGCAGCTGTGACCACTCCAGTTGAAGAGTCAGCTCCGCACCATCCTGCTGTGGCGTCCATTTTTCCAGCGTGCCGCCGCTGTTTTCTAACAGTGCGGTAAGATCAAAAGCGGGCGCACTGTCTGTTTTCAGGGCGGCAAGCGCCGTCTGTAACCGGAGCGTGTCAGCGGTAACCTGTGCAAGCGGTAACTGCTGCTGCAAACGTTGCAGACGCTGCTGATAGCTGTCTGTCTGCTGCGTTAACGACTGCTGTAGCTGTTCGATACGTTGCCATCGCGGCTGTAATGCCATTTGCAGCCATATCAGCGCATAGCCAAGCGCAATCAGAAGCAGCAGCAATATACGACTCCAGCCCGACAGGCGCTGCCAACGAATCAGTGCGTCATCCATCGTTCACCCCCTGCTTTACGCGCGCATCGATCCTGAAGCTCAACTCGCCGCCAGGCTGACGCGTCACGCTGCCCAGCTTCACCTGTAACAACAACGGTTGCTCTGCCAGCCTCTGACGAAAATCGGCTATCTCCTGCATGGCATAGCCTCGACCGGCAAAGGTTAAGGTGTCGGCATTGCGCTGCAACTGGGTTAACCACAGCGCCTTTGGCATCAGGCTGCCGAGGTGCATAAAAAAATCGAGCCATTGCTGCGCCAGCTTTTGCTGAGCCTGATAATGCGCCCAGGCGTTATTGAGCTGCTGTTGCAGCGCCAGCGCCTGCTGCAACTGATGAAGCCGTTGTTCAGCCTCTTTGCTGGCAGCAATCAGCGCATCAGAGTTTGTCTGAAGCTGCTGCTGACGATCGCGGGCGGAGATAAACAGCAGCATGGCAATGAGCGTTACGATCGCACCGGCACTCAGCGCAATCACCATCGACTGCCGCAAGATATGGTGCTGCTGGCGCGCGCGCCACGGTAGCAGATTGACCCATACCATGTTCAATCCTCCGGCCTGAGCGCCAGCCCGCATGCCAGAGCGAACCGCGAAGGCTGCACAGGCAAAGGGGGCTGCATCAGCTGCAATGCATGGAGAGGATTGAGCGGTGTGACCCTGTCAGGCTCATCACCTGTATCGCTGCTGTACCATAGCGCACGCGCCTCGGGAAAGGCACGCAGCCGCAGCTGGGCGAGATCGCTACCGTCGGCGACGGCGCAGCCAAACGCAGGCTGCTGTTCACCCGGCGCATACCAGAGCCACTGATCGGGCAGCCGGTGAACCAGCACGGTGCCCGGCTGTGGCTTGAGCAGCATGGCGAGCATCTGCAAGGCGGCCCATGAAAGCTCAAATACTTCAGGCTGCACTCCTGCCTCTGCTAACACGCTCTGCCACTGTTGCAGCACATCGCGTCGCACGGCGGTCACACAGAGCTGACTGGGTTTATCTGAAAAAGGGCGGTAATCGAGGGTCAGTGATTCTGGCTCCAGCGGAAACAGACGCCGCGCAGCAGCATGAATGTAGCGCCCCAAATCGGGCTCGCGCAGTGATTGCGGCGGCAGAGCCAGTGGGCGTTGCATCACCAGTTGCGGCGGTAATCCCACGCATAGCCTATAATGCCGCGGCAGCATTTTACGCCAGCGTGTAAGCACGCTGAGCAGTTCGGGAGAGGATTGCAGCACTCCCTGTCTTAACGTATCTTGCGGCAGCGGATGATGCCACCAGTGACGAAGTTGCCATCCGTTTCGTCGGCGTTGCACGCCAAGTGCACACAGCTGGCCATTGTGAATATCCAGGCCAATTTGCCATTTCTGAAAAGCCATTTTCGCGCGTTCTCCCTGTCCATGGTGAAAGAAAAGGACGTATCAAAGCGTCAGGCTTGCCTTTATACTACCGCGCGGTTGTTTATAAACTGCCCAAACGACAACAGATGGGAAATCTCAGGTGAAGTTCGTAAAGTATCTCTTAATCCTTGCGGTATGTTGCATGCTGTTGGGAGCTGGCTCGATTTATGGTCTCTACAAATACATCGAGCCGCAGCTTCCGGACGTGAACACGCTGAAAGATATCAAGCTGCAAACCCCGATGCAGATTTACAGCGCAGAAGGCGATTTGATTGCCCAGTACGGTGAAAAACGCCGTGTTCCTTTGACGCTGCAACAAATGCCACCTGAGCTGGTAAAAGCGTTTATTGCCACCGAAGACAGCCGCTTCTATGAGCATCACGGCGTGGATCCTATCGGGATTTTCCGTGCGGCCAGCGTGGCGCTGGTGTCGGGCCACGCTTCACAGGGTGCAAGTACCATTACGCAGCAGCTGGCGAGGAACTTTTTCCTTAGCCCTGAGCGTACGCTGATGCGCAAAATTAAAGAGGCGTTCCTCGCAATCCGCATCGAACAGCTGTTAACCAAGGATGAGATTCTCGAACTCTATCTCAACAAAATTTATCTTGGTTATCGTGCTTACGGCGTGGGTGCAGCGGCGCAGGTCTATTTTGGCAAGAACATCGATCAGCTGAGCCTGAGCGAAATGGCGATGATTGCCGGCTTGCCAAAAGCCCCCTCGACCTTCAATCCGCTCTACTCGCACGAACGCGCCCTCTCGCGTCGCAACGTGGTGCTGGCGCGTATGCTCGATCAGCATTACATCGATCAGTATCAATATCAGGAAGCGCGTAATACGCCGCTGGTAGCCACCTATCACGGCCCTGAAATCGCTTTCTCTGCGCCTTATGTCAGCGAAATGGTTCGTCAGGAGATGGTGAAACGCTATGGCGATGGCGCCTATAACGACGGCTATAAAGTCTATACCACCATCACGCGCCGACTGCAGCTGGCGGCTCAACAGTCAGTGCGCGACAACGTGCTGAACTACGACATGCGCCACGGCTATCGCGGTCCGCAGGCGGTGCTGTGGAAGGTAGGCGAAGCGGCATGGCGTCAGGAGCAGGTGCTGAAAACGTTGAAGGCTACGCCGGTTTACGGCCCGCTGATTCCGGCGGTGGTAATGTCAGCTAACAGCACGGAAGCCACGGCGTTGATGCGCGATGGCAGCAACGTTTCACTGACGTTGAACGGCGTACGCTGGGCGCGCCCGTTCAAATCAGACAACCTGCAAGGCGCAACGCCGAAAAGCGTGACGCAGGCCGTTCAGCCTGGTCAGCAAATTTGGGTGCGTCAGGTTGATAACGAATGGTGGCTGGCACAGGTTCCTGACGTGAACTCCGCGCTGATTTCGCTCGATCCCAACGACGGTGCCGTGCGCGCCCTGGTCGGCGGTTTTGACTTTAACCAGAGCAAGTTTAACCGCGTCACCCAGGCACTGCGTCAGGTGGGTTCAAACATCAAACCTTTCCTTTATACCGCCGCCATGGATCGCGGTTTGACCCTGGCTTCCATCCTCAATGACGTGCCGATTTCACGCTGGGATGCCGGTGCCGGTTCTGACTGGCGCCCGAAAAATTCCCCGGCACGCTACGATGGCCCAATCCGTTTACGTCAGGGGTTAGGCGAGTCTAAAAACGTTGTGATGGTGCGCGCCATGCGTGCGATGGGCGTCGACTATGCAGCGCAATACCTGCAACGCTTTGGTTTCCCGGCACAAAACATCGTGCATACCGAATCACTGGCGTTGGGTGCGGCCTCGTTTACGCCAATGCAGCTGGTACGTGGTTACGCGGTAATGGCTAACGGCGGCTTCCTCGTCGATCCTTACTTCATCACCCGCATCGAAAACGAACAGGGCGGCAAAGTATTTGAAGTGAAGCCGAAAGTCGCCTGCGTACAGTGTAATTTGCCGGTAATTTATGGCGAAACGCAAAAAGCGCTGGCCCTGAATCAGGAAAGCGTTGAAAACGTCGCGACTTCACAAACAGGCACTAATCAAACGGTGCCGAAGCCGGCCCTTGAGCAGGTAGGTGGCGATCCGGCATTGCAGAGCAATACGCAGGAGTACGCGCCGCACGTTATCAATACGCCGCTGACCTTCCTGATTAAAAGCGCGTTGAACTCCAATATCTTTGGCGAGCCGGGCTGGCTGGGCACCGGCTGGCGCGCAGGTCGTGATTTAAAACGCAACGATATTGGCGGCAAAACCGGTACCACTAACAGCTCGAAAGATGCCTGGTTCTCTGGCTACGGTCCGGGCGTGGTCACCTCGGTGTGGATCGGTTTTGATGATGCGCGTCGCAACCTGGGTCGCACCACCGCCTCGGGCGCGTTGAAAGATCAGATATCGGGCTATGAAGGCGGCGCGAAAAGCGCACAGCCTGCCTGGGATCAATACATGAAGGCGGCGCTGGATGGCGTGCCTGAACAGCCCTTAACGCCACCGCTTGGCGTGGTAACGGTCACTATCGATCGTAGCACCGGCAAACTGGCCAACGGCGGCGGCAATACTCGTCAGGAATATTTTATCGATGGCACGCAGCCGACCGAATATTCCGTTCACGATGTTGGCACCGAGATTATGGACAATGGTGAAAGCCATGAACTGTTCTGATCATGCAGGTTAACCGCAACGCATAAAAAAGGGCCGCTTAGTAAGCGGCCCTTTTTACTGTCTGGCATTATCCATTCGCAATCAGTATTGCAGCCTGCCCTGCTTCACCAGCCACTCACGCACTAAAAACAGCGCGCTAACGTTACGCGCTTCGCGGAAGTCAGGATGCTCAAGCAGCCCGAGCAGATTAGCCAGCGGCCAGCGATGCACAATCAAAGGTTCAGGCTCGTCGCCTTCCAGCCGTTCTTCGTAGAGGCCTTCCGCCACCACAATATTCATCTTGCTGGAAAAATAAGAGGGCGCCATAGTGAGTTTGCCCAACTGATGCAGCGATTGGGCACCAAACCCCGCCTCTTCTTTCAGCTCGCGATTTGCGGCTTCAAAAGGCGTCTCACCCGGATCGATCAGGCCTTTTGGAAAGCCCAGTTCATAGGTTTCCAGCCCCACCGCATATTCCTGAATCAGGATGAGATGATCGTCGATCACCGGGACAATCATCACCGCTTCTCGTTCAGAGGGTTTCATTCGCTCATACACCCGGCGCGCACCATTACTAAAGGCGAGATCGATCGCTTCAATGGTAAACAAGCGGGAACGAGCAACAGCCTCGACGTTGAGAATGGTCGGTTTCTGTAACGGTTTACTCATATCAACCCCATAAAAAAAGCGTTCTGACACTGCCCCGAGTATTATTTAGCCTGACATTGTGCGTCAGCCATTCAGGTATTCCAATCATTGCATGATTTTTATTACCGCGTTATAACAAATCTGCTGGTGTCAGATTAAATAATTTACGACAATGTCAATAATGCGCCGCTAAAATAGGATTATGCTTATATTTTATAGGCTTTTCGACGGTTAGGATCCTTGCAAGGCTTTTTATAATGCTCTCCTGATTTTCCGATTTTATGCGTTATTCCCGTGCAATCACAGGTTGCCTCAGGCGTCTGTTCCCGCCAAAATTGACCGTCTAACCATATTATCGGAGTGGCATTAAGAGTGAAGGCAGTAATTTGGCGGGGTTGAGCTAACCATGAGCACATTGATCATTATCGTGGCTGTGATGCTCGCGTGTTCGGTCCTTGCAGGTGCCGGCTTTTGGTACGCGATGCGGCATCGTCCGCCTATGGCGAAACCGCTGCCATTCATTAAACCCCCTCATCGAAAACTCACGTCGGAAGAGCGCGCTGCCGCCGAGCGTTACGTCAATACGCTCACTCGTAATCAGCAAACCCTGTTGCCTACCGGTAGCAGCACTACGCCCGAACGCCTGACGCTGAATGCCCAAAGCAACAATGTCTATCCGGTCACGCGATCAATCACACGTTATGGATTAACCACCGATGAACCGCAGAAATGGCGCTACTATCTCGATGCCGTTGAAGTGCATCTGCCGCCGCTGTGGGAACAATATATCGCCGATGAAAACTACGTTGAGCTGATCAAAACCGACACTATTCCGTTGGTGATTTCGCTGAATGGCCATTCGCTGGTGAATTATCTGTTTGAGCAGCCTGCGTTGACGCCGCTGGTGCGGCCGCTGGCAACCAATGCCTCGATTCGTAAAGAAGAGAGCGATAACATTGAGTTGCTGAGCGTGCGCAAGGAGAGCTACGAAGAGTATATGCTCACCCGCCCTGACGGCACGCGCGAAGCGGTGATCATCTGCGTTGCGCTGCTGCTGCTGTTTCTCGGGTTAACCGCACCGGTCAGCGTGATGGCGGCACTGATTACCGCCGCCGTAGTCATGATTCTGGTTAGCCTGTGGTTCTTATACCGTCGGCCAGCGGAAAAAGATTTCCGTGAAATTCACTGCTTTCGCGGCACGCCAAAGCGTTGGGGCCTGTTCAGTGAATCCAATCAGGGCCAGATGAGCAATATTTCACTTGGCACTTTTGATCTGATCTACCCTGCCCACTGGCAAAACTATGTGACTCACGATCTTGGACAAAACACCGAGGTTGAGCTCTATCTGAATCGCCACGTGGTGCGTCAGGGACGCTATCTCTCTCTGCGGGACGAAGTGCGTAACTTTCCGATTCAGCGCTGGCGCAAGAACGCCGTGCTGGCGTTTGGCTCGCTGGTGGTGCTGACGCTACTGCTCACCTGGATACCGCTTAGCATGCCGGTTAAGCTAAGCGTGGCCTGGCTTAAGGGCACCGAAAGTATCAAGGTGACGCAGGTAGCTGACCTGGAAAAACAGCCGCTGCACATTGGTGACAGCCTGCACGTTAACGGCAACGGTATGTGCTCCGTGCCCGCCAACTATCAGGGTAATCGCACCTACGCCTATATGCCGTTCGACTGTTCCGCCATGTACTGGAATACCGCCACGCCATTGCCGCTGCCGCAGTCTGACATTATCGATAAAGCGGCCGCCTTGATGAACAGCGTGAATCAGCAGCTGCACCCGGAAACCAGCACCGATCCCAAACTCAACCCGCAACTCGCCTCTGCAATACAGAAATCGGGCATGATTTTGCTGGATGATTTCTCCGAGGTGGTGATGAAAACGCAGGATTTGTGCAGCCAACAGCAGGACTGCCTGCGGCTCAAAAATGCGTTGGTTAACCTCGGTAATGCGAAAGACTGGGATACGCTGGTGCGCCGCGCGAACTCCGGCTCGCTCAATGGCATGAATGTGCTGTTACGCCCGGTCAGCGCCGAAGCACTGGAGAACCTGGTCAATACGGCGACATCGACCTTTTTCTATCGTGAAACGCACCGCGCGGCAGAAGCGCTGAACAGCCCACCGCCGGGTGGCTTTCTGATCATCAGCGATGAAGGTCGTCAGTTGGTGAATCAGCCGCAGCCGTCGGTTTCTCTGTTTGATTACAATGCGCCAGAACAGTGGGATGAGCTGCAGCGGCTGGCAGGCATGCTGTTGAATACGCCGTTCCAGGCTGCCGGTATCATCACTAACCTTTCCGTTGATGCTAACGGCACGCGGCATATCGCGCTGCACAATGAACCTGATGCGGTAACGCTGAGCCGCTACATCGGCACAACGCTGCTGTTGTCATTGCTGGTGCTCAGCACCATCATCAACGGCTTGTTAACCCTGCGCCGCATGCACCGTAATCGCAAACGGCTGCTGGACATTCAGCACTATTATGACACCTGCTTTAACCCGACAATGACGCCCGCCCCACCGGTTCACAGCCTGTTCTGAGGCGTTAGCGGTTGTGCTACCCTGTCGCTCCACTTTTCACGTCAGGCTTACCCGCATGTCCTTTTCTCCCGACTGGTCACAGATTGATACCGTACTGCTTGATATGGATGGCACGCTGCTGGATCTGGCGTTCGACAGCCATTTCTGGCTGCGGCTGGTGCCGGAAACGCTGAGCCAGCAGCGCGGAATTTCGCTGCAGGATGCCGCCGCGCTGATCAAGGCAAAGTATCTCGCCGTGCAACATACGCTAAACTGGTACTGTCTGGATTACTGGAGCGAGCAGCTCGATTTGGATATTCGTGCTATGACCCGACAACAGCGCGAGCAGGTTCGCCTGCGTGAAGACACGCTGCCTTTTTTGCAGGCGCTGCGCGCTGCGGGCAAGCGCACCATCCTGTTGACCAATGCGCATCCCTATAATCTGGACGTCAAACTGCAGCAAACTGGTCTTGCCGATCACCTTGATTTATTACTTTCCACCCACACATTTGGGTATCCGAAAGAAGATCAGCGTCTCTGGCAGGCGGTTGAGCTGCATACCGGCCTGAACCGGGCGCGCACGCTGTTTATCGACGACGGCGAGCCGATCCTGGATGCCGCGCGCCAGTGGGGAATCGGCTGGTGCCTTGGCGTCAGCAACCCTGATTCTGGCTTACCGGATAAAGAATTTCTGCGCCATCCTGCGATCGGAGACTACCGCACGCTCTGTGCGGGACTGGTGCCAGTCACACAGGAGTAGCGATGAAAGAGAAAACCCCTGAAGGTGTTCGGCTCGACAAATGGCTGTGGGCCGCGCGCTTCTATAAAACCCGAGCCGTGGCGCGTGAAATGATTGAAGGCGGCAAGGTGCATTACAACGGCCAGCGCAGCAAACCGAGTAAAATCGTTGAGCTAAATGCCGAGTTAACGCTACGTCAGGGAAATGACGAGCGGACAATTGTCGTCAACAGCATCAGCGATCAGCGTCGTCCGGCCACGGAGGCACAGCAGCTTTATACCGAAACCGCGGCCAGCATTGAAAAGCGTGAGAAGAACGCGATAGCACGCAAGATGAACAGCCTGAGCATGCCGCATCCCGATCGCCGTCCCGATAAGAAAGAACGACGCGATCTCATGAAATTTAAATTATCGGGTGACGAATAGTTCGTCATCCCATCGAGAGAAATGCTATGTCCGTACAAGATCAAATGCATCGTTACCTGTTCGAAAACCACGCCGTACGCGGTGAACTGGTTAACGTGTCGAATACCTGGCGCGAAATCATCAGCGGCCATGACTATCCGCAGCCGGTTCAGCAACTGCTGGGCGAACTGCTGGTCGCCACCAGCCTGCTGACCGCCACGCTGAAGTTTGATGGCGATATCACCGTGCAGCTTCAGGGCGATGGTCCGCTGTCGCTGGCGGTGATCAACGGCAATAATCATCAGGAAATGCGTGGCGTTGCGCGTATGCAGGGTGAGATCGCGCCGGGCAGCACGTTGAAAGAGATGGCGGGCAACGGCTATCTGGTGATCACGATTGCACCGTCGCAGGGTGAACGTTATCAGGGCGTGGTTGGCCTTGAGGGCGAGACACTGGCGGAATGTCTGGAAGATTACTTTATGCGTTCTGAGCAGCTGCCGACGCGCCTGTTTATTCGCAGCGGTGAGCACGAAGGCCAGTTGGGCGCGGGCGGCATTCTGTTGCAGGTATTACCGGCACAGGATACGCAAAGCGATGACTTTAACCATCTGGCGACGCTGACCGAAACCATTAAAACCGAAGAGCTGATTGGTCTGCCGGCTAATGAAGTGCTGTGGCGCCTGTACAACCAGGAAGAGGTCACGGTTTATGAGCCGCAGGCCGTGAACTACAAATGCAGCTGTTCACGCGAGCGCTGTGGTGAAGTGCTGCAAAGCCTGCCGCAGTCGGAAGTTGATGAAATCATCGAAGAGGATGGCAACATCGATATGCACTGCGATTACTGCGGTAGCCACTACGTATTCGACGCCGTCGACATCGCGGCTATCCGCAATCAGTCAGTGACCAACAGCGATCAGCTGCACTGATTTCTGGCGGGCGGCAGCCGTCGCCCGCCTGCTCTACGGCAAGCTTAGACGTGCTGTTTTTTTCATCTTAACCCCCCCTTCCTCACGCCACCGCCTCTCGGATTTCACTGAATTTGCAGCGTAGTCAGTTTTGCCTCGCATTTCTGGAGCTCCAGCCTTTTCCTGGTCGTCAACAGGTGTACACTGCGCGCGATCGCCTTTCTGCATCATGCTGGTGCACAACGGCATCCCCTGGCAATGTGTCATTTGCCTGAATTGAATAGCAGTACAAAACCGACAAAGGAGCAGTAACATGCGCGTTAATGGCCTGACTTCGCCTGATCTTCTTGCCCTCGGCATCACTGATACGGCAGAGATTGTTCATAATCCTGATTATGACACCCTCTTCCAGGAAGAAACCCGCCCCGGCCTGCAAGGTTACGAGCGTGGCATCCTGACGCAGTCCGGCGCTATCGCCGTCGATACCGGTATCTTCACCGGGCGCTCACCCAAAGATAAATACATCGTCCGTGACGACACCACGCGCGATACCCTGTGGTGGAACGATCAGGGCAAGGGTAAAAACGATAACCAACCGCTCTCGCAAGAGACATGGCAGGCGCTGAAGCAGCAGGTGACGCGTCAGCTTTCCGGTAAAAAGCTGTTCGTGATTGATGCCTGGTGCGGCGCCAACCCCGATACACGGCTCAGCGTACGCTTCATTACTGAGGTCGCCTGGCAGGCGCACTTCGTAAAAAATATGTTTATCCGTCCTGATGATGCCAGCCTGGCCAGCTTCGAACCCGACTTTGTGGTGATGAACGGCGCCAAATGCACCAATCCTGACTGGCAGGCGCAGGGGCTGCATTCCGAGAACTTTATCGCCTTTAATCTCACTGAACGCATGCAACTGATTGGCGGCACCTGGTACGGCGGCGAGATGAAAAAAGGGCTGTTCGCCATCATGAACTATCTGTTGCCGCTGAAGGGCATTGCGTCTATGCACTGCTCGGCTAACGTTGGCAAACAGGGCGATGTGGCACTGTTCTTCGGCCTCTCGGGCACCGGCAAAACCACGCTGTCGACCGATCCGGAGCGCCAGCTGATTGGCGATGATGAACATGGCTGGGATGATGATGGCGTCTTCAACTTTGAAGGCGGCTGTTACGCCAAGACGATTCGTTTGTCAGAGCAGGCTGAGCCTGAGATTTATCACGCGATTCGCCGCGATGCGCTGTTGGAAAACGTTGTGGTACGCGACGATGGCAGCATCGATTTTGACGATGACAGCAAGACCGAGAACACCCGCGTCTCTTACCCGCTGTATCACATCGACAATATCGTGCAGCCGGTTTCCAAAGCGGGTCACGCCAGCAAGGTCATTTTCCTGACCGCTGACGCCTTTGGCGTGCTGCCGCCGGTTTCACGACTGGATGCTGAGCAGACGCAATACCATTTTCTTTCCGGCTTCACCGCCAAGCTGGCGGGCACTGAACGCGGCATCACCGAACCCACGCCCACCTTTTCTGCCTGCTTCGGCGCGGCGTTTTTGATGCTGCATCCAACGCAATATGCGGAAGTGCTGGTGAAGAGAATGCAGGCTGCGGGCACCGAAGCTTATTTAGTAAATACCGGCTGGAACGGCAGCGGCAAACGTATCTCCATTAAGGATACGCGCGCCATCATCAATGCCATTCTGGCGGGTGAATTAAGCGATGCCGAGACGCAAACGTTACCGATTTTCAACCTGCAGATTCCGCTGGCACTGAGCGGCGTCGACAGCGAGATTCTCGATCCGCGTAATAGCTGGTCAGGTGAAGGAGCATGGGAACAGAAAGCGCGCGATCTGGCCCAGCGTTTTATCACTAACTTTGATAAATATACCGATACGCCAGCCGGTGCGGCGTTGGTAAAAGCGGGACCACAGCTGTAAATATCATGTCGGCTCTGGCAACAGAGCCGACTGATTAACCGTGACTGGAGGGCAACTCGCTGGCGACCACATCGGCAGGAATTGGCAGCCAGGCACGAATACGCAGGCCGCCCTTTTCACTGACGCCAATATCAAGTGCGCCACGATGCGCATCAATAATACGTTGCACAATTGCCAGCCCCAAACCGGTTCCGCTGGTACTGCGTGCGCTGTCGCCGCGGACAAAGGGTTGGAACAGATGCTGCAACTGGTCGGGATGAATACCCGGGCCATCATCCTCTACCTGAAACCACGCCCGCTGTAACTCAAAACCGCTACTGACTTTGATCCAGCCATTGCCGTAACGCGCCGCGTTAACCACCAGATTGGCAACGGCGCGTTTTATGGAGAGAGGATCGATATCAAGCTGCAACTCTTCCGCCATAACATCGCTTTCAATCTGCCGTTCATAACCGCTTTCCGCCGCGACAACTTCACCCAGCACCGCATTGAGATCGGCGCGTTCGGTCTGCATCTCCTGCCCCGTGCGCAGATAATCGATGAACTGCTCAATGATGGCGTTGCACTCTTCGATATCTTTGTTGATCGACTCGGCCAGATAGCCATCTTCCTGTGACATCATTTCCGTGGCGAGGCGGATGCGCGTCAGCGGCGTACGTAGGTCGTGGCTTACCCCGGCCATCAGCAGCGTGCGGTCATCAGCCAGCTGCTTCACACCTGCAGCCATCTGATTAAAGGCGCGTGTGACTGAACGCACTTCCGAAGCACCATATTCCCGTAGCGGCGGGGGAATAATGCCTTTGCCCACCTGTAATGCGGCATGTTCCAGATCGACCAACGGCCGATTCTGCATACGAATAAACAGCCAGGCGCCGCCAATCGCCAACAGCATAATCGCCAGCGTATAGCGGAACAGCGGCGAAAAATCGCCCTGATGAATTTCGGTGAGCGGTACGCGCACCCAGATATCCGGCGAGAGCCAGGTTTTCAGCCAGACCACCGGGGAGTTTTTATTGACCTCCACACGGACATCGGTTGGGCCACCAAGCTGCTGCGCCATCTGCTCGCTGAGAAACTCATAATGCTGCGCCCAGCGCAGCCCGCTCTCTTCCGCCGCCGCGTTGGTGTACAGCGAAATGCCCAGCTCACGATAGATCTCGCGACGAAACGCCGGTGGCACTTCCAGCTGCGTGCCATCTTCCAGCTGCAGCTTATCGGTCATCAACATACGGACTTCGTAGGCCAATACCTTATTAAACTGCTGCAGGCTGGGCAAAATGGCAAAGTTCAGCACCACGAGATAGGTCGTTACCAGGCTGACAAACAGCAAGGTAACGATCAGCAACAGCGTTCGGGCAAATGAACTGCGGGGAGAGAAGCGGAGTCGCCTCATGCTTTACTGCCGTCCGGAACGAAAACGTAACCCAAGCCCCAAACGGTCTGGATATAACGTGGATGGGCCGGATCTTCTTCAACCATGCGACGCAGGCGAGAGATCTGCACGTCAATTGAGCGTTCCATCGCGCTGTACTCACGGCCACGCGCCAGATTCATCAGCTTGTCGCGCGACAACGGCTCGCGTGGGTGGCTAACCAGTGCTTTCAGCACCGCAAACTCACCGCTGGTTAATGGCATCGGCTCATCTTCGCGAAACATTTCGCGCGTGCCGAGGTTCAGCTTGAACTTGCCAAACGCAATGATCGCCTCTTCCTGCGAAGGCGCACCGGGCAGTTCATTGGCCTGGCGGCGCAGAACGGCACGGATACGGGCCAGCAGCTCACGCGGGTTAAACGGCTTGGGAATGTAATCATCGGCGCCAATTTCCAGCCCGACGATACGATCGACCTCTTCGCCTTTCGCCGTCACCATAATAATTGGCATCGGGTTGCTCTGACTGCGCAGGCGGCGGCAGATCGATAAGCCATCTTCGCCTGGCAGCATCAGGTCCAGCACCATCAGGTGGAAGGATTCACGGGTCAACAGACGATCCATCTGTTCAGCATTGGCCACGCTACGTACCTGAAAACCCTGCTCGGTCAGGTAGCGTTCCAGCAGTGCGCGTAAACGCATGTCATCATCGACCACCAGAATTTTGTAATTCTCTTGCATGTAGATACTCCCAAAGGCGCTATTGCCTGAACGGACATTGTTAAAAAACCGACCCAATAGTGACAGCCAAATATGGTTTATATTCTAGCCGAAATTGTTACAAAGCATATTAAACAGCAGCTTATATAACGTTTACGGTTGTTTTCAGGCGGTTGGGCGCAAAACCAGGCCTGCTCCAACAATTCTGAAATATTCGCGGTCTCTGCAGTAAACGCTGGCTTAACGCACGCGCCTTGATCGGGATCCTTTATTTTTCATCGCATTACCCTTTTAAGACCAGGAATAAGCGCAGAAGGTTGAACCAGGTTGAAAAGTCGCGCCTGCAAAAGCGGGGCACAAAGAAAAATAGGCAGCATAAAATCTGGTAAACACCCCCCCTTTAAGCGGAGTCGTTTCGGAATAATTTCAGCTCACTGGCTTACGGTCCAGGCGGTTGATGAGCAATATTTTTCTGGCCGGTTTTAGCATGGCTTCCGTGCAATTGTTGCCCCACACTTTGACTCGTTCAACTTACAACAACAGGGGCAAGACGATGAAAAAAATTATTATAATCGCCGCAACATTAGCGGTATTTGCTGTAGGCCAGGCTAGCGCCGCCACTGTTGGCGAAGCGGCGGGTGCGCAGGCTTCCACCACGGCAAAAGGTAACTCAGACGCTATCGGCGTTGGCGCCGTTGCCGCACTGTTAGGCGTTGCGCTGGCTACCGCTGGCGGCGGCGGTGACAGCAACGGTTCCAGCACCTCGACCACCACGGCGACACACGCTAAATAACAATCTGCACTATTATTCTGCTATCGGCTACCTGTTGCGAAAAAGAGTGATTTTTCGCCGCTTTGCCGGCGGGGAACAGCATCTTGCGGGTTCACAAAACTGAACCCCTTCCCCGTTTCTTTTCTCCCGCATTGTCAGCGCCCGCAAACTCCGTAAAATTGTCGCTCTGTTCTGTCACAGGCGAGCTGGAATGAAAACCCGATTAATTACCCGCGAAGGCTTTAACAAGCTCAAGGCGGAACTCGACTATCTCTGGCGCGAAGAGCGACCTGAAGTCACCAAAAAAGTGACCTGGGCGGCCAGCCTCGGCGATCGCAGCGAAAATGCCGATTATCAATACAACAAAAAGCGTCTGCGCGAAATTGACCGCCGCGTACGTTACCTCTCTAAAAGCATCGAAGAGTTGCGCATCGTCGATTACTCGCCCCAGCAGGATGGCCGCGTATTTTTTGGCGCCTGGGTCGAGATAGAAAATGACGAGGGCGACATCAAACGTTTTCGCATCGTCGGCTATGACGAAATTTTTGGCCGTAAAGATTACATCTCTATCGATTCGCCGATGGCGCGCGCGCTGCTGAAAAAAGAGTCTGGCGACAGCGTTATCGTGCATACCCCGGCTGGTGAAGCACTGTGGTATATCAACCTTATCGCCTATGGTGAAGCGGGATTTAGTGATTCCTGAAGCTGCGTTCAGAATATCCCCTAAAGCCATGAGCACGGCTGGCAATTTAGCGGTTCAATCCGTATAACTGTCCGCTGTTTTTAACCCTGTTTCTGCAAGATAGTTGACCCGATGATGATGAAAGATTCGCTGAACCGCCTGATTGCAGGCGAACTTCACGCGCGGCCTGAGCAAGTTGATGCCGCCATTCGCCTGCTGGACGAAGGCAATACCGTGCCGTTTATTGCACGTTATCGTAAGGAAGTAACCGGCGGGCTGGATGATACCCAGTTGCGCCAGCTGGAAACCCGGCTGAGCTACCTGCGCGAGCTGGAAGAGCGCCGCCAGTCGATCCTGAAATCTATCGCAGAACAGGGCAAGCTGACCGATGCGCTCAGCGACGCTATCGCCAGCACGCTAAGCAAAACCGAGCTGGAAGATCTCTATCTGCCCTATAAGCAGAAACGCCGCACGCGCGGACAGATCGCTATTGAAGCGGGGCTGGAACCCCTGGCGGATACGCTATGGCAGGATCCAACCCAGGTACCTGAGCTGCTGGCCGCTGACTACATCAACGCCGACAACGGCGTGGCGGATACCAAAGCCGCGCTGGATGGCGCCCGCTACATCCTGATGGAGCGTTTTGCCGAAGATGCAGCGCTGCTGGCGAAAGTCCGTGATTACCTGTGGAAAAATGCCCACCTGGTTTCCCGCGTAGTTGAGGGCAAAGAGGAGAGCGGCGCGAAATTCCGCGATTATTTTGATCATCACGAAGCGCTGGCTGGCGTGCCGTCTCACCGCGCGCTGGCGATGTTCCGCGGCCGCAACGAAGGCGTGCTGCAGCTCTCGCTGAATGCCGATCCGCAACACGACGAACCGCCGCGTGAAAGCTACGGCGAAACGCTGATTACCGAGCACCTGCAGCTGCGTCTTAACAACGCTCCGGCTGACGCCTGGCGCAAAGCGGTGGTGAGCTGGACATGGCGCATTAAGGTGCTGATGCATCTGGAAACCGAGCTGATGGGTACGGTGCGTGAACGGGCAGAAGATGAAGCTATTAACGTCTTTGCACGCAATCTGCACGATCTACTGATGGCGGCGCCTGCCGGCATGCGCGCAACCATGGGGCTCGATCCTGGCCTGCGCACCGGCGTAAAAGTTGCGGTGGTGGATGCCACCGGCAAACTGGTGGCTACCGACACCATTTATCCGCATACCGGCCAGACCACAAAAGCAGCAGCTGCGGTGGCGGCACTGTGCACTAAACATCAAGTGGAACTGGTCGCGATTGGCAACGGTACGGCTTCACGCGAGACCGAGCGCTTCTTTATTGATGTGCAGAAGCAGTTTCCGGCCGTCACCGCCGAAAAAGTGATCGTCAGCGAAGCGGGCGCTTCTGTCTATTCAGCATCAGAACTGGCCGCGCTGGAGTTCCCCGATCTGGATGTTTCACTGCGCGGCGCGGTGTCAATCGCCCGTCGTCTGCAGGATCCGCTGGCTGAACTGGTAAAAATCGATCCGAAGTCGATCGGTGTGGGCCAGTATCAGCACGACGTCAGCCAGGGACAGCTGGCGAAAAAACTGGATGCGGTGGTGGAGGATTGCGTTAACGCCGTGGGTGTCGATCTCAACACCGCGTCAGTGGCGCTGTTGACCCGCGTGGCGGGCCTGACGCGCATGATGGCGCAGAACATTGTTAGCTGGCGCGATGAAAATGGCCGCTTCCAGAACCGTCAGCAGCTGTTGAAAGTCAGCCGTCTTGGGCCGAAAGCGTTTGAACAGTGCGCTGGCTTCCTGCGCATCAATCACGGCGATAATCCGCTGGATGCTTCAACCGTTCACCCGGAAGCCTATCCGCTGGTGCAACGCATCCTCGCCGCCACCGAGCAGGCGCTGGATGCACTGATGGGCAACCCGGGCAGCCTGCGTAATCTCAGAGCGGTAGACTTCACCGACGACCGTTTCGGCGTACCAACCGTCACCGATATCCTGAAAGAGCTGGAAAAACCGGGTCGCGATCCGCGTCCTGAATTTAAAACGGCAAAATTTACCGACGGCGTAGAGACCATGAACGATCTGACGCCGGGCATGGTGCTGGAAGGTGCGGTAACCAACGTCACTAACTTTGGCGCCTTTGTCGATATCGGCGTACATCAGGATGGCCTGGTGCATATCTCTTCGCTGTCGGATAAGTTTATCGACGATCCACACAAAGTGGTGAAAGCAGGTGATATCGTCACGGTGAAAGTGATGGAGATCGATCTGCAGCGTAAGCGAATTGCCCTCACCATGCGCCTTGATGAGCAGCCAGGTGAAGGCAACGTGCGCCCGACAGCGGCGAAAAGCAGTGCGCGTGATACCGCGCCGCGTGGCGCCAATAACAAAGCTAAATCACGGGGCAACAACGGTGCGGCTGCCGGTAACAGCGCGATGGGCGATGCGCTGGCTGCAGCCTTCGGTAAAAAAAGCTAATCCTCTTACGGGCCGCTCAGCTGGCGGCCCGCTCTCGTTTTCCCCCTGCCTGAGTTGCGCATTCCCGCCAGAAGACTAAGCTGAAAAACAGCGTCCTTAAAAACTCTCGCTGCGGTGGCTCGCCTTAAATATGGAAACAATCAACGCGTTAATCGATCGTATTTACGCCAACACTTTTCCGCTGGCGGCACGTGAACGCCTGCTTTCTCATATTCGAGCCGCACGCGATGCGGTCAAGATGCCGCGCAAACCGCACTGGGATGAAAAGGACGTGGTGCTGATCACCTATGCCGATCAGTTTCGCGAAAGCGAAGCCCCGACGCTGGCTACCTTTTCCCGCTTCTATCAGCAGCATCTCGCCGCCACCTTTAACCTTGTGCACCTGCTGCCGTTTTTTCCCTATTCTTCAGACGACGGGTTTTCGGTGATTGATTACCATCAGGTCAATCCTGTCTGCGGCAGCTGGCGCGAGGTGGCTGAATTGCGCAGCCATACGCGTCTGATGTTTGATTTTGTCTGTAATCATATGTCGGCGCACAGCCAGTGGTTTCGCCATTACCTTGCTGCCGATCCAGGCTGGAACGACTTCTTTATCAGCATGCCGCCCGCCACCGATCTCAGCGAGGTTACGCGTCCTCGCACATCGCCGCTGTTAACACCGTTTACGCTGGCCAATGGCGAAACACGCTTTGTCTGGACCACCTTCAGCGCCGATCAGATCGATCTTAACTTCGGTCATCCTGAAGTGCTGATTCGCATGGTGGGCGTGCTGCTCGACTACCTGAAGCGCGGCGCGGATTATGTGCGGCTGGATGCGGTGGGCTATATGTGGAAAACGCCGGGCACCCGCTGTATTCACCTCGAAAAAACCCATTTGCTGGTGAAGCTGTTTCGGGCGATCGCCGATGTGGTGGCGCCTGGCACGGTGATCATCACCGAAACCAACGTGCCGCATAAAGACAACATCAGCTATTTCGGCAACGGGCATGATGAAGCACAGATGGTTTACCAGTTTTCGCTACCGCCGCTGGTGCTACACGCGATTCACTCCGGCTCGGCGCGCGCGCTGCGTCAGTGGGCGGCCTCTCTCGATATTGGCAACAACAGCACCACCTTCTTCAACTTCCTCGCTTCGCATGACGGCATCGGCCTGAATCCAGCGCGCGGCATTCTGCCGGAAGTGGAAATTGTGTCACTGGTGCGCGATCTGGCGCTGGAAGGCGCGCTGGTCTCTTACAAAAATAATCCCGATGGCACCACCAGCCCGTATGAAATCAACGTCACCTTTATGGATGCGCTCAATCGTCAGGACGACGATGATGACACGCGGCTGCGGCGTTTCATGTTGGCGCACGCCATACTGCTCGTCTTTCCTGGCGTGCCAGCGGTCTACATCCAGAGCATTCTGGGATCGCGTAACGATACCGAAGGCGTAAAAGCGGCAGGTCATAACCGGGCGATCAATCGCGAAAAATACAGCCTGGGGCAAATAGAAGCAGAACTGGCGGTGAAGCAGAGCCTGCGCCAGCGGGTTTATCACAGCCTGAGCGCGTTGATTCAGTTGCGCACCCGCCAGCCCGCTTTTCATCCCGATAATCCGATGGAGCTGCTCGACAGCAACAACGCCATCTTGATGATGCGCCGCCATGCGCCCGGCCAGCGCGGCCTGCTGTGCGTGTTTAACCTCAGCAGCAAGCCAGCGGCGCTGGTGCTGCCGGAAGCGCATCGCTATCGCGACATTATTAGCGGTGAAAAATGGGATGGCTCGGCACCGCTGGAGCTGGCGCCGTGGCAATATCTCTGGCTACAGCATTAGCGCAGGCGGTCAGCAAAGGCGATGACCTGCTCACAGAATGCCTCAGGATGAGAGATAAACGGCGCATGCGCTGCTTTTTCCATGATCGCTGACTCGCTGTTTGGCCACTCTGCATCCAGCAAGGGTGCAATCGCGCGTGGCACCAGACCGTCCAGATAACCGTAAATGCGCAGCAACGGCTGCGGCAGCGTTTGCATCGCCTCGCGCAGATCGGCAGTGCGCAAAATTTTCAGTCCTCCCTCCAGCACGTCGACCGGCGGCATCGGCAGCCGCAGCACCACGTTTTTCAGGGTGCGGGCATCTTCGCGGGCGGTGTCGGTGCCCAGCGTTTGCAACGCCAGAAAACGTTCCACCGTGCGTTTAAAATCTTCGCTAAGCTGCTGCTGAAACTGCGTCAGGGTATCTGGTTTTATGCCCGGCCACGCTTCCGTCGCGCTGAAACAGGGCGAAGAGGCAACGGTGATCAAGCCAGTCACGCGCTGAGGCGCACGCAGCGCCAGCTGGCTGGCAACAAGGCCGCCAAGCGACCAGCCCAGGACCAGCGTCTGCGACGGCATAAACGGCAGTAGGCACTCTGCCATCTCCTCCAGCGTCATTGCCGGAAAGTTCTCACTGCGGCCGTATCCTGGCAGGTCCACCAGGTGCAGGCGGAAATGCGCGCCAAGTCGCTCGCGAATGCAAGACCACACTTCGGCGTTCAATCCCCATCCGTGCAGCAGCACAAGATCGCGATCTCCACTGCCGGTTGTTTGCCAGTAAAGCTGGGTCATCGGTTATTGTCCTGAGAGTCAAAAAGGAGAGCGCTATGCTATCAATGCCGGGATGCTGTTGGCTATGCCACTTACCGCTTCATCTTGCGGTTCAGGGTATGTGCAGCCATTGTCTGCGCCGATTACCCCCGTTGCCGCCCTGCTGTCCGCAATGCGGCTTACCCGCATTTAGCCATCAGCCGTGCGGTCGCTGCCTGCAAAAACCGCCGCCGTGGCATGCGCTGGTAGCCGTGACCGCCTATCAGCCACCGTTGAGCCAGCTGGTTTCCCAATTGAAGTTTTCTGGGGTGACCGCACTCTCTGTGATGTTGGCGCGACTCATTTTGCTAAGCTGGTTACAGGCACGGCGCGATCGCCAGCTGCAACGCCCCGATATGATTTTGACGGTACCGCTGCATCACCATCGCGCCTGGCGACGCGGTTTTAACCAGGTTGCGCTGCTGGCGAAGCCGCTGGCTCGCTGGACAGGCAGTCGCTATGTGCCGCAGGCAATATGCCGTCAACGTGCAGGCGCCGTGCAGCATCAGCTCACCGCCCGCGCCCGCCGGAAAAACCTGCGCGGCGCCTTCCGGCTTGAAATTGATGTGCGTGGCCGTCATATCGCTTTACTGGACGATGTGGTAACTACCGGCAGTACCGCGGCAGAAATTAGCCGTCTGTTGCTGGCCGCAGGCGCTGCCAGCATTCAAATATGGTGCCTGTGCCGTACCTTGTAGAGGGTCGGCGTTGGGCGTATAATAACCAAGTAATTTAGTCAACTATTGAGCAATTGCCATGATCCGTATTACCGATGCTGCCCAAGAGCACTTTGCTAAACTGCTATCAAGTCAGGAAGATGGCACTCAAATCCGTGTTTTCGTGATCAATCCAGGTACGCCAACCGCTGAGTGCGGCGTCTCCTATTGCCCACCTGACGCGGTCGAAGCCACGGACACCGAACTGAAGTTTGAGAAGCTTTCCGCCTTTGTGGACGAACTCAGTGCGCCTTATCTCGAAGAGGCGGAAATTGACTTCGTTACCGATAATCTGGGTTCACAGCTGACGCTGAAAGCGCCTAACGCCAAAATGCGTAAGGTCTCTGACGATGCGCCGCTGATGGATCGCGTGGAATATCAGCTGCAGGCGACCATTAACCCGCAGCTGGCAGGTCACGGCGGCAAGGTTTCCCTGATGGAGATCACCGACGAAGGCTATGCGATTCTGCAGTTTGGCGGCGGCTGTAACGGCTGTTCTATGGTCGATGTCACCCTGAAGGAAGGCATCGAGAAAGAACTGCTGGCTGCCTTCCCGGAACTGAAAGGCGTGCGTGATATCACTGAGCACCAGCCAGGCGAACATTCGTACTACTGAGTTCGCTGCACCACGGCCATAAAAAAAGGGACGATAATTATCGTCCCTTTTTGTTGCGTAATGCTTACTGAGCGCGACGCTGCTGAATGGTTTCCAGCAGGCGATCCAGCTCAGGACGAGCAAACATCTCTTCCAGCGTGGCACTGAGTTTACGCCGCCAGTTAGGATATTCATCCACTGTGCCGGGCACGTTAACCGGCTCGCTCATTTCCAGCCAGTCTTCCGGCTGCAGGCCCAACAGCGCACTGTGGGTATCGGCGAGGAAATTGTGCATCGCCTGATTCAGCGTTGGCGACATTTCACAGCTTTCTGCATCGACCGGGAAATCGTTCGGTAAACAGCCATGCTCATGCAGTGCATTAAGCAGCGCCTGTTTCTGTTCGGCGCGCTGTTCATACAGCCCTGCCAACACCTCTTTGTCAGGATAGACACCCAGCTTTTCGCCGAGGCTCAAATCTTCTGCTCCCCAATAACCCGCCAGCGTAGGCAGATCGTGCGTGGTGGCGCTGGCCATCGCCTGGCGCGGCCACTTCGCCGGCAGACGGTAGGTGGTGGCATTTTCCTGCTCGAAGTAGAGCACCTTCCAGGAGTAGACGCCGCTGTCGCGCAGCTTGTCGACAATCTCCTCTGGAACCGTACCGAGATCTTCACCCAGCACCATGCACTGACTGCGCTGACTCTCCAGCGCCAGAATCGCCAGCAGATCGTCGACCGGATAATAGATGTAGGCGCCGTGATCGGCGGTCATGCCATAAGGGATCCACCACAGGCGCAGCATCGACATCACGTGGTCGATACGCAGCGCACCGCAGCTCGACATGTTGGCACGCAGCAGTTCAATAAACGGCTGATAGCCACGCTCGCGCATAACGTGCGGATCCATTGGCGGCAGGCCCCAGTTCTGCCCCTGCGGACCAAGAATATCTGGCGGCGCGCCCACTGAGGCTTTCAGGCGATAAAGCTCGGCATCGTGCCAGGTTTCAGCCCCGCCCTGCGCTACGCCGACCGCCAGATCGCGGTAAAGCCCCACCGGCATGCCATCCTGCTGGCTCTGCTGCCAGCACTGGTCAAACTGGCTGTCTGCCAGCCATTGCAGCCACAGATAGAACTGCACGTCATCATCATGCTGCTGACAGAATTCAGCCACTGCCGGACGTGAAGCGCGACGGTATTCGTCTGGCCAGGCTGGCCAGCCCCAGCGGGAACCATCCTGACGCAGCATCTCCTGATGCATCGCATCATAGGCCGCCTGCCAGTAAAGGCTGTCGCCGCCTTCGGCAACAAAAGTCTGGAAACCGGCATCCTGCTCATCGCGCTGTTTGAACTGTTGCCAGGCAAAACGCAGCGCCGTGAGTTTCAGCTCGGTGACGGTGCGATAGTCGACCCACTTGCTGTCGCGCGCTTTAGCCAACAGGTTTTGCGTCTGCTCTTCCTGCCACCAGCGCTGTGCGGCTTCGCTTTGCTGAAAATCAGGCACCGCCGCAACGTCGATATAGATGACGTTGAGCCAGCGACGTGAAGAAGGACTGTACGGACTGGCGCTCTCCGGGCTGGCCGGATAGAGCGAATGGATCGGGTTCAGGCCGATAAAGGCACCGCCGCGGCGGGCCACTTCTTTGAGCATGCGGGCCAGATCGCCAAAATCGCCGATGCCCCAGTTATGCTCCGAGCGCAACGTGTAAAGCTGGGCGCAGGCGCCCCACAGTTTGCCGCCGGAGGTCAACGCCTCAGGCTCAAAACAGCGCGCTGGCGCGATAATAATGCGGCATTGCCAGCTGTTATCATGCTGAGTAAGCGTCAACTCATGATAGCCCTGAACAAGGTCTGGCAACGCAATGCGTTGACCGCCCTGCACATGGCCGCTGTGCGATTCACCCGCTTCGGTCATCAGCTGCCAGCTAAAATCGCCTTCGCCTTCCACCGCCAGCACTTTTTCTGCGTCGCCGACAATCACGCTTACCGGCGCAATCGGTCGCGCAGAGCGATCCACCGGATCTTCCATCGCTTCCAGCAGCAGCGCTATGGTTTCCGGGCTGATCGCCTCGCGCTCCCCTTTCGCGTTGATATAGTCCGCGGCGATACCGGCCGCGCTGGCAGCCTTTTCAAGTTGTTCTCGATCCATAGACAATCCTTAGCGTTTCACTTGCCAGATACGTTGTTGGTAGTCGCGGATCGCACGGTCAGAACTGAACATTCCGGTTCGAGCTGTATTGAGAATAGCGGCGCGAGTCCAGGCTTCGCGGTCGCGCCATAACGCCTCAACCCGTTTCTGCGCGGCGATGTAATCAGCAAAATCAGCCAGTACCAGCCAGGGATCGCCATTTTTCGTCAGGCTTTCAAGCATCAAATCAAACGCATGCTCATCGCCATCGCTGAACAAGCCGTGTTCCAGCTCTTTCAACAGGCCATCAAGGTGCTTATCTTTCTTACGCACCTTCGCCGGGTTGTAACCATCGGCTTTTAACGCTTTAACCTGATCGACACTGTTACCGAAAATGAAGATATTCTCTTCGCCCACCTGCTCAGCTATCTCAACGTTGGCACCATCCAGCGTGCCGATGGTTAATGCACCATTCAGAGCCAGCTTCATATTGCCCGTGCCCGACGCCTCATAGCCTGCCGTGGAGATCTGCTCGGAAAGATCGGCGGCCGGAATCATCAGTTCGGCTGCCGTAATACGGTAATCCGGGATAAACACCACTTTCAGGCGGTCACCCACCAGCGGATCGTTGTTAATGACATCCGCCACTTTATTAATAGCGTAAATAATATTTTTCGCCAGATAGTATCCCGGCGCTGCCTTCGCGCCGAACAGAAAGACGCGTGGCACAATGTCAGCGTGCGGGTTGTCTCGCAGCTCACGGTAACAGTGTAGAATATGCATCAATCCGAGGTGCTGACGTTTGTACTCATGCAGGCGTTTTATCTGCACGTCGAACATCGCATGCGGGTTGACCTTGATGCCGGTCACGCGATCGATGTACGCCACCAGCCGCACTTTATTATCCTGCTTGATTTGACGATAGCGTTCACGGAAGGCGGCATCTTCAGCAAAAGGCTCCAGCCCACGCAGCGCATCAAGATGGGTAACCCACTCCACGTTCAACGTTTGATCGATCAGCGTGGCGAGCGCCGGGTTACACTGCTTCAGCCAGCGACGCGGCGTAATGCCGTTGGTGATATTGTGGAATTTGTAGGGCCACAGCTGGTGATATTCCGGGAACAGATCTTTCACTACCAAATCGGAGTGCAGCGCCGCCACGCCGTTAACCGCGAATCCGCTGACCACGCACAGATTAGCCATACGCAGCTGCTTATCGTGCAGTATCGCCAGCTTCGCCAGCTTCGCCAGCTTTTCGGTGTCGCCGGGCCAGGCGTGTGCCACCTGCTTGCGCAGACGTTTATCGATCTCTTTCACGATCAGGTAATGACGCGGCAGCAGGTTCTCCACCAGTGCTTCATCCCAGCGCTCCAGCGCTTCCGGCATCAGCGTATGGTTGGTGTAGGCAAATAGCTGGCTGGTGATGCGCCAGGCTTCGTCCCAGCAGAGCTGATGCTCGTCCAGCAGCACGCGCAGCATTTCCGGGATAGCGATGGTGGGATGGGTATCGTTGAGCTGAATCACTTCGTAATCGGGCAGATCGGCAATCGCGCGTCCAGCCAGATGATGACGACGCAAAATATCGGCCACCGAACAGGCGCACTGGAAATATTGCTGCATCAGGCGCAGGCGTTTGCCTTCTTCGTGATTGTCGTTGGGATAAAGTACCTTGGTGAGTTTTGCCGCATCGATGCCCTGCTGCTCCGCCTGCAGGAATTCGCCCTCGTTAAACAGCGATAGATCAAATGGCTGAGCGTGCGTCGCCTGCCAGAGACGCAGCGGCTGCGTGACGCCGTTGCCATAGCCAACAACCGGCAGATCCCAGGCTTCGCCGCGCAGCATAAACGCCGGTTCCCAGCGCATGCGCCCATCTTCCTCTTTGCAGACCGTGCCGCCTAAGCCGACAGTAACGTTCAGCGCGCTGTTATGGCGAAACCACGGATAGGATTCGCGATGCCAGTCATCCGGCGACTCTTTCTGCTCGCCGTCGTCAAAGCGCTGACGAAACAGACCATATTGATAGTTGAGACCATAGCCGATAGCAGACTGCCCTACCGTGGCCATCGAATCGAGATAGCAGGCGGCTAAACGCCCTAACCCGCCGTTGCCCAGCGCCGGATCGACCTCTTCCTCCAGCAAATGGCTCAAATCGACGTCATATTGCGCCAGTACCGTTTTTACTTCATCAAACCAGCCGAGATTTAACAGGTTGTTGCCGGTCAGACGACCAATCAGGAATTCCATGGAAAGATAGTTGACATGCCGTTGGTCAGTGGCCATCGGCGCGGCTGGCTGGGCGGCCAGCAGCTCAGCCAGCGCACCGCTGACCGCCTGCCACCATTGCTGCGGCGTCATCTCTTGTGCAGAGGAGAGACCCCACAACTGCCACTGCCGTGTCAATGCAGCGTCAAAGCGTGCAGGATTAAATGTTTGCTGTGACATACAGATCCCCTTCGGTGAATAGGACTCAGGAAAAGTCATTGCGCACATGCTGACGCCCGTCCGTTAACTGAACATCCTCCCGGCTTGCAAACGCCTGGGGTGGAGAGACAGGGCGTAGCGCATCTCGCGAGTCGTCCGGTTGTCGATAGCCAGGCTGAGAAACAACAAGCGCAGCGGCTGATACCCTCTTTGTACCGTAAAAAAACCGGCGGGGTGTAAGCGATGTCATAAGGAATTGTGATGAGGTGCAACTAACTGGTAACTGAGGTAAGCGAATACTTGCTTTCAAAACACTTCGCAACGAAAGTGCTTAATTACACGCCTTAAAATAATTCCTTTTGTTTCCTGGTGTTTCACGCGATGAAGTGTAATCCATGCTGATACCATCAAAACTAAGCCGCCCTCTGCGCCTGCAACACACCATTATCCGCGAGCGATTGATCGCCAGACTGGCGGGCACGCCCAATTATCGTCTTGCACTGGTGGCCAGTCCGGCAGGCTACGGAAAAACCACGCTGGTCGCCCAGTGGGCCAGTGGAAAAAACGATCTTGGCTGGTTCTCACTCGATGAGAGCGACAACTACCCCGAGCGCTTCGCCAGCTATCTGATGGCTGCGATTCAGCAGGCCACCGGCAATCACTGCGTGCGCAGTGAAGCGATGGCGCAAAAACGGCAGTATGCCAACCTTAGCGCCCTGTTTTCGCAGCTTTTTATCGAGCTGGCGACGCTGGATCGCCCTATTTATCTGGTGATTGATGATTATCATCTGCTGACCAACGAACAGATTCATCAGGCGATGCGCTTCTTTATTCGCCATCAGCCCGAAAACCTGACGCTGATTGTGCTGTCACGTAATTTGCCTTCGCTGGGCATTGCTAACCTGCGCGTGCGTGAACAGTTGCTGGAGATCAACAGCCAGTCGCTGGCCTTCACCCATGATGAAGCGCGCCAGTTTTTCAACTGCCGCCTGCAGCAGCCGATCGACGACGGCGATTCTCAGCGTCTGTGCGATGAAGTCGCGGGCTGGGCCACGGCACTGCAACTGATTGCTCTTTCTGAACGGCAATCCAACACGCCGACGCATCAGTCAGCGCAACGACTGTCCGGCATTAATGCCAGCCACCTTTCTGATTATCTGGTTGATGAAGTGCTGGACTGCGTCGACAGCAGTACGCGCGACTTTCTGCTGCGCAGCTCGGTGCTGCGCTCCATGAATGAAAGCCTGATTCATCGTCTTACCGGCGAAGAGAATGCCCAGCTGCGGCTGGAAGAGACTGAACGGCAGGGCTTATTCCTGCAGCGTATGGATGACAGCGGCGAATGGTTCAAATTCCATCCGCTGTTCGCCTCTTTCCTGCGTCAGCGCTGCCAGTGGGAATTAGGCGGCGAATTGCAACACATTCACCGCGCCGCGGCCGAAGGCTGGATGGCGCTGGGGTTTGCCAATGAGGCAATGCACCACGCGCTGGCCGCCGACGATAAGCCACTGCTGCGCGATATCCTGCTGAATCACGCCTGGTCGCTGTTTAATCACAGTGAGTTGGCGCTGCTGGAAGAGGGATTAAATGCCCTGAGCTGGGAACAGCGCGTGGAGACGCCGCGGCTGATTTTGCTACAGGCGTGGCTGGCACAGAGCCAGCATCGCTACAGCGAAGTGAATATGTTGCTGGCGCGGGCGGAAGAAGGCATGGCGCAACAACATCTGGCGGTCGACAGCGTACTGAGCGCCGAGTTTGACGCGATTCGCGCACAGGTTGCTATCAATGCCGGACAGCCAAACGAAGCCGAACTGCTGGCGACCAAAGCGCTGGCGGTGCTGCCGCTTTCCAGCTTCTACAGCCGCATTGTTGCCACGTCCGTTAAAGGCGAAGTGCTGCACTGTCACGGTCGGCTGGATGAGGCGATGCAGATGATGATGCAGACCGATCAGATGGCGCGTCAGCACGATATCTGCCATTACGCGCTGTGGGCGCTGCTGCAACAGAGCGAAATTCTGCTGGCACAGGGCTATTTGCAAAGCGCTTTTGATACGCAGGAAAAAGCCTTTCAGCTGGTTCATGATGAAGGGTTAACCCAACTGCCGATGCATGAATTTTTGCTGCGCATCCGTGCGCAGCTGCTGTGGTCATGGGCGCAACTGGATCAGGCAGAAGCCGCCGCGCGTCAGGGTTTGTTAGTGCTGGAAAACTTCCATCCGCAACAGCAGCTGCAGTGTCTGGCGATGCTTGCCAAATGCGCGCTGGCACGTGGCGATCTGGATAATGCCCGCCGCCACCTGATCCGTTGCGAAAATCTGCTGAGCAACGGCCAGTATCACAGCGACTGGGTGACCAATGCCGATAAACCGCGGCTGATCTACTGGCAAATGACCGACGACAAATCCGCGGCAGCGAGCTGGCTACAACAGACGCGGAAACCGGCGCAGGCCGATAATCATTTTATGCAGGGACAGTGGCGCAACATTGCTCGCGCGCAGATTCTGCTCGGCGATTATGCCGCGGCGGAAGCGGTGCTCGATCGGTTAAATGAGAGCGCACGGCGTCTGCGACTGGTCAGCGATCTCAATCGTAACCTGTTGCTGCTTAACCTGCTTTACTGGCAAACCGATCGCAAAACGGCGGCACAGCAGGCGCTGATTGAGGCGCTGTCGCTGGCAAACCGCACCGGTTTTGTCAGTCATTTTGTGATTGAAGGCGAAGCGATGGCGCAGCAGCTGCGACAGTTGCTGCAATTGAATGCGCTGCCGGAACTGGAGCAGCATCGCGCGAACCGCATCCTGCGTGACATTAATCAGCATCACCGGCATAAATTTGCGCATTTCGACGAAGGCTTTGTGCATCGCCTGCTGACCCATCCACAGGTGCCGGAGCTGATTCGTACCAGCCCGCTGACCCAGCGTGAGTGGCAGGTTTTAGGTTTGATCTATTCCGGTTACAGTAACGACCAAATCGCAGGCGAACTGGCGGTGGCGCAAACCACCATCAAAACGCATATCCGCAACCTTTATCAGAAACTCGGTGTGGCGCATCGTCAGGAAGCGGTCCAGCAGGCACAGCAACTGCTGCACCTGATGGGGATGAGCGTCAGCCAGGCTTAACAGAGCTCGAGGTGAACCTCATGCTGTTCGATGACTTTCATCACGCTGGCGGGCGGCGCCTGATCGGTAAACAGATAGTCTACCAGGCTCATGTTGCCGAGATTGACCATGGCGTTGCGGCCAAACTTCGAATGATCAGTAACCAACATCACGCAGCGCGAATTGTCGATAATTGCCCGCTTAGTGCGCACTTCGTGATAGTCGAACTCCAGCAACGAGCCATCCATGTCGATGCCGCTGATGCCTAAAATGCCGTAGTCGAGACGGAACTGGGAGATGAAATCGAGCGTCGCTTCTCCCATGATGCCGCCATCGCGCGTGCGTACTTCACCACCGGCAATGATCAGCCTAAAATCGGGCTTCGACATCAGCAGCATAGCGACGTTGAGGTTATTGGTGACAATGCGCAGATCGTTGTGATTCATCAGCGCATGCGCCACCGCTTCCGGCGTGGTGCCAATATCGATAAACAGCGTCGCGCCATCCGGGATCTGGCTGGCGACTCGCTGCGCAATGCGCGCTTTTTCCGCTGACCACATCATTTTACGATCCTGCCAGGCGGTGTTTTCTGACGTTGAAGGCAGCGCTGCGCCGCCGTGATGACGCTGGATTTTGTTCTGATCCGCCAGATCGTTGAGATCGCGACGGATGGTTTGTGGACTGACATCAAAGTGCTCAACCAGCTCTTCGGTACTGACATATCCCTGCCGACGCACCAGATCGATGATAGCGTCATGACGTTGCGTCTGCTTCACGTAAATCTCCTCAAAACCCGTTGTTCTTATTGTGTTACAGGCCGCCGATCAGGCGCGACGGCGATGACGGGTATCAACAAAAGCCATGGCTAAGCCCACCAGCAATCCTGCCAGATGCGCACCGTTGGCGATGGCCAGGCCGAACATATCGAAATAACCCATAATCAGCCACAGAATAGCGAAAGCCATGAGTCCGCGCTCAAGGAAAATCCCGCTTTCGGGATCGCGCTCGCCGCGCAGCCAGCAATAGCCCATCAGCGCATAGACCACGCCAGAGAGACCGCCGAACCAGATGCCGCTGAATTTCGCCTGAACAAAGCCGCTTAATAAAGCAGAAATCAGGGCGATGACAAACAGCTTGCCGCTGCCAAGACGTTTTTCAACCGCGCCACCGAGATACCACCACCACATCAGGTTAAACAGAATATGCAGCAGCGAAAAATGCAGCAGTGCGTGGCTGAACCAGCGCCACAGCTGAAAATCCTGCGCGGTATCGGCAGGCCACGCCATCCACGCCAGTACCTGCTCATCGCCAACGATTTGCATCAGGATAAATACCGCCACGCAGATGACCATCAACGTGAGCGTCAAGGGTCCGGCACGCTCGCGCAGATGCCCGATTAGCCGGTTTCGTGGATAATTCAGCCCGCTTTCCATGGTGCCGCTTTGCCAGCTGGCAGCCTGATAACGCGCATGATACGGATCGCTAACGAACTGGCGAAGTTCGTTTTCGACCATTTCCGCTTTCGATTCATCTTCCAGCAGCACAACATAGTGCTGATCCTGCTCAATCTGCAGGCTGACGCCCTGCGTCGCCATATAGTCAACAAACGCCTGCGCCATGCGCGGGTTGTTAAACTGAGTAATGCGCTTCATCGCTTTGTGTGCCTTTGCTGAGGAAGTGTGCCGCCCTGTCAGGCGGATTCAACCTGCTGTGGAAAGGCGTGCTGCCAGGCTTCAAAACCGCCATCCACGCTGTAAACCTCGGTAAAACCCTGCGTAGCTAAATAGCCCGCGGCGCTCTTGCTGCTGATGCCGTGATAGCACATAACCAGCACCGGCACGCTGACATCGGTCTGTTCAACAAAGTGGTTAACTGAGGTGTTAGTCAGATGAAAAGCGCCGGTGGCATGGCCCTGAGCAAAGCTTTGCGGATCGCGAATATCAACCAGCTGCGCGCCAGCCGCCAGACGCTGTTGTGCCTGCTGCACATCAATACATTCAAAGTTTTCCATGGGATTTCCAGTCAGTAAGGTTGTGCCTTAGTGTACCGCGAACGCGTCGCGGCATAACCCGGCAAAGTGTAAGGAAAAAGGGTAAAACAGGCTGTCAGAATGTTAGCTGCATCACGCATAAATGTTTTTGTTTAGTTAACCACTGGCATCAATGTTGGTTTGCGACTATTATAATGCTCGAAAACGAACATAAATGAACTATTCCGAACATTGGAGGAGATGACGTGGAAACCAAAGACCTGATCGTAATCGGCGGCGGCATCAACGGAGCCGGCATTGCAGCCGATGCTGCAGGACGCGGACTGTCTGTGCTGATGCTGGAAGCGCAGGATTTGGCCTGCGCAACCTCTTCCGCCAGTTCAAAACTTATCCACGGTGGCCTGCGCTACCTGGAACATTACGAATTCCGTCTGGTCAGCGAAGCGCTGGCTGAACGTGAAGTGCTGCTGAAAATGGCGCCGCATATCGCTTTCCCCATGCGCTTCCGCTTGCCGCACCGTCCGCATCTGCGTCCGGCGTGGATGATCCGCGTTGGCCTGTTTATGTACGATCATCTTGGCAAACGTACCAGCCTGCCGGGCAGTAAGAGTTTGCGTTTTGGCGCGGATTCCGCTCTCAAGCCAGAGATCACGCGCGGTTTCGAATACTCTGACTGCTGGGTAGATGATGCTCGCCTCGTGGTGCTCAATGCGCAGGAAGTGGAAAAACGCGGTGGCGAAGTGCGCACCCGTACCCGTGTGACGCGCGCCTGGCGTGAAAATGACATTTGGGTGGTTGAAGCTGAAGAAGTGGATACCGGCAAAACCCTGACCTGGCGTGCAAAAGGTCTGGTCAACGCCGCTGGCCCATGGGTTAAGCAGCTGTTTGACGACGGCCTGAAGCTGAAATCGCCTTATGGTATTCGCCTGATCAAAGGCAGCCATATCGTGGTGCCGCGCGTGCATACCGAAAAACAGGCTTATATCCTGCAGAACGAAGACAATCGCATTGTGTTTGTTATTCCGTGGATGGATGAGTTTTCCATTATCGGTACCACCGACGTGGAGTACAAAGGCGATCCGAAAAACGTCCATATCGACGATAACGAGATCGATTATGTGCTGAACGTCTTCAACGCGCACTTCAAGAAAGACTTGTCGCGTAAAGATATCGTCTGGAGCTATTCCGGCGTTCGTCCGCTGTGTGACGACGAATCCGATTCGCCGCAGGCCATTACCCGCGATTACACGCTGGATGTGCGTGATGAAAACGGTAAAGCGCCGCTGCTGTCGGTGTTTGGCGGTAAACTGACCACCTATCGTAAGCTGGCTGAGCATGCGATGGAGAAGATGTCCAAATACTATCCGGGCATTGGTGCAGCATGGACCAAAAACTGCGTGCTGCCAGGCGGTGATTTCTCAGGCACGCGTGAAGATTACGCGGCCGGTTTGCGTCGCCGTTATCCGTTCATTACTGAAAATATGGCGCGTCATTTTGCCCGCACCTACGGTAGCCGTACCGAAGTGATTCTGCAGAACGCCAGCTCGCTGGACGATCTGGGTGAGAACTTCGGCCACGACTTCTACGAAGTCGAACTGCGTTATCTGATGGAAAACGAGTGGGTTCGCGAACTGGATGATGCGATCTGGCGCCGTACCAAACAGGGTATGTGGCTGAATGAAGCGCAGCAGGCGCGCGTGAGCGAATGGCTGGCGGCGCATGCGAAGAAGCCGGCGCTCTCGCTGGCAAGCTAATCTTCGCTGCATAACAGAAAAGGGCCGATTTAATCGGCCCTTTTTTTACGTCTGAACTGTACCCATTTCTGCGCAACAAAAAGGCCGCCAGCGGCGGCCCTGTTTATATCAGTTACAGACGAACAGGCGAAATACCCCAAATCTCATCGGCGTATTCCTGAATGGTGCGGTCTGACGAAAAGTATCCCATATTGGCGATATTCAACGCTGCCCGACGCTGCCACTCTTCCGGACGACGATAGAGTTCATCCACTTCATCCTGCGTATCCACATAGCTACGATAATCCGCTAACAGCTGGTAATGGTCACCAAAGTTCACCAGCGAATCAAACAGATTGCGATAACGGCCAGGCTCCTGCGGGCTGAACACGCCACTGGCAATCTGGGTCAATGCCTGACGCAGTTCCGGATCCTCATCGTAATATTTATGCGAGTCGTAACCATTTTTACGCAGCGCTTCAACCTGCGGCGTGGTGTTGCCGAAGATGAAGATATTCTCTTCGCCAACGTGCTCCAGCATCTCAACGTTCGCGCCATCCAACGTACCGATGGTCAGTGCGCCGTTCAGAGCAAACTTCATGTTACTGGTGCCCGAGGCTTCGGTACCGGCCAGGGAGATCTGTTCGGACAGATCGGCCGCCGGAATGATCATCTGCGCCAGACTCACGCCATAGTTCGGGATAAATACCACTTTCAGCTTATTCTTGACCTGTGGATCGTTGTTGATCACGTTGGCCACGTCGTTGATCAGATGAATGATCTGTTTAGCAACGTAATAGGCTGAAGCCGCTTTGCCGGCGAAGATATTAACGCGCGGCACCCAGTCAGCGTCGGGATCGTTTTTAATGCGGTTGTACCGTGTGATGACATGTAGCACGTTCATCAGCTGGCGCTTGTACTCATGGATGCGCTTGATCTGCACGTCAAACAACGCCTCTGGATCCAGCACGATATCCATGTTTTTCGCTACCCAGCTTGCCAGACGCTTTTTGTTGGCCAGCTTGGCATCGGCAATTTTAGCGATAAACGCCGGATAATCGATTTGCGGCTTGATCTCTTCCAGCTGGCCGAGATCGGTGCGCCAGTTGCGGCCAATCGCCTCATCCAGCACATCCGACAGCGCCGGATTCGCCAGCGCCAGCCAGCGACGCGGCGTAATACCGTTGGTTTTGTTACAGAAACGGTTCGGGAACAGCGCGGCAAAATCAGCAAACAGCGACTGCACCATCAGGTTGGAGTGCAGTTCCGATACGCCATTCACTTTGTGACTGACCACCACGGCCAGCCACGCCATGCGCACCTGACGACCGTTATTTTCATCAATGATCGATACGCGCGACTGCAGCTCCCAGTTATCGGGATACTGCTCTTCGATGGTTTTGAGGAAGTAGTCGTTGATATCAAAAATAATTTGCAGATGACGCGGCAGGATCTTGCCAAGCATATCGACCGGCCAGGTTTCCAGCGCTTCGCTCATCAGCGTGTGGTTGGTATAAGAGAAGACCTGACAGGCGATGTCAAAAGCATCATCCCAGGTAAACTTGTGCTCATCGATCAACAAACGCATCACTTCTGGAATGGCCAGCACCGGGTGCGTGTCATTCAAGTGGATAGCAATTTTGTCGGCGAGATTGTCCCAGGTTTTGTGCATCTCCCAGTGACGATGGAAAATATCCTGCACCGTGGCGGAGACGAGGAAATATTCCTGCCGCAACCGCAGTTCACGGCCAGAATAGGTTGAATCATCGGGATAGAGCACGCGCGACACGTTCTCAGAGTGGTTTTTGTCTTCAACCGCGGCAAAATAATCGCCTTGGTTAAATTTCCCCAGGTTGATTTCGTTGCTGGCCTGCGCGCCCCACAGGCGCAGCGTGTTAGTGGCATCGGTATCAAAGCCAGGAATGATCTGGTCATAAGCCGTTGCCAACACTTCTTCGGTTTCCACCCAGCGAATTTTGCTGCCTTCGTGCTGAACGCGGCCGCCAAAACGGACTTTGTAGCGGGTATTGTAACGCTGAAACTCCCAGGGATTACCGTATTCCAGCCAGTAATCAGGCGATTCCGCCTGACGACCGTCAATAATGTTCTGTTTGAACATGCCGTAATCGTAACGAATGCCATAGCCGCGTCCCGGTAAACCGAGCGTGGCCAGCGAATCGAGGAAACAGGCCGCCAGTCGACCTAAGCCGCCGTTGCCTAAACCGGGATCGTTTTCCTCTTCCACCAGTTCATCCAGGCTGAGCCCCATCTCTTCCAGCGCATGGTGCAGATCGTCATAGATGCCCATGGCCAGCAGCGCGTTCGACAGCGTGCGCCCCATCAGGAATTCCATCGACAGGTAATAAACCTGCCGCACATCCTGAGAAAGCTGAGCACGATTAGAGCGCAGCCAGCGCTCCACCATGCGATCGCGTACGGCCAGCAGCGCGGCGTTCAGCCACTCATGCTTGTTCGCCATAGAGGGATCTTTGCCGATGGTGAACATCAGTTTGTAAGCGATAGAGTGCTTTAAAGCTTCAACCGTTAACGTGGGTGCAGCATAGATGAAAGGTGCATTCATTTCAGTAATCCCCGTACTGGTTACATCAAGCGTTGATAGAGTTCACGGTAGGATTGCGCCGCCACCTGCCAGCTAAAATCCATTCCCATCGCCTGACGCTGCACATAGCGCCACAATGACGGACGCGACCACAACACAAAGGCACGGCGGATCGCGCGAAGCAGCGACCAGGCGTTACTGTCTTCAAAGCAGAAACCGCTGGCAATGCCATCGGCAAGGTTTTCCAGCGAGCTGTCGTTTACCGTATCCGCGAGACCACCGGTGCGGCGTACCAGAGGTAAAGTGCCATATTTCAGCGCATAAAGCTGCGTTAACCCGCAGGGCTCAAAGCGACTTGGCACCATGATCACATCGGCACCGCCCATAATGCGGTGCGAGAAAGCTTCGTGATAACCAATCTGTACGCCAACCTGGCCCGGATGTTCCGCCGCCGCGGCCAGAAATCCCTGCTGCAACTCGGCATCACCAGCACCTAACAGCACCAGTTGACCGCCCTGCGCCAGCAGACCCGGCAGCGCTTCGAGCACCAGATCGAGACCTTTCTGTCGTGTCAAACGGCTGACTACCGCAAACACCGGCGCTTTGTCATCGACCTTCAACCCCATCGCAATTTGCAACTGGCGCTTGTTCTCAGCCTTGGCATCCAGCGTATCGCGGTTGTAGCGCGCACTGAGCAGCAAATCCTGAGCCGGATCCCAAATCTCCGGATCCACGCCGTTAAGGATGCCGCTCAGGCGACCTTCCTGCAGACGCTGCGCCAGTAGCGCTTCCATACCGTTGCCAAATTCTGGCAGGGTAATTTCATGGGCGTATGTCGGGCTCACCGCGGTAACGTGATCGGCGTAGAACAGACCCGCTTTCAGATAGGAGATCTGACCGTGGAACTCCAGCCCATGCATATTGAAGAAGGACCACGGCAGCTGGATCTCATCCATATGCTGGGCATAAAACAGCCCCTGATAGGCGAGGTTGTGCACGGTAAAGACCGATTTAGCCGGACGTCCACGCGCTTCCAGATAGGCGCAGGTTAAACCGGCATGCCAGTCATGCGCATGCACGATGTCGGGACGCCAGTGTGAATCAAGACCGCAGGCCATTTCACAACCGATCCAGCCCAGCAGCGCAAAGCGCAGATAGTTGTCGGTGTAGGCAAACTGGTTTTCATCGTGATAGGGGCTACCTGGACGATCGTACAGTCCGGTAGACTCGATCATGTAGATCCCCACGCCATTAAAATAGCCAAAATGTAAACGTACAAACCCGGCAAAGGTCTGTAATTCAGCCACCACTTTCGCATCGGCAATGCCTTTGCGCACGGCTGGAAAAGCCGGAATCAGTACGCGTGTATCCGTACCATCAGCAATTTGTGCTGCCGGTAATGCCCCCACTACATCAGCCAACCCGCCGGTCTTTAACAGCGGGAACAGCTCTGAACAGACATGTAAAACCTGCATTCTCCGCCCCTATAACTGGATCGGACGCGCTCCGCGCGCCGACAATAGTAATTCCTGGCCCTACCGATTAGTGCCCCGTGGCCAATTTAGCCAACATAGCGCGCGTAACCAGTACGATGCCCTCTTCTGATCGATGGAACCGGCGACTGTCTTCGTCGGGATTTTCGCCAATCACCGTGCCCTCTGGAATAACACAGGCACGGTCAATCACACAGCGGCGCAGCCGACAGGAACGTCCAACATTGACGTCTGGCAGCAACACTGATGAATCGATATTACAAAATGAATTTATCCGTACGCGGGAGAACAGCACGGAATTAACCACCACCGAACCGGAAATGATGCAGCCGCCCGACACCAGCGAATTCATGGTCATGCCGTGGCTGCCTGAGCGATCCTGCACAAATTTCGCCGGCGGCGAGGGTTCCATGTGGGTACGGATCGGCCAGCTGTGATCATACATATCCAACTCGGGCTGCACCGAGGCGAGATCGAGATTGGCACGCCAGTAGGCTTCAAGGGTGCCGACATCGCGCCAGTAAGGCGGCGCGCTCTGATCGTTCTGCACGCAAGACAGGCTAAAGGAGTGCGCATAAGCCTCTCCGCTGCCGACGATTTTTGGCAGCAGATCTTTGCCAAAATCGTGGTTTGACTCGGTCATCAGCAGATCGTCTTCCAGCAGCTGAAAGAGATAATCGGCGTCAAAAACGTAGATGCCCATGCTCGCCAGCGCCTTGCTGTCGTCGCCCGGCATGGTAGGTGGATGCGGCGGCTTTTCCACAAAATCGATGACTTTGTTATCGGCATCAACCGCCATCACGCCAAATGCGCTCGCTTCATGCAGCGGTACCGGCAGGCAGGCAATGGTGCACTTCGCCTTGTTGGCAACGTGATCCAGCAGCATGCGCGAATAGTCCATCTTATAGATGTGATCGCCAGCCAGAATCACCACGTAACGCGCGTTATAGCGGCGAATAATGTCGAGATTCTGCGATACCGCATCGGCGGTGCCGCGGTACCAGCTGTCGGTTGATGAGCGCTGTTGCGCAGGCAGCAGATCGACAAACTCGTTCATCTCTTCATTCAGCAGTGACCAGCCGCGCTGGATATGCTGCACCAGCGTATGCGACTGATATTGCGTGATCACGCCGATACGCCGAATGCCTGAGTTCAGGCAGTTCGATAGCGCAAAATCGATAATGCGGAACTTACCGCCGAAATGCACCGCAGGCTTGGCGCGCTTGGCGGTGAGATCTTTTAACCGCGTACCGCGACCGCCCGCCAGAATCAACGCCACGGTTTGTGCTGGCAACTGCCTGGCCAACATCAGGTGATCCGCTTCCTCTATCTTGACCATGTCTGACTCCTTACCCCTGCTTCAGGAACACGCACACGCCGTGCGCGGGTCCATGCCAGGCGGTTGACAGGATCGGGTTGTTATCCCCGGCAAAAGGAGGAATGGCATGCCATTCTCCGTTGGGTAATGTCATTGTTGCCACATCTTGCGTGGCGTTTATTGTGATTAGCCAGCGGCCGGAAAGCAGGATCTGCATGCGATGCAGCCCCTGCGTCCACTCCTCACTCATCAGTGGCTGGCCACCAGCATTGAGCCACTGCACATTCCCGTCTCCTTCCTGCCACCAGCTATCGGCGGTGAGCGCCGGTATCTGGCGCCGCAGATGAATCAGCGCTGCGGTGAAGACATATAATCCCTGGTCAAACTGCGGCCAGTTGAGCCAGGTCAGTTCGTTGTCCTGGCAGTACGCATTATTGTTGCCGTGCTGCGTCTGACCCATTTCATCACCGGCCAGCAGCATCGGCGTGCCCTGCGCCAGCAGCAGCGTGGTAAGCAGTGCATGGACGCTGTGACGGCGGCGCTGCTGTACGTCCGGCGAGGCCGTTAGTCCTTCCACGCCGTGGTTGTTACTGTGATTTTCGCTGCTGCCGTCGCGGTTATCTTCGGCATTCGCCTCGTTGTGCTTACGCTCAAAGCTGACCACGTCGCGCAGGGTAAAGCCGTCATGCGCGGTGATCAGGTTGATCGACGCAGACGGCGGGCGGCCGCTCTGTGCAAACACATCACTGGAGCCAGCAAAGCGCCGGGCAAACTCTCCGTTGCTCAGCGCGCCATGCAGCCAGAAACGGCGGTTCACGTCGCGGAAATGGTCGTTCCACTCGGCAAAAGGCGCCGGAAAGTTTCCAACCTGATAGCCGCCGGGGCCGATATCCCATGGCTCAGCGATCAGCTTCACCGCCGACAAAATCGGACAGGCTTTCATTTCATTAAAAAATTCAGCTGCAATGTCGTAATCAGGCGTGCGGCCAAGCACCGTCGCCAGGTCAAAACGGAAGCCGTCAACGTGGCAGTTTTGTACCCAGCAGCGCAGGCAATCCAGCGCCCAGGCTCGCACCTGAGGATGGCTGAGATTGACGGTGTTGCCACAACCGGTCCAGTTAGGATAGTGCCCCGATTCATCCAGCCAGTAATAGCTGGCGTTATCGACGCCGCGCAGGTTGATGGTAGGGCCAATCTCTTCCAGCTCGGCGGTGTGGTTGAACACCACATCCAGCACCACTTCGATGCCCGCCGCATGCAGCGCTTTCACCGCCTGCTGAAACTCTTGCAGCGCGCTGACGCCCGGTTCGCCCGACGCGTAGCGCGGATCAACCGCCCAGAGGGCAAACGGGTTATAGCCCCAATAATTGGTTAACCCGGCGCGCAGCAGGCGCGGCTCATGAGCAAACTGCGCCACCGGCAGCAGTTCCAGCGTGGTGATGCCCAGCGCACGCAGATAATCGATCATCGCCGGATGACCCAGCGCCGCATAGGTGCCGCGTAACGCTTCCGGTATAGCCGGATGACGTTTGGTCAGGCCGCGCACATGCGCTTCATAAATAATGGTTTCGCCCCACGGCACGCGCGGCGCAACATCATCCTGCCAGTCAAAATCGTCGGCAACGACCACGCTTTTCGGCGCGATGTCGCCGTTGTCAGCCAGATCGATCTCCCACTCTCCGCCTTGAAAACGCACGTCATCAGGCACGTCGCCGTCAACTTCACGGGCGCAGGGATCGACCAGCAGCTTGGCCGCGTTAAAGCGATGGCCACGCTGTGGCTGCCACGGGCCATGCACACGGTATCCGTAGCGCTGGCCCGGTTTCAGAGCGGGCAAATAGCCGTGCCAGATATTCCCACTGCGTGCGGGAAGATCGACACGGGTTTCCGTTCCCTGCTTATCGAACAGGCAGAGCTCAACGCGCTGTGCATGCTGCGAAAACAGGGTGAAGTTAACCCCTTTGCCATCGTAAGTCGCGCCAGATGGCGTCGGCTTACCGCCCTGAATGCGGCTCATTCGGCGTCCTCACGCACCAGCCAGATGGTGGCCAGCGGTGGCAACGTCAGGCTCAGCGAATGGTCGCGCTTGTGGCTGGCGATCGGCTCGCTCTGCACCAGGGTGCCGTTTTGGGTATTGCTGCCGTGATAGTGGCCGCTGTCGGTGTTCAACACTTCGCGCCAGCCGCCCGGCAGATTGATACCAAAGCGATAGTTCTCACGCGTAACCGGCGTGAAGTTGCTGGCAACGATCATCTCATTGCCTTCGCTGTCGCGACGCACAAACACAAATACCGAGTTATCGAAGTCATCCACCACCAGCCATTCAAAGCCCTGCGGATCGAAATCCAGCTGATGCATGGCGGGGAAGTGACGATAGGTTTTGTTCAGATCGCGCACCAGACGCTGCACGCCATTGTGCCAGTTGTCTTCGCCTTCCAGCAGGTGCCAGTCGAGGCTGACGTCGTGATTCCACTCTCTGCCCTGCCCAAACTCGTTGCCCATAAACAGCAGCTTTTTGCCCGGGAAGCCCCACATCCAGCCGTAATAGGCACGCAGGTTGGCAAACTTCTGCCATGCGTCGCCCGGCATGCGATCCAGAATCGATTTTTTGCCGTGCACCACTTCGTCATGCGACAGCGGCAGGACAAAGTTTTCGTCATAGTGATAGAGCATGCCGAAGGTCATCAGGTTGTGATGATGGCGACGGTAGATGGGATCCTGCTTCATGTAGTCGAGCGTGTCGTGCATCCAGCCGAGGTTCCATTTGTACTGGAAGCCCAGACCGCCGCCTTCAGAAGGTCGGGTCACGCCGGGATAGTCGGTAGACTCTTCCGCCACGGTGATGCTGCCGTCCGCCTCTTCGCCGAGCACACGGTTGGTATAGCGCAGGAACGAGATCGCCTCGAGATTTTCGCGGCCGCCGAACTCGTTCGGGATCCACTCGCCCGCTTTGCGGCTGTAGTCACGGTAGATCATTGAGGCCACTGCATCGACGCGCAAACCATCGATACCAAAGCGTTCCATCCAGTAGAGCGCGTTGCCCGCGAGGAAGTTGCTGACTTCGCGGCGGCCAAAGTTATAAATCAGCGTGTTCCAGTCCTGATGGTAGCCTTCGCGCGGGTCATGGTGCTCATAAAGCTCCGAGCCGTCGAATTTTGCGAGGCCGAAGTCATCGGAAGGAAAATGTCCTGGCACCCAATCCAGCAGCACATTCAGACCGGCATTGTGCGCTGCGGTAATGAACTGGCGGAACTCATCGCGCGTGCCAAAACGACGCGTTGGCGCGTACAGACCGAGCGGCTGATAACCCCAGCTGCCGTCAAACGGATGTTCACTGATCGGCAGCAGTTCCAGGTGGGTAAAGCCCATTTCCACCGCGTAAGGGATCAGCTGCTCTTCCAGCTCTTTGTAGCTCAGCCAGAAGTTGTCATCAGTATGGCGGCGCCAGGATCCAAGATGCACTTCGTAAATGGAGATAGGTTTATCAAAGCCGTTGGCCTGCTTACGCGCCTCGGCCATCTCCACTTTTTCCGGCAGACCGCAGATCATGGAGGCGGTTTGCGGACGCATCTGTGCTTCAAACGCATAAGGATCGGCTTTCAGCCTGAGCTGGCCGTGCGCATCAATAATTTCGTATTTGTAGAGCTGGCCATTCATTGCGCCGGGAACAAACAGTTCCCACATGCCGTTTTCGCGGCGAAAGCGCATCGGATGACGGCGGCCATCCCAAAAGTTGAACTCACCGACCACGGAAACGCGCTGCGCATTAGGCGCCCACAGGATAAACCGCGTTCCGGTCACGCCATCAATCACGGCGCTGTGCGCGCCCATGGTTTCATACGGGCGCAGGTGCGTGCCTTCCGCCAGCAGCCAAGTCTCCATATCCTGCAGGAGCGGCCCAAAGCGGTAGGCATCGTCGATCAAATTTTGCTGGTCGTGCCAGGTGACAGCCAGCTGATAGCGGAAAGGATTTTTACGGCGCGGGACAACGGCGCTAAAGAACCCGCGCGGATCGATACAGGTAAGCTGGGCACATTTACGCCCGGTTTTCGTCTCAATTACCCACACTTCTGATGCATCAGGCAACAGTGCGCGAACTTCAAGTCCAGCTTCGGTCTGGTGCATTCCCAACAGGGCAAATGGATCGGCGTAATGGCCCGAAATAAGGGCATTGATCGTCTGACGATCGACAAGCTCTGACATGACTTTCTTCCTGTGATAGTTGGCAGATGATATGAAAAAGGGCGTGATTCACTCAGCCGTTATCACATGCTCTGCTCTTCATTGAGCTGGTGGCACGCGCGCAGGGAAGCCAACCTTCCTCTGGTAAAAACCCAATGCCGCGTACAACAACATTCAGTTCGGAAAGCAAAAACAGTCAAAATTCCGTTATTCAGGGTTAAGCATAGTTCGACCTTCGCCGATCCCTGTATTGAATAGAAAAATTATTTTTCTGGATGTCTAAAAAGAAGAAGTTGATCACTCGACGAACACTTTTTATGCAGGGAAAAGCGCGTTCATCACCGTGCGTGTGCCTCCAGCCAGGGGACGCTACCAACCTAGCGATATTATCGCGGTCTGGTCAAGTGGGAGTTGCCTGGCGGCGCGGCCATTAAGTCCAGCGATTAGTGAAGCCTTGTGCCGGCTGGGCAGCCTTAAGCCAGCGGCTTGAGGGCGTTTTTGCCTTGCAGGCGGGCTTTTAAGGTCAACGTCAACGGCTATTTCGTTATGCCTTGCAGGCGGGCTTTTAGGGTCAACGTCTTTAAGGTCAATGTCTTTAAGGTCAATGTCTTTAAGGTCAATGTCTTTAAGGTCAATGTCTTTAAGGTCAATGTCTTTAAGGTCAACGGCCATTTCGTACAGGCTAAAGCCTGCCCGAGCAGGGGCGGCATGCGCCCCGCCCCTGCACCCCGGCTATCCGGCAAACACAACCGCCCGCCGCAGGCGGGTACCTTCGTCGGTTCACATTTCTTCATGGACCGCTCGCGATTCGCTCCTGCTCAGCGCTCCCTTGTCCCGCCATCCATGGCGGGCCATCCTAAAATGTTCACCTCCTCAGCGGTGGTGATGCCTCCTCAAGGTCAACCCCCAAGTCAAAACCCAGGTCAAAACCCAAATATCTAAGTCATAGGCACTTCAATTTTTTAGTTTGTTGGACTTAAGGCTTCACGCTTTGGACTTTGGACTTTGGACTTTGGACTTTGGACTTTGGACTTTGGACTTTGGACTTTGGGCTTTGGGCTTTGGGCTTTGGGCTTTGGGCTTTGGGCTTTTGGGCTTTTGGGCTTTGGGCTTTGGGCTTTGGACTTTGGACTTTGGACTTTGGACTTTGGACTTTGGACTTTGGGCATTTAACTTTAGGTTTTGAGTTTTGAGTTTTGAGTTTTGGTTTTTTTGGTTTTGACCTGGGTGTTGACCTTTAGAGGCATCACAAACGCCGAGGGAAAAGTGTTTTCCAGGATGAGCCGCAGGGATGCGGCGAGAAGGCGCGCTGAGCCGGGAGCGAATCGCGCCTGGTCCGTCAGGAAAACGCTTTTGCTGAGGGCACCCGCGCAGCGGGCGGTTGTGTTTGCCGGATAGCGCGGGTGCAGGGCCGGGGCGACTGCCGGCCCTGCTCGGGCAGGCTTTAGCCTGTACGAAATCGCTTTTGACCTGGCCCTGCTCGGGCTGCCTTCAGGCAGAACGAAATGGCCTTTGACCTGGCCCTGCTCGGGCTGCCTTCAGGCAGAGCGAAATGGCCTTTGACCTGGCCCTGCCCGGGCTGCCTTCGGGCAGAACGAAATGGCCTTTGACCTGGCCCTGCTCGGGCAGGCTTTAGCCTGTACGAAATGGCTGTTGACCTTAAGTCATTGACCTTAAGTCATTGACCTTAAAAGCCGCCTGCAAGGCAAGCCACCCGTTTTCGGGCAGCACTCCCCCGCTTTATGCCAGCAGGCGCAGCATCCGACGTAATGGCTCCGCCGCGCCCCACAGCAACTGATCGCCGACCGTAAATGCCGACAGGTATTCCGGGCCCATATTCAGCTTGCGCAGGCGGCCTACCGGTGTTGCGAGCGTACCGGTCACCGCGGCAGGCGTCAGTTCACGCATGGTAATATCGCGATCGTTTGGCACCACTTTCACCCACTGGTTGTGCGTGGCCAGCATCTGCTCGATCTCGGCCAGCGGCACATCTTTTTTCAGCTTCAGGGTAAATGCCTGGCTGTGGCAGCGCAGCGCGCCAACACGCACGCACAGCCCATCCACTGGAATCACCTGTGAAGTGCCGAGGATCTTGTTGGTTTCTGCCTGGCCTTTCCACTCTTCGCGGCTCTGGCCGTTGTCCAGCTGCTTGTCGATCCACGGAATCAGACTGCCCGCCAGCGGCACGCCGAAGTTATCGACCGGCAAACCACCGGAACGGCTCAGCTCGGTCACCTTGCGTTCGATATCCAGAATGGCCGAGGCCGGGTTTTGCAGCAGATCGCCCACATGACCATGCAGCTGGCCCATCTGGTTCAGCAGTTCCCGCATATGACGTGCGCCGCCGCCGGAAGCGGCCTGATAGGTTGCAACCGACGCCCACTCCACCAGATCCTGCGCGAACAGGCCGCCCAGCGACATCAGCATCAGGCTCACGGTACAGTTGCCGCCAGCAAAAGTTTTAATGCCCTGATCCAGACCCTGCTGAATCACATGCTGGTTGACCGGATCGAGGATAATGATCGCATCGTCCTGCATACGCAGCGAAGAGGCAGCATCAATCCAGTAACCCTGCCAGCCGCTGGCACGCAGGCGCGGATAAACATCGTTGGTATAATCGCCGCCCTGGCAGGTAATAATGATATCCAGCGCACGCAGCGCCTCAATATCAAAGGCATCCTGCAGCGTACCGGCTGATTGACCGCCGATCGCCGGCGCCGCCTCTCCGTGCTGCGAGGTGGAGAAAAAAACCGGACGAATAACATCAAAGTCGCGCTCTTCAGTCATACGCTGCATCAGTACTGAGCCGACCATACCGCGCCAGCCGATTAAGCCTACAGATTTCATTTATTGCCTCTTTAGCGGACGAAACACCAGCTGAGACTCTCAGCTGGACAGGCGAACATTAACCGAAATTCATGCTGAAAACAGAGCTGAAAGGGGCTGGGGCAAAAAGCCGCGCCTTATTTCGGGATATACGATTTACTAATGGGTATCAACTCTACAAAATGCTGCACTTCTGGCAAGTGAATTAATTCGATAGCGCTACGATTTTCAGCAGTACCGCTAATAACCGCCTGAGCGGGCGATCACGCAGAGTAATACAAATGACTGAAATGATTTCGGCAACCATATTATTATTGTTAATCATGGATCCGCTGGGCAATCTGCCGATATTTATGTCGGTGCTCAAGCATCTCGAACCCAAAAGACGGCGCGTGGTGCTGATTCGCGAAATGTTGATCGCGCTGGCTCTGATGCTGCTGTTTCTGTTTGCCGGTGAAAAAATTCTGACCTTCCTTAATCTGCGCACCGAAACGGTGTCGATTTCCGGCGGCATTATTCTTTTCCTGATCGCCATCAAAATGATTTTCCCTTCGCATGAAAGCAACGCCAGCGGCCTGCCGGTGGGTGAAGAACCCTTTTTAGTGCCGCTGGCGATTCCACTGGTGGCCGGGCCGTCGCTGCTGGCGACGCTGATGCTGCTGTCGCATCAATATCCCAACCAGATGTCTTATCTGGTGCTGGCGCTGCTGTTTGCCTGGGGAATTACGGTGGCGGTGCTGCTGATGTCAGGGCTGTTTATTCGCCTGCTGGGCGAGAAAGGGGTCAATGCGCTGGAGCGTTTGATGGGCTTGATTCTGATTATGCTGGCGACACAGATGTTTCTGGATGGCATTCGCGCCTACATGAAGTTGTAAAACGGCGGGCGACTGAGCGTCGCCCGCGCGTGATGTCAGGAGAGCAGCGTAAAGGCGATCATGCCGATTACCGCGCCGACCGTACCGAGAATGGTCTCCATCAGCGTCCAGGTTTTCAACGTTTCGCCTTCGGTGGCGCCGGTAAAGCGGCCAAACAGCCAAAAACCGGCGTCGTTAACGTGGCTCAGCACAATGGAACCGCCGCCAATGCAGATCGACAGCGCCGCCATCTGCGCGCCGTTGTAGTGCAGCGGCTCAATCACCGGCATCACTAACCCCACCGCGGTCAGACAGGCGACCGTGGCCGATCCCTGAATGACCCTGACCGCCGCCGACAGAATAAAGCAGGCCAGCGCGATGGGTAACCCCGCACCGGTCAACGCATGGCCGAGCACCGGGCCAACGCCCGAATCCACCAGCACCTGCTTGAACACGCCGCCTGCACCGATCACCAGCAAAATAATGCCTGCCGGTTGCAGCGCGCTGCCGCAGATTTCCATCACCTTCTCTTTTTCCATACCCTGACGCCCGGCCAGGCCATAAATCGCCACCAGACAGGCGAGCAGAATGGCAATAAACGGATGCCCGATAAACTCCAGCCACTGATACAGCTGCGAGCCTTCTGGGGTAAAGCGTGCGCCGATGGTTTTCAGACCAACCAGCACCAGCGGGAAAAGGATCAGCGAGATGCTGAAGCCAAACGACGGCAGCTTGCTTTCATGCACATCGGGCTGATGATCTTCCGGCGGTGAGCTGAAGGTGACGTGCCGCGCAATCAGGTTGCCGAACAGCGGACCGGCGATCAGCATGCCCGGAATCGCCGCGCAGAGACCAAGCAAAATCATCCAGCCAAAATCGGCATGCATCTGCGATGCCAGCAGCATCGGCGCCGGGCCAGGCAGCAGAAAGGCCGCCGAGGCCGCCACGCCAGCAAACAGTGGAATCACCAGCTTCACCAGATTATCGTGGGTGCGGCGCGCCACGGCAAAGGCGATGCTAATCAGCAGCACCACTGCGACCTCAAAAAACAGCGGCAGTGCGCAGATCAACCCGGCGATGCCCATGGCGTAATGCGCGCGATTCTCGCCAAAAGCGTTGAGCATGCGAATGGCGATTTGATCGACCGCGCCGGTTTCATGCAAGATTTTGCCAAACATCGCGCCCAGCGCGACCACAATCGCCAGAAAACCGAGCGTACCGCCCATGCCTTTTTGCATGGTTTCCGCTATCTGATCCAGCGGCATGCCGGAGAACAGGCCCGCGCCAACCGAGACCATCATTAGCGCTACGAAAGCGTGCAGTCGTGCTTTCATCACCAGAAACAGCAACAACAGTACCGAGCCAGCAGCGGTTAAAATTAGCGTTGCCGTGCTCATGCCTGACCTTTAGCAATCGCGTCCTTGATGGCGGCAACCGTATCGGCCACCACGTTTTGCACGGTTTGGTCGATATCGATGGTCAGCACGTCTGGCTCATCTGCACCCGGCTCTTCCAGCGTAGCGAACTGCGTTACCAGCATCTGCGGCTTGAAAAAGTGCCCTTTGCGCGCACGCAGGCGGGCTTCAATGGTGTCGAAATCGCCTTTCATGTAGATAAATTTCAGGTTGTGATTGCCCTGACGCAGGATGTCGCGGTACTGCTTTTTCAGTGCTGAGCAGACGATAATCGAGATTGGCTGGGTGCGCTGCATGGCAAACGCTGCATCATTTAGCGCCTGTAACCATGGCTGGCGATCTTCATCATTCAAGGGATGGCCATCAGCCATTTTCATGATATTGGCGCGCGGATGCAGGAAATCACCGTCAAGAAAGGCGGTGCTGAGTTGGTGCGACACGTCGCTGGCCACGACGGATTTGCCGCTGCCTGAAACGCCCATCAGGATAAAGACGTGATGCGGCGGTAGATATGTGGACATAGAGGTTTTCTCCGGCGAAGGTTTTATGCAATGTTACCGATAACAATATGAACAGCATTGTCAGGAGGTGCGCAAAGCGTAGCAACCGTTCAGCGGTGAAAAGTACGAAAGTGTGAGCCAGCTCGTAAAACTGGCAAATTCAGATGCTGCCACCTTCAAGAATAGAAAAGCCGATATCGCAGGGCTGCGGTTTACTGGTATCGCCCGCGATGCGCGCCAGCAGCATGGTAGCGGCCTGTTCGCCCATCTGCTCACGTGGCGTTAATACCGTGGCCAGCCGCGGATTGACCACCTGGCAAATATCATGGCCATGGAAACCGGCAATCGCCATATCCTGCGGCACCTGTAATCCCAGCCGCTGGCACTCAAACATGGCGCCGACCGCCAGATCGTCGTTGGTACAGAACAGGCTATCGGTTTCAGGATGGCGACTGCGCGCCTCATGCAGCAGCATTGCTCCAGCTGAGAAGGACGACGCTTTCTCCATCATCACGCTGTGCGGCGTCAGCCCCGCTTCCCGCATCGCCTGCTCATAGCCCTGCTGCTTTTGCAGCGTGCGTTCATCCAGACGGGCGCCGAGATAAACGGTGTGCCGATAACCTTTGTGCAGGATCGCCTGCGTCATCTGTCGCGCCGCCTCAATATTGTTAAACCCCACCGCCATATCCAGGCACGGCGACAGGCTGTCCATCATCTCAATCACCGGAATGCCGGCGGTTTCCAGCATGCGCAGGCTGCCCGGCGTATGGCTACGTTCGGTGAGGATCACGCCATCGATGTTCCAGCCGAGCAAGGAACGCAGCTGTAATTCCTCTTTCTCCGCGTTATAGCCAAAGTGCGCCACCAGCGTTTGATAACCCGCCGCGTCGGTGACCGTTTCAATGCCGCGCAGCACATCGGCAAACACCTGATTGGTTAATGACGGCAGCAGCACGCCGATGGCGCGGCTGGTGGCATTAGAGAGCATGTCAGGCGCGCGATTGGGAATGTATCCCAGCTCATCCAGCGCCGCGGCAATCTTATCGCGCAGCGCAAAAGAGACCTGCTCAGGATTACGCAGATAGCGACTAACCGTCATTTTGGTGATGCCCACGCGATCGGCGACATCCTGCAACACAGGTCTTTTTTTCTTCATCGGAATCAGGCAGCTAAAGAAGTGATGGGCTGAGTCTATCAAAAAAGCGCGAGAACGCCTGTAAGAGAAGGTGGTTATCGACGGCAAATGCAGGGCAAAAAAAAGCCAGCGCAAGGCTGGCAAGAAATACTGGAAGCAATGTGAGCAATGTCGTGCTTTCACAGACGGCCAGCAGACCGGCTGAGAACGCAGAGCAATAATAATCATTATCATTCGCGTCTGTAAAGTTCTTTATGCGAATAGTTTTCATTTCGCGTTTACCATCACACGCGAATGTAATGAAGTGTCGTTTCAGGACCATTCGGGACGCTTCTTAACGCACCCCTTTAACGTTCTGAACAAGGATGTGCCACAGACGCATCATCATCTGATGCGCTTAATAAGGAACATCTCATGAAAAGAAACACTTTTAATCGCCCCACCCCCCAGGAAAACCAGACCAACCGCTTTGAGCAACTGGCTATCGCGGCGCCGGTCATCAGCACCATTTATGAAAGCTCTGGCAGTCCATTAATGCCGGTCGGTGATGGCGTCACCTCCACCGATTCCACGCCAGTATTTGAAGGCATTGCAGCACCAGGCAGCCTGGTCTCGATCTGGGCTAACGGCGTCAAAGTTGGCGAAGGCTATGCCAATCAGTTCGGCATCTTTAATTTTGAAATCACTACGCCGCTGCTTGCCGGACCTCAGCTGATTTCTGCTCGCGCCGAGTTGAATAACGAAACCAGCCCCTCTTCAGCGCCGCAGACGGTCATTTTCTGGAATGGCGAAGGCACTGTTGATCCAGTTCCGCCGGTTGAACCACCTGTTGAGCCGCCGGTCGATCCGCTGCCGCCGGTAGAACCACCGGTTGAGCCGCCAGTGGAGCCCACGGTGCCTTTCATCGCGCCGGGCGTTTACGACGTGGTGGACAACCAGGGTCCACGTCAGGGTCGCCTGCAGAACGGCACCTCTACCGATGATGCATCGCCAACCTTGTACGGCCACGCCGATCGCAATGCGCTGGTTTATATCTTCGATAATGGTCAGCAAATTGGCTCCGTGCAGGCAGATCGCAACGGCATGTGGAGCTATGAGCCAGCGCTGAACAACGGTGAGCATACGCTGACCTTTGGCGGCATTGATAGCACCGGTGCAATGCGTATCAGCCCGGAAAGCTTTGCGCTGACCGTAGCCGCTCCGGTAGCCGCAGCCATTGTCGGCGCGCTGAACGACGCGGGCGACAATGTCGGTGCGCAAACTGACGACAGCCGTCCAACCCTGTTCGGCACCGGCGCGCCAAACGGCACGGTGTTTATCCTTGATAACGGCCGCATGCTTGGCACCGCCCCGATCAATGAAAAAGGCGAATGGTCGTTCACGCCAGACGCAGATCTTGTGGCAGGCGATCACAGCTTCTACATCGAAGTGGCTGGCGCGGATGGCTCCTTCAGCTTCGCACCACAGCCTCTGGAACTGAACATTGTGAACGGCGAACTGCCGCCGGTAGAACCACCGGTCGATCCATTGCCGCCTGTTGAGCCACCGGTCGATCCGTTGCCGCCAGTTGAGCCACCGGTCGAACCGCCGGTTGATCCACTGCCACCTGTTGAGCCGCCGGTAGAACCACCGGTCGATCCGTTGCCGCCAGTTGAGCCACTGCCACGCCCGCAGCCTTCCATACCGGTGATTGAAGGCATTTATGACAACCGTTCTGGTGAAGATATCCGTATTGAAGACGGCATCTCACGCGACATCACGCCAGTGTTGAAAGGCACCTCCGATCCACTGGCTACCATAGGCATTCTCGATCGTGTCGGTAACCTGATTGGCATGACAGAAGCAAACGCTCAGGGCGAGTGGTCGTATGAAATTCCAGGACCTCGTGGCAACCAGTTCTTTGCAATAGCCAGCAACCCTGAGAATCCGGGCAATATCAGCGATCGTAGCGAGCCGATTGAAGTGACTTTCGATCTCTCCCGCGCCGTTACCCCCTTCTCTACCGAAACGCTGCTGCAGGACGGCAACGAACTGCTGTTCCCGCAGGAAGAGAACGCTGTTGGCACCACGCAGCCCACTGAGCCGATGGCTTACGCGCCGGTGAATACAGGTCTGATTCAACAGGATCTGGACGATACCACCACCTGGTAACCGTCATCAATTGTGCAGCGGCATATAACCCACTGCACACAGAGCAGGGCGTTGCGCCCTGCTTATCTGGCCATGTTTTCATGGCCTTTTTTATATCCGCAATCAGGAAGAATCAAAATAACCCATTGATAATATTAATATCAACCCTGCCTTAATCCCCCCTCACCTTGCTGTTTCAGGACGCTTCTCAGGGCATTCAAAAAACAGTTAATCGACTATGGTCCGGCACCATCCCTCTAAAAATAGCCTCAATAAGGAAGTATATGAACAACTCAATAAACGCCTCACGCACTGGCACAATACCTCATACCGACAGACTCCCTGTGCGCGATCTGCTGGCGTCATCCATGTCTGCGGGCCTTTATAATGATAATGGTTCAGGCGCCGCCGTTGAACAGCTGCAGCAGGCAGCCGCGCACGACGTTGCACAGGAGATCGCTCTCGCAGTAAGTATCAAACATGCCGAAGATAATGTCGGGCCTGAAACCGGCAATTTGTCAGCGCGCCAGTACACCGATGACAGCCAGCCGACGTTGCAGGGTGCCGGTACGCCAAACGCCATTGTGAAGATTTATACCGAACGTGGCCTGCTCGGTTCCGTTCAGGTGAATGAAAACGGCGAATGGCGTTTTACGCCAGAAATAGCACTGCCGCCGGGCGTGCACCGTTTTCGCCCGGTTATCAGCCATCCTGATGCCGACAATTCACTCTCCGGTGCCTGGTTTGAGCTGACGGTGATTGCACCGGTGCCGCTGACGCCGGAAATCATGGACGTGCGCGACAATGAAGGACGTAGCAGCTGGCTCAACAGTGGCGCGACCACCGATGACACCACGCCAACCTTTACCGGCTTTGTCGATGCCCCCGGCATGACTATCCTGGTACGCGATCACGGCAAAGTGACAGGTTCTGTTGAAGTGGAAGAATATGGCGACTGGACGTATACGCCGAATCCGGCGCTGGAAGCCGGCAGCCACAGCCTGACGTTTGAAATCATTGATAGCCAGGGCAACGTGCATGCCAGCGCGCCTTTTATCCTGCAGATAACACCGCCAGTGAGTGCTCAAACCGCGGGTGCCGATGAGCAGACTGATAAAATTATTGAAGCGGCGGAGGCTGCCGCTAAAGCCGCCGCTGAGCAGGCCGCCGCGGTGGAGGCTGCCGCTAAAGCCGCCGCTGAGCAGGCCGCCGCGGCGGAGGCTGCTGCTTCGGGAAGCAGCGCGTCAGGTGAGGGCTCAAAGCTGGTGCCGTTGACTTCGCAGATACCGACCATTGACTCCATTCATGATGGCCAGGGTCGACAGGGCCTGGTTGCACCAGGCGGAACCAGCGACGATACCATGCCGACGCTGCGTGGCCAGGGCGAACCGGGCGCGACGATCGTCGTACGCGATCTTGCTACCGGCGATTCTGCTGAAGTGAAGGTGGATAGCGAGGGCTGGTGGGCCTGGAAGCCGGTGGCTTCACTCAGCGAGGGTGAGCACATTTTCACCGTGGTCGGCATTGATGAAAATGGCGATGAATATGGCGATGTCAGTGCGCTTTTCCCGATCAACATCGTTCACCCCACCGACAACGGTATTACCTCGGTGACCGATGATGTTGGCGACACTGAAACCCTGCTGGCCGGCGCACAAACCGACGATGCCCGCCCTACGCTGCACGGCTTTGGCTTACCTTATGGCGACATCTGGATCTACGACAATGGTCGTCTGCTGGGATCGGGCATAATTAACGGCAAAGGCGAATGGAGCTTTACCCCGGAGCAGCCGCTGTCAGAGGGCATCCACCAGTTCAGTGCCATGTCCACCGACCTGTTTTCCGGTGCCAGAACGCCATCCAGCCCGACGTTTGAACTGGAGATTGTGCCGGTCGCCGTGGTGCCGGAAAATATCAATCGGCGCTCACTGCTGCAGGAAGCCGACGCACCGCTGTTCGCTGAAGCTGAACCGGCCCTCAGCACCACGCAGCCCGCTGAGCCTGTCGGCTTTGTTCCGGCATCCCCCTCGCTGCTGCAAACCGAAGAGATCGTGTTGCCTCTTTATTAATTCTTTTTCTGTCCCTTCTCCAGCGTGATCCACGCCGGATACCTGCAAAGAGCCATGATGATCATGGCTCTTTTTTTATCTGCTTTTCCCGGATGGCTGCAGCCAGCGCAAACCAATAACGCATTGATAAACGCATAAATGAGATCGGCAATAATTTCTGCTGACGTAAATAAACGTCAGTCTCACGGGCTTCAAGACGCTTCTCAGGGCATTAGCAAAAATGGTGCACCACTATGGCCATCAGCTTTACCCCTCTGAAAAAAATCCTAAACAAGGAAGCGTATGAAAGACTCAACCCACATTACTGACACAGCGCACGACGCCGATGCACGCAGTGGCCTGTTTACCTCACCGGTGATTACCGAAATCTACAATGACTCCGGCACCGCCATTGGCCCGGTCATTCCGGGCAGAGTAACCGATGACCCAATGCCACGGTTCACCGGCACCGCCGCACCGGGCAGCCTGGTCGAAATTTTTTCCTGGAGCACAAAGCTGGGCGAAGGCTACGCTGACGAAAATGGCCGGTTTAGCTTTGTCAGCACCACGCCATTCGCTGCCGGTGGTCAGTTGATTTCTGCTAAATCGACGCAGAGCAACGGAGACGAAGCGCGCTCAGAAGTCATCTCTCTTAGTTTCCTGCCGCTTAAGCATCCAGTCGATCCCGATCAGCCGGTAAACCTCGAACCCACGATTTCCAGACCGGTAATTGAAGGCATTTACGATAACCGCAGCGGCGAAAAGCTGATTGAAAATGGCTTTACCGTCGACAAAACGCCGCTACTGAAAGGCACGGCCGATCCGCTGGCGATTGTCTACGTAACCAACTTTTTTGGGCAGCCTGTGGGCAGCATTCAGGCCAGTGCTGAGGGCGAATGGGAGCTGGAAGTCGACATCAATCGTGGCAGCCCGTTCAAGGCGATTGCGGTTGATGCGGAAAATCCAGCTAACGTCAGCTACAGAAGCGAACTCGTTCACCTCCGGCTTCAGTCAGAAAGTGCGCCGTTGATTGAATCGGTTTACGACAATGTTGGCGCAACAGGCTACGTTGACCAGGATGGAGTTACTGATGATCCGCAGCCCGTCATTAGCGGCACAGCCGATCCTCACAGCCTGGTAGAAATTTTCCTGTCAGGCACGTCCGTGCTACTTGGTCAGGGTTACGCCGACAAGAACGGGCACTTCAGCTTTACCATTACCGAACCGCTGGCGTCGGGTTCAAATACGTTTTACGCCATCAGTTCCTTCGATGGTGTCAGCAGCCCTCCTTCTGACCCGTTTAGCCTGACCTACACACCGCAATCAGAACTACCGGATACGTTCATTCCGCCGTATGCGCTGCAAGCCGCGATTGATGAGCCAGCTAACGACGTGATTGGTAACGACGGCACCACCACCGACGTCACGCCAACGCTAACCGGTAAGGCCAACGCTTTCGCCACGGTGATTATTCGCATCAATGACATCGTGGTTGATGAAGTGGTGGCCAATAAAGATGGCATCTGGATCTTTGAGCCGAAAGCACCGCTGTCGCCAGGCCTAAACATCTTTTCCTTTGCCGCCATGAACAATGGCGTTGAGCAGATTTCTGAAGCAAGCTTTACGCTCAACATTGCCCTCAGGGTCAGCGTCACCTATGCCGACGATAACGTGGGTCTTGATATCGGCGAGCTGTCAGCAGGCCAGAGTACCGATGACAGCCAGCCGACGCTGCATGGTGCAGGCACACCAAACGCCATTGTGCTGATTCGCACCGAACGTGGCCTGCTGGGTTCCGTTCAGGTCAATGAAAACGGCGAATGGAGCTTTACGCCAGAGTCACCGCTGGCACCGGGCGTGCACCGCTTCCGCCCGATTATTACGCATCCTGATTCTGACCAGCCTGTCTCTGGCGACTACTTTGCCCTCACTATCACCACACCGGTCTCGATGACGCCGGAAATTCTTTATGCTCGCGACGATCAGGGATACAGCAGCTGGCTGGACAGCGGTGACACCACCGATGACGCCACGCCAACTTTCACCGGCTATGTTGATGCCCCTGGCAGAATGGTGATGGTGCGCGACGGCGGCAACGTCATCGGTAGTATCAAGGTCGATCCATTCGGCGACTGGATCTATACGCCCGAGCCTGCACTGGAAACCGGCAGCCACAGCCTGACCTTTGAAATTGTTGATCTCCAGGGCAAGGTACACGCCAGCGAGCCTTTCGTGCTACAGGTTGTGTTGCCGACAGACACCAAAATCCTCTATGCCGATGATAACGTTGGCAGCGTCACCGATGCGCTGAGCAACGGTGGCCGTACCGATGACACCACGCCAACGCTGCACGGCAGCGGCACGCCAAACAGCACGGTGAATATTTACTATAAAGGCCGCCTCTATCTCGGTTCGGCAGAAATCAACGCCGACGGTAAGTGGAGCTTTACCCCCTCCTCGCCGTTGCCAGCGGGCTCGTATGACTTTACCGCGCGCGAAGTGAATGGCAGCGGTCAGGAACAGCCAGCCAGCCCGAATTTCTCCCTGACCATTGCACCGCCGATTGAGTACTTCGCGCCGACCATCAGCAACGTTTACGACAACGTGCTGACGCAGAAATACCTGAGCAACGGCAGCATCACCGATGACACCACCCCGCGCTTTTCTGGCCGCGGCACGCCGAACAGCACTATCGAAGTGCGCGATAACGACAAGGTCATCGCCGAGGTGCCGGTCGATCGCTATGGCAACTGGAGCTGGACCGCAACCCAGCCGCTGGAGACCGGTGATTACCGCTTCAGCTTTGTCACCGTGGGCGAGGATGGCCGCGAGTACGCCAGCGCCGATTTCAACCTTGAGATCATCACCCAGGTGGGTGGCCGCATTACTTCTGCCGAAGACAATGTTGGCGCCGTCACCGATCCGCTGAGCAGTGGCTCACGCACCGACGACACCACGCCAACCCTGAACGGCGTCGGCACGCCGGACGGCATCGTCCGGATTTACGACAACAACCGTCTGATCGGCTCGGCGAAAATCAATGAGAGCGGCGAATGGAGCTTCACGCCGTCCTCCGCGCTGGCCGCGGGCGCACACAATTTCTACGCCAAAGTCACCGGCCCGGATGGCACCGTGCTGGCCAACAGCCCGAATTTCGCGCTGACCATTGCACCGCCGATTGAGTACTTCGCGCCGACCATCAGCAACGTTTACGACAACGTGCTGACGCAGAAGTACCTGAGCAACGGCAGCATCACCGATGACACCACCCCGCGCTTTTCTGGCCGCGGCACGCCGAACAGCACTATCGAAGTGCGCGATAACGACAAGGTTATCGCCGAGGTGCCGGTCAACAGCAGCGGCAACTGGAGCTGGACCGCAACCCAGCCGCTGGAAGCCGGCGATTACCGCTTCAGCTTTGTCACCGTGGGCGAGGATGGCCAGGAGTACGCCAGCGCCGACTTTAACCTTGAGATCATCAGCCAGGTTACGGGCCGCATTACTTCTGCCGAAGACAATGTTGGTGCCGTCACCGATGCGCTGAGCAGCGGCGGACGCACCGATGACACCACGCCAACCCTGAACGGCGTCGGCACGCCGGACGGCATCGTCCGGATTTACGACAACAACCGTCTGATCGGCTCGGCGAAAATCAATGAGAGCGGCGAATGGAGCTTCACGCCGTCCTCCGCGCTGGCCGCGGGCGCACACAATTTCTACGCCAAAGTCACCGGCCCGGATGGCACCGTGCTGGCCAACAGCCCGAATTTCGCCCTGACCATCGCGCCGCCGGTGAGCTACACCGCGCCGACCATCAGCAACGTTTACGACAACGTGCTGACGCAGAAGTACCTGAGCAACGGCAGCATCACCGATGACACCACCCCGCGCTTTTCTGGCCGCGGCACGCCGAACAGCACTATCGAAGTGCGCGATAACGACAAGGTCATCGCCGAGGTGCCGGTCGATCGCTATGGCAACTGGAGCTGGACCGCAACCCAGCCGCTGGAAGCCGGCGATTACCGCTTCAGCTTTGTCACCGTGGGCGAGGATGGCCAGGAGTACGCCAGCGCCGACTTTAACCTTGAGATCATCAGCCAGGTTACGGGCCGCATCGACTCTGCCGATGACAACGTCGGCGCGGTCACCGATCCGCTGAGCAGTGGCTCACGCACCGACGACACCACGCCAACCCTGAACGGCGTCGGCACGCCGGACGGAAAAGTTGAGATCTACAACGGCTACAGCCGCATCGGTACCGCTGATATCAACGCCGACGGCACCTGGAGCTGGACGCCTGCGGGTGCATTGCAGGATGGCAACTACAGCTTCCGCGCCACGGTGATCGGCCCGGATGGCACGCGCCTGCCACAAAGCCCGGCGTTCAACCTGATCATTGCGAAGCCGGTTGAGTATGTTGCGCCAACCGTCAGCAACGTTTACGACAACGTGCTGACGCAGAAATACCTGAGCAACGGCAGCATCACCGATGACACCACCCCGCGCTTCGCCGGCCGCGGCACGCCGAACAGCAAAATCGAGATACGCGATAACGATCAAAAAATCGCTGAGGTGTATGTCGATCACTATGGCAACTGGATCTGGACCTCAACTCAGGGGCTGGAACCGGGTAACCACCGCTTCAGCTTTGTCGCTATCGATGAAGCAGGCCGCGAGTTTGCCAGCAACGATTTCTCATTGCAGATCATTAGCCATGTTAACGGCCGCATTACTTCGGCAGAGGATAACGTCGGTTCTGTCACCGATCCGCTGGGCAACGGCGCGCGTACCGATGACGCCACGCCAACCCTAAAAGGTGTCGGCACACCGGGTGGCAAGGTCGACATTTACAATGGCTACAGCATTATTGGCCGGGCCGATATCAACGCCGACGGCAACTGGAGCTGGACGCCACCTGCCGCTCTGCAGGATGGCAACTACAGTTTCCGCGCTACGGTGATCAGCCCGGATGGCACGCGTCTGTCGCAAAGCCCGGCGTTCAACCTGATCATTGCAAAGCCGGTTGAGTATGTTGCGCCAACCGTCAGCAACGTTTACGACAACGTGCTGGCACAAAAGTACCTGAGCAACGGCAGCATTACCGATGACACCACGCCGCGCTTCGCCGGCCGCGGCACGCCGAACAGCAAAATCGAGATACGCGATAACGATCAAAAAATCGCTGAGGTGTATGTCGATCACTATGGCAACTGGATCTGGACCTCAACTCAGGGGCTGGAACCGGGTAACCACCGCTTCAGCTTTGTCGCTATCGATGAAGCAGGCCGCGAGTTTGCCAGCAACGATTTCTCATTGCAGATCATTAGCCATGTTAACGGCCGCATTACTTCGGCAGAGGATAACGTCGGTTCTGTCACCGATCCGCTGGGCAACGGCGCGCGTACCGATGACGCTACGCCAACCCTAAAAGGTGTCGGCACACCGGGTGGCAAGGTCGACATTTACAATGGCTACAGCATTATTGGCCGGGCCGATATCAACGCCGACGGCAACTGGAGCTGGACGCCACCTGCCGCTCTGCAGGATGGTAACTACAGTTTCCGCGCTACGGTGATCAGCCCGGATGGCACGCGTCTGTCGCAAAGCCCGGCGTTCAACCTGATCATTGCAAAGCCGGTTGAGTATGCCGCACCAACTATTAGCAGTGCCTACGACAACATGCTGATGCAGAAATACCTGAGCAGCGGCAGCATCACCGATGACACCACCCCACGCTTCACCGGACGTGGTACGCCGAACAGCAAAATCGAGGTACGCGACAACGATCAAAAAATCGCTGAGGTGTATGTCGATCGCTACGGCAACTGGAGCTGGATGCCAACGCAGACGCAGGCACTGGAACCGGGTAACCACCGCTTCAACTTCGTCGTGACCGGCGAAGATGGCCGCGAGTTTGCCAGCAACGACTTCTCATTGCAGATCATCACTCACGTTGCCGGACGCATTAATTTTGCTGAAGACAACGTCGGCGAGATTACCGATCCGCTGACCAGCGGCGCGCGCACCGACGACACCACGCCAACCCTGAAAGGTGTGGGCACGCCGGGCGGTAAAGTCGATATTTACGACAGCTATGGCTATCACGGTACCGCTAACATTAATGACAACGGCGAGTGGAGCTGGACGCCATCACGCGGCCTGTTAGAAGGATCGTACAACTTCCGCGCCATCGTGATCAGCCCGGATGGCACCCGTCTGGCGCAAAGCCCAACCTTTAATCTGGTGATCACTAAACCAGTGGTCTATTTCGCACCGGTTATCGAAAATGTCCTGGATAACGTCGGCAACGTCGTCTCGCTTTCGCACGGTGCGACCACCGACGACACCACGCCAACCTTTAGCGGCAGAGGCGTGGCAAACAGCAAAATCACGGTTTATATCAATGAAGAGGCCGTGGGCGATATCCATGTGAACGCACAGGGAAACTGGTCCTATACGCCTTCTCCGGCACTGGAAAAAGGCGAATACACCTTCAATTTTGTCACCATAGACAATAAAGGTGTTGAGCATCCATCCAAAGGTTTAACGTTGCAGATTGAACCGCCGGTTCCGGTGCGTATTCTCTTTGCTGATGACGATGTCGGTGCCAATACCGATCCGCTTTATGATGGCAGCCGCACCGATGACGCGCAGCCCACGCTACACGGCACCGGTACACCAAACGGTTTTGTGATTGTTATTAACGCTCAGGGTCTGGTGGGCACAGCCACTATCCGTCCTGACGGTACCTGGAGCGTGACGCCAGAAAACCCGTTGGAGATTGGCCGTCACGCCCTGATGGCGCTGGTAACCGATCCGGATGGTTATACTCATCCGCCAACCGCGCCGTTTGACCTGATTATCACCGAGCCAAATGATTTCCAGGCACCGAATATCCTTTACGCTATCGACAGCGAAGGCGATCAGCAACTACTGCCATCTGGCGCCATCAGTGATGACACCACGCCAACGCTGCGCGGCGAAGGCCAGCCGGGCTCAACGGTTGTCATCCGCAATCTGGTGACCGGCGAAGAGGCTAAAGTGCAGGTGAACGGCGAGGGCTTCTGGGTATGGACGCCGCTAGCTTCGCTGAGTGAGCGTGAGCATTTCTTCACCGTTGCCGGCATCGATGAGAACGGCAAAGAGCACAGCCTCAGCGACGGTAGCCTGTTTGCATTGCAGATCGTCTATCCAGGCGACAACCGCATTATCTCGGCCACCGATGACGTTGGCAGTACAGAAAGCCTGTTGGCCGGTGCGCAAACTGATGATGCGAAACCCACGCTGCACGGCTTTGGTGTGCCAGACGGCATTGTCTGGATTTACGACAATGACAAGCTGCTGGGTTCAGAAACCATCAATGGTAAAGGCGAGTGGAGCTTTACTCCGGAACAGCCACTGGAGATGGGCATCCATCATTTCAGTGCTAAATCCAGTGCCACGACTGATAAAATCATGACACCTGCCAGCCCAACCTTCGCACTGGAGATCGTGCCGGTAACGGGTGAGCCGGAGCCGGTTGAGCCTGAACAACTGCCACCGCCGGTGATCCTTGCGGCCTATGACAACCGCGATGGCGAGCGTCTGATTGGCGAAGGCGAACCGTCCGGCGATGCAACGCCGCTGCTGAAAGGCACCGCCACGCCGTTTACTTTGGTAACCGTTAATGTTCCAGGTCATTCCTTTGGCACTGCTATCGTCGATAAAGACGGCAACTGGGAACTGGAACTCAAGGGTTCAATCGGTCAGGCTCCTCTCTTTGCCGTGGCAATTGATCCTAAAAATCTGGATGTGCTGCCAAGCGCTGAAAGCGAAGTATTTAATCTAAACATTGAATGGGATCAGCAGGAGCCTTTAACTATGCGCTCACTGCTGCAGGACGCTGATGCGCCGCTGTTTGCTGAGGCTGAGCCAGTTATCAGCGCCACACCGCCGGTCGAGCCAACGGCTTTTGTGCCAGTTTCTGCACCGCTGCTGCAAACCGAGGAGATCGCGCCGACCCTCTATTAATCCTTTTGCTGTAACCCTTCCCGGAGCTATCCGCGCCGGATAATACGCACAGGGCCATGTTAAACATGGCCCTTTTTTTATAGCGGCGATTTATCTGCTCTGGCCGATAAATTTAAACCATTGATTATTCATCACAATAATGACATCTCTTCACGCCAGTGACGTAAATAAACGCTAGTCTCACGGCTTCGAGACGCTTCTCAGGGCAATAAAAAAAGCGCTAAACCACTATGGCGCTCAGCTTTACCCTCTATAAAAAATCCTAAAAAAGGAAGCGTATGAAAGATTCAAAGATCGATCCCCGCACGGGTACCACGCGTAACAATGAAACGTTGAATGCACAGAACACGTTGTTATCCGCGGTCACTCCCATGATTACCGAAATCTACAGTGATACAGGACGGACAACCGGCGCTGTGCGTCCCGGCTCCGCGATTGATGACGCGATGCCACGTTTTACCGGCTCCGCTGCGCCAGGAAGCCTTGTAGCTGTCTACTCCCGGGGAATTAAACTGGGCGAAGGCTATGCCAACGATCAGGGCATCTTCAGCTTTGTCACCACCACGCCTTTCGCGGATGGCGAGCAATTTATTACCCTACAAGCCACGCAGGCTGATGGAGAAGTCGCCTACTCAGACTTTTTCATCCTGCATTATCGCGCGATTAAACATCCGGTTGATGCCGATCAGCCGGTTGATCAGGAACCTCTCCTTTCCAAACCGGTGATTGAGGGCGCTTACGATAACCGCAACGGCGAGGTGCTGATTGAAAACCGCTTTACCGAAGACACCACGCCGCTGCTGAAAGGCACCGCCGATCCGTTAGCCATTGTCTATATCACGAATATACTCAACGACGTGTTGGGCAGCGTGCAAGCCAATAATGACGGCAAATGGGAACTGGAAATCGAAGCGATTTACGCCGGCCCTTTCAAGGCAATCGCCGTCGATGCGCAGAACCCCGCCAGCGTCAGTTACGCCAGCGAAACGATTGATGTCTGGGTTGGAACAGAACCCCCACCCCGCCCGTCAGCGCCCGTTATCGAGAGCGCTTTTGATAACGTCGATAGCACCGGCAATGTCAGCAACAATGGCATCACCGATGATGCCCGTCCCCGGTTCAGCGGCAAGGCCGTGCCCGGCAGCCTGGTAAAAATCTACTCTGTCCATACCAGAGAAGTGTTAGGTGAGGGTTATGCTGACGAAAATGGCAATTTCAGCTTTGAAACCACCTCAGACCTGCAGCTGGGTTTAAACATGCTGTATGCCACCAGCACCGTTAAGGGTGTGGAAAGCAGCGTATCGAACTTCTTCGATATCCAGTATGTCAATGCGCCATATATTCCGGAGCCTTTTGTCCCACCTTATGCATCTGCTGCGAATGTCGATGAACCGTTCGAGGATAGTATTGCAAACGGTGCCACCACCTCTGACTTCACCCCGACGCTGATCGGCAAAGCAAATGTTAACGCCATGGTGATCATTCGTCTTAACGGCAACGTGATCGGTGAGGTCCAGGCCAACTACGATGGCAGCTGGCGCTATGATGTGAAGACGCCGCTTGAACCAGGTGAAAACGTCTTTACCTTTGCCGGTATCAACGACGGTGAGGAGCAGATTTCTGAACAGAGCTTTACGTTGAATATCGCCCTGTCAGCAAGAATTAATTACGCCGAAGACGATGTAGGCGAGCAAACCGATAATTTATATACCGGCTATTTCACCGATGACAGCCAGCCCACGCTGCGCGGCGTCGGCACGCCAAACGGCATGGTGAAAATCTATACCGAAAAAGGCCTGCTGGGTTCAGCTCAAATCAATGAAAAAGGGGAATGGCACTTTACGCCGGATGTGGCGCTGCCACCGGGCCTGCATACTTTCCATCCAGTGGTGGAATATCCAGGCGTGGCAACCCCGGTTACCGGCGAAGAATTTATGCTGGAAATCGCCATCCCTCCTTCACTGACGCCGGAAATCTGGTCGGTTTACGACAACCAGGGCGATCACAGCATAGTAGAAAATGGTGCGTCAACCGATGACGCCACGCCAACCTTCAGCGGCAGCGCTTATGGCCGCGGCATGACCATCGTGGTGCGCGATAACGGTAAAGCCATCGGCCAGACCGAGGTGAACAGCAACGGCGAGTGGACATGGACGCCTGAAACGGCACTGGAAGCGGGCAGTTACAGCCTGACCTTCGAAGTGGTTGACAACAAAGGCAACGTGCACGCCAGCGAGCCGTTCATCTTCGACGTGGTGACACCGGTGGTTACGCAGATTCTGTATGCCGATGACAACGTTGGCGACATCACCGACGCGCTGCATTCTGGCGACCGCACCGACGATGAAACCCCTACCCTGCACGGCTCCAGCTCCCCGAACAGCCTGGTTAATATCTATTATCAGGGCTATTACTATCTGGGCTCGGCAAAGAGCAACGCCAATGGCGAATGGCGCTTCACGCCATCACACGATCTGCCTGCGGGTACACACGATTTCTTTGCACGCGAAGTGAATGAATATGGCTCAGAGCTGGCGCCAGGCCCGAACTTCACGCTCGAGATCGTGCCGGTTGCGCCGCCAATTGAGTATTTTGCGCCGACCGTAGACGCTGCCTACGACAATAAAGAGCTGCACAATCATCTGCGCAATGGCGATATCACCGATGACACCACGCCGCGTTTCAGCGGTAACGGCATGCCAAACAGCATCATCGAAGTGTATGACCACGGTGAAAAAATCGCTGACGCTAAGGTTGATGGCCAGGGCAACTGGTCCTGGACGCCAGGCTCGGCGCTGCCAACAGGCGATCATCGCTTCAGCTTTGTCACCGTGGGCGAAGATGGCAGTCACTATGCCAGCGACGATTTCAACCTTGAGATCATCAACCAGGTTGCGGGCCGCATTATCTCTGCGGAAGACAACGTTGGCGACGTGACCGATCCGCTGACCAGCGGCGCACGCACCGATGACACCACGCCAACCCTGAACGGCGTCGGCACACCAAACGGAACGGTCGATATTTATAACGGTTACCGCTATCTTGGCTCGGCAGAAATCAACGCCGACGGCGAGTGGAGCTTCACGCCCTATGAGCTGGACGAAGGCGTTTACCATTTCCATGCCACCGTCACCGGCCCGGATGGCACCGTGCTGGCGCAAAGCCCGGCGTTTGACCTGACCATCGCGAAGCCGGTTGAATACTTCGCGCCGACCGTGGGTGAAGTTTACGATTACGTAGGGTGGCATAAGGCGCTGGAAAATGGTGATTACACCGATGATACCGCACCCGATTTCCACGGTGGCGGCATGCCGGGCAGTACCATTCAGGTGTATGTGGACGGTAAACCCGCTGGCGAAGTGAAGGTCAACGACTGGGGTTACTGGAACTTCAAGCCAAACACTGCGCTGGAGCCTGGCAGTCATACTTTCCGCTTTGTTACCCTGGGCGAAGATGGCAAGGAGTACGCCAGCGAGGCGTTCAATCTGCAGGTCATCT